>JAJCXQ010000137.1 GCA_029263355.1 Acidobacteriota bacterium | reverse complement strand
CTGAGAAGGACGGGTCATGAAGCTCGAGAACACAACCCTGTCGCTCGGCGCGCTGAATCCGCGCTGGGTCCTACTCCTCGGGATCGTCCTGTTTGGTTGGAATCTTTGGGCG
Source organism: Acidobacteriota bacterium (assembly GCA_029263355.1). GTDB lineage: Bacteria > Acidobacteriota > Thermoanaerobaculia > Multivoradales > J023 > JAAELT01. The sequence goes on along the minus strand of JAJCXQ010000137.1, from coordinate 4,833 downwards.
TACGACTTGTGGGCCCCAGACGAGCCCTTCTTTGGTGAAGGTGCGCGCGAGATGATTGTCGATGGCGAATGGCTCGTGCCGCACGTCAACGGTGAGGTCAACACCCACAAACCGCCACTCTTTTTCTGGTTGATTGCAATCTTCTCGCTACCCTTTGGTTCGGTTTTGTCGTTGACCGCTCGTTTGCCTTCGGTCTTGGCCGCCCTCGGATCGCTATGGCTCACCATGCGCCTCGCTCGCCGAATGTCCGGCACCCAAACCGCGGTGCTCGCTGGAGGATTGTTGGTCACCACTCACATCTTCTGGGACAAGGCGCGTGCGGCGCAGATCGATTCTCTCCTCTGCTTCTTGATTTTGATCGCCACCAGCGCTTTCGAAGCCTTCAGGCGGAGTGATTGGCCGGGACATCGAGCAGGTGTGGTGTTCTGGGCGGCCGCGGCGCTGGCGGTGTTGGCCAAAGGACCGGTCGGCCTGATGCTCCCCCTCGGCATCGCCCTCATGACGTTAGCATTCGACCGGGAATTCCACCGCTGGCGCAACTTCGCTCCGGTCGCCGGCCCTTTAACTTTCGTCGCCATCGCTGGCGCCTGGGCATTTTCGGCTGATCTCTGGGTTGCCGACTATTCGGTGTGGGGCGCTTTCCAGGAGCATTTTGTCGGGCGCGCGATTCACGGTATGCACCACGAACAACCGACCTGGTACTACCTAAAAGTCCTCCCTTACGCCCTCCTGCCTTGGAGCTTCCTGCTGCCCGGTGCCCTTTTGCTGGCCTGGCGCCGGCGGCGTGAGGCGGACGATCGATTCCTCCTCATCGCCAGCCTTTTCGTGGTGGTTTTCTTTTCCATCTCAACTGAGAAGCGAGACCTCTATATCTTGCCGGCGGTGCCGATTTTTGCCATCCTGATCGCGCGACTGATTGCCGCTGTTGTGGGTTGGTGGCGAGCAGGCGCGACGGGAGTTCGGGAAATCGGTCAGAGATGGGTCACCGTACCGCTCGGTGCGGTTGGGGTGTTGATGACTTTGGCCGCGGCGGCGCTACCGTTTGCCGCGCCGCGATTTGGCGACGAAATGCTCTTCCCCGCTGCGGCTCTCGCTGTCGTGCTGGGAGTTGGAGGCCTCGGCGCCCTGCTAACGGCAGTCCGCAGCTCAACACTACGATCCGTTGGTTGGCTCGGCGGAACGATGGCCGCCGCCATGCTGGTGGCAGTGACCTTGGTTTATCCCCCGCTCAACCCGGTCAAGTCCGGGCGAGAGCTAGCAACCATCATGCGCGAGGCAACGGTCGAGTCGCGGGCTGCAGGGCGTCCGATCCTGGCCCTAGCTCTGGACAATGTTCCCCGCGCCGTGAACTTTTATTCAGACGGTGTTTACTTGAAAGACGTGACTAGCGACGAAGAGCTGTTTGCCGAGCTGTCGGTGGCACAACCAACCTACCTGCTCGCCAACCGAGCTGCTCTACCGCAATTGCCGGAGCACCTCGAAAACAAAAAGAGCGTCGTCTACTCGACGCGACTGAGCCGCAAGAACCTGCTCTTCCTCCGTTTCGGCGAGTAGTCCGTCATCCTGTCGGCGACTCCTCGGGGTCCACCTCTTGGCTACCCTTGGCCAACGCCGATCCCGAAGGTGCGGAATCTCGTCGCGCGCGTATCACCGCCCTGCCCTTGGAACAGCGCAAAGCGCTGCTGAAACGTCAGTCAGCAATCGCCGAAAAAGTTCTCGATCGCACACATCGTCAACAGGCCGAGTCGCCACGCTTCGTGGTGGTGAGTGACGGACCGGAGCCTAGGACCGCCGAAATTGCCGCGGGCAACCTGGAGGCCGTCTTCAACATCATCCAAGGCCTTTTCGGGTCCCGTATCGCACGGCAACCCGAGCCCTACAAAATTGTGGTCTATCTGTTCGCCAGCCGCCGCACTTTCGAGGCGATGAAGGCCGAACTGGAAGTTTTCGAGTGGAGTTCCGGCTTCTACAGCCCCACCGGGCTGTTCGCGTTCCACCTCGAAGCGCCGTCGACGGAGAGCCTCTTAGGTACCATGATGCATGAGGCCACCCACGCTTGGGTCGACCGACATTTAGTAGCTCCAGGCTCTTACCTTCCACGCTGGCTCGGTGAGGGGTTTGCCGAGTATCTCGGCAACTCTGAGCTCCATAAGGGCAAACTTGTCCCCGGCAAGACCGCCAAGCCTAAGTTTGTTTTGGTGCTGGGTTATGGTGTGGTGCGCTCGACCCCTGAGCCTCGGCTCAGCCTCGATCACGTCAAGCGCAAGATCCACAGCGGCGAAGGCTTGAGTGTCCATCAGTTGATGACCGCTGACGCCGATACGTTCTACGGTGACAGACGCTCGCTCTACTATCCCAGCTCTTGGCTGCTGGTACACTTCCTGCGCCACGGCGAAGCCACTTGGGCCGAGCAGGAGTTCCCAGCATTCATGCTCTATGTGGCGGAGGGTTATCCACCGGCCGAGGTGCTCGAGACCATTTATGGCACCTCCCCCATCGACCTCGAAGATCGCTTCCGAAACTACGTCCAAAAAGAATTTTAGACGAGCTACCGCCCAGAAACAGCCTTCTCGAGCTAGCGAGGTCGTGCGGATGGAGCGAGCACGGTCGAGGAGGTCCTGCTCATCGGCTACCCTCGCGTGTCGACCGACGACCAGAAGCTAGATCTTCAGAAGGACGCACTTACCAAAGCCCATGTTCAATATCGAGCGCCGCCAAGATCGATTCGAGCTTCGGGAGGGCACCAGTGGCACTTGCCGTACTGGCACCCATGGTCAGCAGGTGGACCTGCTTCAACACCTCGTCATAGCGCCCCAACTTGCCAAGAACATAGATGTATTGACGACGCAAGTATTGGTCTTTGTCTACCCTGGGAGCAATCAGTTCGGCGGCCTCTTGCCAACGTTCGAGCTTGCTGTAGAGCATGAGCAAAGGGACGAAGACATCGTCAGCATCCTGCTGTTCAGCCAACTGCTCCAATGTGATCACCGCCGCCTCGGTCTCTCCCAGACGCTGCTCGAGTTGGGCTCGAATCCGCAACCAGCCAGGATCCTGCTCGGCGGGTTTCGAAGATTGCCGCGAGACCCGATCCAGCAGTGCCCGCAGTTCGAGATCCCCCACCTCACGATCGCGGATCAGGTATTGAATGATGCCTACCGGCAGCACACTTTCGGGGTCTTGTATACGCTGGGTGAGCAGCGAGACAAACTGCTGATATTTATCCTCGAGTCCTGGGTGCTGGCGGTAATACTTCACGAGGGCGTAAATCGGCGTGATGACGCCCGGGCAGTCGCGATGAGCCGCTTCGAGCTTTTCGAGCTCAGTAGCTGGGTCGTGGCGCAGGCGGGCGATGCGAGCCTCGCGCTGTAAACGAACACAGTCCTCGGTTGGCAAATCCGAGCCTTGATCGTCAGCGAACGCACCGAACGCGCCGAACGCGATGGCGGCGAGCAACGCAACATTGATCCTCCTCGACACCTTGTACAGAACACCCACCCCTTCGAAAAAGTTTGTTTCGGCGACGGTCGCCCTCATTCCGCAGCAGCAGGCAGCTGACAGGGAAAGAATACCTCTTTCGGCACTCGCCCGAGCAGTTCTTCGGTACAAAAACCAACCAGCTCAGCTTCGAGGTCCGACCGATACGAGACCATGCCGGCCTGTTGACTCATCGGTCCGGCAACCAACGGTTCGTCACCGTAGAGGCGCTCTAGCTGGCGGAAAAAGCCGGTCGGCAAGCGAAATGGGCCGAGACTCACTGAATGTAACGCCTCGCTGTTGATCCTAGCGAAGACCTGCTCGAAGAGTCGTTGATACTGAGCACGAAAATCAGCTGAGTAGATCAACGGGTCAAAACGCAGCCCCAACCGCCAGCCACGTTCGGCCAACCCTGCCATTGCGGCGATGCGACGAGCCACTGACGGCACCTTGTGCTCCAAAGCCTCCGAGACTTCCTCAGGCGTGAAGCTGAAGGCGACAACGACGTTCGGTATCGGCTCCGCTGCCAATAGGGTCTCAATGCGCGTACTCTTGGTGCGGAGCTCGAGCCAGGCGTCCGGCAGCTGACGGAAGATCGGAAGTATGTTTTCGACGAAACGAGTCCCACCCTCGAACGCCAGACTGTCGCAGTCGTAGCCCGAGAAGAAGCACGTCGGATCGTTCGGCGCCTCGGCGACGGTGTCCTCGATCGCGGTGAAGAAATCCTCGAAGTTGACGAAGACAACGTAGTGGGCCGAGCGATACATCCCCTGCAGAAAACAGTAACGACAGTCGTACACACAATTGAGCATGTGCGAGAAGTAGTAGTTGCGTTCGGCCCCGATACCGTAGCCCACGGGGGTCGGCTGCACCAGCCGATTCGGCTTGCGGGCCAAGATCAAGGCTGGGCGTTGTTTCTGTAACCGGAAGCTTTGCGATCGCGGATTGAATACCTCGCCATAACGCTCGCAGGCGACACGCACCGCCTTCGGGAAACGTCCACAAATCTCGCGGGTGCGGGGATGGTCGGCGATCCCCTGCTCGATGTAGATATAGCTGATCACGACAGCTGTCGATCCTTTGAGTCTGTGGATGGTGAGCGCCTGACCATCCAGGTTGGGCCGCGTCCGACGAGGTTAGCGGATCGACAGCTCATCGAGCCAGGGCCGCAGCCGCGCCAAGAGATCTTTGCCCCTTGCCCCCTGCTTCAGGCCAACGGCAGGAAGCGGTTCGTCCGGCGCCAGGGTCTGCCGACGACGCAACTGGCGGCGAAGCTCCCGACTCTCGCTGACGGTAAACCGCCAGGTGCTCAAACACTGTTCGAGATCTGGCGGATCGGCATCGAGGTCAGCCAACTCC
>JAJCXQ010000136.1 GCA_029263355.1 Acidobacteriota bacterium | reverse complement strand
TCATCGCCACCGAAAGTGAATTCCGCTTCGGTACGTTTGAGTGGTTCGGGCGCCCTCGCCTGCGTCTCGACGACATCACGCAGCCAAGGCTGATCGAGAACGACGTCACCCGCGCCGCGTTCCGTGCCCCTTGCGTCCAGGGCATGGTGAATTGGGTGCGCTACCCGTGGGTCGAGATCGAACAGGTCTCCAAAGACATGGCAGAAGACGGCTACGTCGTCCATCTGATGGACGCGCGCTACGCGAAACAACGCACCGGCAGCTTTGGCGGCAGCTCCGTGCGGCTCCGGGGCGATCTTTCGGAGGTCTGCGAGCCCTAGATCCGATTCAGACCCCCGATCCCAATCAGAATCCCAACCCCAATCCCAGGGCTGACACCCTGGGATTCTGGATGATGCCCTACGGGCTCCAGAGGAGAAAGCACCAGAGTAAGATTGGATCATGGGTCATAGTTACACCTCTCTCAAATACCACATCGTCTTCGCTACAAAATATCGCACGCCCTTGATTCCCACGGAATATGAAGCTGCGCTTTACGCGCATATCGGCGGCATTATCTGGAACAAAAAGGGCCGGATGCTCGAAATCAACGGCATGCAGGATCACATCCACATCCTGGCGAGCATTCCGGCAGCACGATCGGTAGCGACAATGGTCGCCGCGATCAAGGCGAACGCATCACACTACGGCAAGGAGCTGACACAGAATCCGGAATTCTCTTGGCAAAGCGGCTACGCAGCGTTCACAGTGAGCGAGTCACAAGTTCCCAGGGTTCGCCGCTACATTCAGCGTCAGAAGGAACATCATGCAACGAGAAGCTATGAGCTGGAAATCTCTGCACTGTTTCAGCGTCACAGTATCGAAGGGGCTGAGTTGTTCGTGAAGGCCAAACCCGAGGACCCGGAACAGACCTCGAGCTAGCGCGTCAACCCTGGGATTCTGATTCATCCGGAGCCCGGAGGGCGGAATCCGGTAGCCCAGGGTGTCAACCCTGGGATTCTGGTTCATCCGGAGCTTATTCAAGGCTATTCGATCCCAGGGTGACTGGGCTACCGAATACCGCCCTTCGGGCTTCGGTTTCCTCCTACCGAAACGCGTCGCGCAGGGCCAACGCAAGATCCGCGTAGGTTTCGGCAGCATGTCTGGGACTCGACGACATAGTCGTCGAGACTTCGTAACCGTTGAGCAAGAATTTGTTCTTGCGCGCGATCGAAGACTGGATGTCCTGAAAGTCGAGATAGAGCGCATCGGAGCCCGAGACAAAGCGCCAAAAGATCCGCCGATCGGTGATCACAAAACCGGTTTTGCCACCGGCGCGGAAGCCGTCGTCGTAGAGCACGAGGATTTTGCTCGGGTCCATGCCGTGGACCGACGCGGCGTTGTCCGCCTTGAAACGCGGAATATCTGGATAGATATGCAACCGCGGATCCGAGTAGCGCGACAATGACCGACGTACGACACTCAACACTCGATCTCGCCGATTGAGCACTTTCTGCGGTGGCGCAGCAGCGGGTGGGCGAGCTTTCGCGGCAGTCGGCCCGGGCGAATCTACTTTCTTGGCTCCCGTGCCATTGCCCGCGGCGGCGTTCTTCAATCGAGTCTCGGCCAACTCCACAAACTGCCCTTGTGGATACTTCTTGATATACGCCAGAAGCTGATCCGTGTCTCCCGAATCTTTCACCGACTGCCAGAACTCGAGCTCGACCGAGCTGTCGCCGGTTGCGGCTGGCTGAGTCGTGGCCGGCTGAGAAGCGGTCGGCTGAGAAGCGGCCGATGGCGGCACCGTGGCCTGCTGCGTGTTATCCGCTGTGCCCGACCCAGAGCCGCCACAAGCTGCCAGAGACAGCCAGAGGGTGACCGCGGCCAGGGTTGCCAAGACGGCAGGCAGACGACGAGACACTCGATGCTCGAACTGGATCGACATGCAGATTCTCCTCAGCTGGTTAGTGACCTGCGAGAGGATATCAGCGCCAAGCCGACTCTGGCAGCTGTGAACCGCTAGTGAGTGGACGACAGGCTAGTTGACCCGCAGCCAGAAGCTTCCGTCATCGCTTTCGAGCTCGATACGATCGCGCTCGACTTGTCGCAGGATGTAACCCTCGACCATCTGGCCAGGATTGACTAATTCGCCGTTGATCTGGGCGAACGGATGCGCCTCCGACCAAACGATGAAGTCCAGCTTGAGAGTTTTGCCTCCGGCGAGGGTCACCTCGCGGCGATAGGAGCCAGATAGGAGAGGAGCGGCAGATGCAGGAACGCCGGATGCAAGAGCGGCGGGCGCAGGAGGCGGAGGCGGCTCGATCGCAGCCATCGCCGGCTTAGATGGGATTCGCGCTGGCTCCCCGCTTTCACCTCGCGGAGTCTCAGCGGGAGCGACATCTCGACGAGTCTCTGAGCTCGCCTCGGGTGGCGGCTCGGCCGCACGCTGGGCTGGCTGCGTTAGCGCTGGTGTGGCCGGCTGAGGCGCAGCCGGCTGAGGCGCGACAGGCGGCTGGGACATATTCATTCCTGTTGATGTCGTAGGGGCCACCGGATCGACCACAACCACGGTCCGAGCGACAGCGTCCGGACGCGACGGCTCAGCTCTCATCCACCAAAAGCCACCCGCGGCGATACCGACCACGGCGATGCCACCCACGAAGCCGAGCAACGGCGCCAGCCAGGGATTGCGTCGGGGCGGTATGTATGTCGGCAGCGCGGTGACCGGAACCCCCTTCTCGCTGGCGTCTCGTCGCGCAGCCTCGAGCCGCGCCCGCTTGAGGGCTTCGTTGATCAAACTCATGTAATTCGTCCCTCGAGCTCACGTACGGCGCGTCGTATGTGCCGCCAACGTAAACGGTCGACACCATCGACAAAGCCGCATAACAGAGCTTTGTCACAGACCGCGTTGATCAACCGCGGTACGCCTCGCGAGTAGCGATAGATCTTGCGCAACGCCCAGCGATCTAGGGTCGGTCGACCGTTACCGCCAGCGAGCTTCATACGATGGCCGATGTAGTGCTCGGTCTCGTGTAACGTCAGCGGCGTCAGATGGTAGCGCACCGTGATGCGCTGCCGTAGCTGACGCAAACGCCGATCGTCGAGCAGCTCACGCAGCTCCGGCTGCCCCATCAGGACAATCTGTAGCAACTTGCGCTGATCGGTCTCGAGATTGGAGAGCAGCCGCACTTCCTCCAACAATTCGATGCTCATGTCCTGCGCCTCATCGATCACCAGCACCACATCCTGGCCCTGGGCAACCTTGTCGAGCAGGAACCGATTGAGGGCTTCAAGGTAGAGGAAGCGATCGTCTCCAGCGGTCTCGAGACCGAGCTCGGCGAGAATCGACCGCAGGAGTTGCAGGCTGGTCATCCGCGGATTCAGGATCAAGGCGGTCTCATAACCTTCGTCGAGACTCTCGAACAGCGCCCGGCAGAGCGTGGTCTTACCTGCTCCCACTTCACCGGTGATCTGGATAAAGCCTTTGCGCTCGGTGATCCCGAACATCAGGTGATCGAAGGCCTCCCGATGGCGATCACTGAAAAACAGGAAACGCGGATCGGGGGTGATGTTGAAAGGCGGCTCGCTGAAGCCGTAGAACTCTTCGTACATGGCAATACTAGTTTTACGGCTGAACAGGTCTAAACGTCAACAGGTCTGAACAGCAAGAGGTTTAAACGTCAACAGGTCTGAATAGCAATAGGTCTGAACAGCAAGAGTGTGATCGTCAACACCGTTAGCCTCGCCGTCTCGTTATGATGGACGGTTCCATGATAGGACACTCTGACCTGGGAGAATGACCTGGGAGAAGGTCCGGTGCCAAATCAAAATCAGCCTATAGGATACATCGCACTACTGCGCACCAATCAGAATTTCCGGCGAATCTGGTTGGGCGACATCGCGTCATTGCTTGGCGACTGGTTCGCCACCATCGCGCTCTACACTGTAGTCCGCAACCTCACCGGGTCGCCGCTAGCGATGGGCATGGTGTTGATCACCAAGCTATTGCCTTGGGCGTTGGCCTCACCGTTCGCCGGCTTGCTGGTCGACCGTCTCGATCGGCGCTGGCTGATGATCGCCTCCGACCTGCTCAGGGCGATCGTGGTGCTCGGCTTCTTGTTGGTGAAAGACGTCGGGGACCTGCCTTTGCTTTACGTGTTGATCGCTCTGCAGGTGATTCTCGGGGCGGTCTTCATCCCAGCGCGCAGCGCGGTGATCCCCAACATCACATCGCCGCGAGAGCTGCTGACCGCCAACACCCTGGGAGCAGCGACCTGGTCAACCCTGTTGGCGGTTGGGGCAGCGCTCGGTGGTTTCGCCACCGCCTGGTTCGGTACGCAGCTGGTGTTCGTGATCGACAGCGCCAGCTACCTGATCTCGGCCTGGTTCATCTTGCGCACCCACATTCCACCCACCGATGCCCCGCAGCGACCTGCGACCGTCACCGCCGCGCTCACTGATATCGTCGATGGCTGGCGCCACATGCGCCGTGATCCTAGAATCGGGCGGATCGCGCTGACCAAGGCGGCTTGGACCCTGGGCGGCGGAGCTCAAGTCTACATGCTGACTTTACTTGGAGAGCATCTGGCCCCAGGCGAGCCCGGGATCGGCATCGGCCTACTGTACGCTGCCCGCGGTCTCGGTACCGGCCTCGGACCGATCGCCGCCCGCGTTTGGGTGCCGCAACAAGAACACTGGCCAACCCTTCTTGGACTTGGCATCATTGCTAGCGGTGTTGCCTACGCTGCCGTCGGCTGGAGCCCTTGGACCTACGGTATCCTGCCACTCGTGATGCTCGGCCACATGCCGAGCGGGGCAAATTGGACCTTCTCCACCGTGCTTCTCCAACAACGTACTGAAGACGGCTACCGTGGCCGCGTCTTCGCCACTGAGTGGCTGCTCTTGACCTTGACTAATACGGTCGCAATCCTTGTCGCCAGCCTGGTGCTGGAGAGCGGTTGGCTGACCCTACGCCAAGGTATCTCGGCCGGCGCGGCGGTACTTGTCGCGACGGGCCTATTATGGCTGGCCACCGTGGTGCCGAAGGAACGGCACGCCGCGGGAGTAACTCGGTGAGTCAGCGCGTCACCGCAGCTTCACCGATCGACCCGAACGAACACCATGGGTCGGTGCACTTGCTCGGTCCCCCGCTGCCCCGCAATCCGTGGAGCCGCGTCTTCTTGGCCGGGAAAGCCGCCGCGGCCTGTGCTCTGGCCCTCGCCTTCGACGCGCTCACCGGCAATCCCGACCATGTCACCTCGACCTTCGTCGCCGTCCTGTCGATCAGCCCTGTGGTGCTGATGGGCCTGCGGCGATCCTTCGAGCAGGTGATCGGCAGCCTGGTCGGCGGCTTGGGGGGCACCGTGGCGACGCTGCTCGGGCTCACGCCGATGCTCGGCGTACCACTGGCGGTCGGCGCCTCGATCCTCGTGTGCTTTGCGGTCGGCTTCGGGCGCGGCTACACGGTGGCAGCGTTCTCCGCCATGTTCGTCCAAGTGGTGCCGCGTGGCAGTGCTGTGGAAACCTTCGAAGTTCGACTGTTGGCCGTCGCCACCGCGGCGGTCGCCGCGTTCCTGGTCAACACCCTGGTGTCTTCCGTCGCCTATCGCAGCATCTTCCGGCGCCGGCTGGCTTACGCTGAAGCGACGGTCTCCAAACTCTTGATCACCGCCGCCAACCACGGGCCGGTGGCGGTCCGTGCCGGATTTCCACCCCTCGCCGAGCTCGAGGCCCAACTCCAAAGCGCCCGAGACGAGCTGCGCATCCGCCGATCCGACGCCACAGCATCGTGGCTAGCCGGGCTTTCATACCGGGTCGGTGTTCTACGCCGCCTGCTGCATCTCGTGCTCGACCTATCGTACCTACTCGAAGAAGAGGGCCTGCCGCCGGACGCGGCTCAAGCCTGGCTACATTGGCTAGTACACCCCGGTGGTACCGAGCCCGAGGTTCCCGGCGCTTTGGTGGAAACCACCCGTCGGATCCGACGCATCGGCCGGACCTTGAAAGTAGATGGGCCCCGAGGTGATGAAGATCGTGAAGATGGGTAGGGCCGTGAGAGTGGCTAACAGCTAGCCTCGTGTTACCATGCTCAAACCATTCGGAGTCGGATCCTATGACAGAGTTTTCTTTATGGCCCTCCCGTCACAGTCGACGGCAAGACCGGCTAGACACTGAGATCAGTGAGTGCGGTACGTTCACCATGGTGACGGTGCGCGGTAGACTGACTCTTGACACGTCGCCCGCTCTGCTCGACGCATTCCGCCACGTGCTTCGCCAGGCGCCCAAAATGAAAGTCAATCTCCGTGAAGTCGACTTCCTCGACTCTTCGGGCATCTCGGTACTGATTCAGGGACTCAAGCTCGCTCAAGAGAAGTCGGTCGACTATGTTCTGCTCGATCCAAGCCCGAAGGTCCGTGCGGTGATCGAGCTCAGCCAATTGCAGACCTTCTTCGAGATCGAAACGTCCTCGAACACTGAAACGCCGTGTGACCTGTCACCTGGCAACCTGCCTTCCGACGTGGTATGAGCTGGCTGCCCCAGAGGGCGGCAGACGCTTTCGGATTCGTCGGACAACTCAGCAGCGGTCCGATAGCCCGCGTCAACACCACCATGGGTCAGGTGGGAGGCATCATGCACCTGTTGATTCGCGGGTTGGCACAAGCCGCAATCGCGCCATTCGTCGGCCCCCGTAGGCTGTGGCTCAAGCAACTTTTCCCGTTGATGACCAATGTCGGCGCGCGGTCGTTCCCAATCGTCTCGCTGGTGTCCTTTTTGATGGGAGCGATCCTGGTGTTGCAAACCGGGGAACCGCTCAAGCGGTTGGGTCAAATCCAGGAAGTGCCGGGTGCGGTCGCTCTCGCATTAGCGCGTGAGATCGCACCCCTGATGACCGCCATCCTGATGACCGCGAGGGTCGGCGCATCGTTCACCGCAGTCTTGGGTTCGATGAAAATCAACGAAGAGCTGCTAGCACTCGAGACGATGGGAATCTCGATCACCAGCTACCTGATCTCGCCCCGTTTCACTAGCATGCTGGTGATGGTCCCCTGCTTGACGGTCTTCGCTTATTTGATGGGGATGACCGGCGGAGCGCTGGTCGCCTCAGCAGTCTACGGCCTCCCCTATGAGCTCTACGTCAGCAAGACAATCTACTATCTGACGATGACGGACCTCACTTCTGGCCTCGTCAAGTCGGGACTATTCGCGCTGCTCATCACCGCCATTTGCTGCCATTTCGGATTGTCGACGGAAGGCGGCTCGGTCGGACTCGGACGCAACATCATGATCGCCGTGGTCACCAGCATCATCGCTATCATCATGATGGACGCGGTGGCCACTGGCTGGATCAACAACTACTTCCTGTGAGCACGCCGGTCATCGAGGTTGATGGGGTCCACCGGAGCTTCGGCTCCCACAAGGTACTGTGCGATGTCTCGTTTCGGCTCGAAGAAGGTCAAACCTTATGTATTCTGGGCGCCTCCGGCGACGGTAAAACCACTTTGCTCAAGGTCCTGATGGGAGTCCTGCCACCCGACGCGGGCCGAGTCCTGATCTTCGGCAAAGATATCTATGCCATCTCAAGCGAGGAGCTCCAGGAGCTGCGGCGTGGCATCGGCGTCACCTTCCAGAGCGGCGCTTTGCTGAATTCCATGTCACTGGCTCAGAACGTTGCTCTACCACTCGAGTACCATACCGAGCTCGACGACGATACGATCGCCACCATGGTCAAGATCAAGCTGCAGCAAGTTGGCCTCCTCGACGCCGCAGATCGGCGACCGTCAGAAGTCTCGGGCGGCATGAAGAAGCGCGCCGCCGTTGCGCGGGCGTTGGCGATGGATCCCAGGATGCTGTTCTACGACGAGCCTTCTGCTGGCCTCGACCCGATCGCCACCTCACGCATCGACCGGCTGATCAACGATCTCAAGACCGGTATGGGTATCACCAACGTCGTTGTCACCCACGAGATGGAAAGCGTGCGTCGGATCGCGGATCGCGTGTTGCTGCAATATCGCGGTACCGTGCTCTTGGACGGGTCGCTGGAGGATCTGTTGGAAAGCTCCGAGCCGCGGGTGCAGCAATTCGTCAATGGTGATATCGAAAGCTTGGCGCTGGCACCCACCACCCTCGCCGCCTATCATCGGGACTTGTTGCTGTGATGAACACCTACCGACGCAGCGAGATCGCTACTGGCCTGTTCGTGACCGCCGCCGCTTTGGTGTTCGGACTCTTCGCGTTCAAAGTTGGACGCTTTGATTTGATGGGCCTGCTCGACCCGGACTCGGTAGCGTGTCGCACCACCTTCTCGAACGTCAAAACGTTGCAAGTGGGTTCCAAGGTGCGGGTCGGCGGACGTGAGGTCGGCGAGATCGTAGGCCTCGAGCTGGTACAACGCGCGACGTCGTCCGACCCCGAAGGCACCCTACGACGTCTGGTCAACCAGGTAACCTTCGAGCTCACCAACTCTGAGCTGAGATTGGATCCCGAGTCGGCCAAGGTTTTCTTGGCTCAAGACAGCCTGCTGGCGCCGCACTACCTCGAGCTCGATCCAGGACGCTGGCCCGCGGGAGAGCCGCCACTGCCCATCTTCCAGGCCGAGTTGCCGGCCGATCTGATGATCGAGAGTCTCGAGGCCGCTGGGCTCGAAGAGCTGATCGCGATGGCCTACCCGGCGATCGAAGGGCTCGCCACCATGCTCGAGACCGTCAATCAGGACCTGCTGACGCCACAGAACCTCGACACCGTCAGTCAGTCGATTCGCGACCTCGACGGCATGCTCGTCGAGGGCCGCCAGGTCGTGTCGAACCTGAATCAGAAACTACTCCCCCCCGACAATCTCGAAGCTCTCGACCGCACCATCCACAACCTCGACCTGGCAGTCGCGGACGGCAGGCAAGTGGCGGATCGACTCGCGTCGCTCCTGGACCCCGAGCAAGATCCCCGACTCGATCAATTCCTCACCGACATCGCAGCCACCAGCAGCGAGCTGAGAGTACAGCTGGACAACGTTTCCAGCGACCTCGAACAGTTAATTAATCGTGCCGACCAGCTGGTCGGCGATACCGAGGTCGAGCTTGCCGAGGCCACTCGCAGACTTCAGCGCGCTCTGTGGCAAGGCGAGATGGCGCTGCGCAAGATCCGCTCCAATCCTGCCGTGTTGCTGTTCGGCGACAACGAGACCGATCTCGAAGCCGGCGCGCTCGACTTCACCGAGATCCGTCTGCGTGGCCGGGCTCGACCCTACGAACAACGCGACGAGCGCGATGACCAGCCTTAGGCCAGGTTCCGTCTTTCCCCTGTTGGTGATCAGCCTGTTTTTCGTAGGCTGTCTCCACCGCGGGATCACGCCTATTCGAACCCACTTCAACAAAGGTGTTTACCACTACTCGGAGGGCGCACTCGACGCCGCGATCAGCGAGTATCGAATGGCGTTGGAAGAAGACACGCGGGATCACCGAGCCCGCTTCAACCTCGCCGAAGCGCTCGAAACCAGGGCCGTCGAGCTCGAGGCCGAGGGCGCCGCTGAGCAGGCAAAGACTCTCCGACAAGCAGCCGAGGACCACTATGCCAGGTTGCTGAAGGATGTGCCCGGCCATCTCCGAGCATCCGTCAACCTTGCTGCTCGCGAGCACCACAAAGGGGATCCGAGCGCCGCCGAAGACCGGCTGCGATCGACCATCGAGCGCCATCCTCGATCGGCTCTGCCTCGGGTCGCACTGGCGGCTCATCGCCTGGGCAACAACCTGCCAGACGCCCGGCGTGAAGCGATTCAACTGCTCGAAGAGGCGCTGCGGCAGGACCCCGCCAACGCCGACGCCAATGTATTGCTGGGACACGCTCTAACCCTTCAGGCGACCGACGACGCGGAGACAACCGAGAGCGACGACGAGCTCATCGATCGTGCTCGCCAGGCGTTCCGCCGCGCTTTGGACCTGAGTGCCGACGACCTCGGCGCACTGATGGCTCTAGCTCGACTCGAGCTTCAAGCCGACCAACCCGATGCCGCCCTACCCTGGCTCCGACGCGCGCTCTACGTCAATCCCGATCTACTCGAGGCCCACCTCGAGCTGTCCGAGATCCTCGCTGCTAGGGATGAACTAGAGCAAGCAACCCTTCATCTGTGGCAGGGCCGACGGCTCGAGGACACACGTCGACCTCGCCTAGCGCCGGCAGAATACCGGCAACGGTTGCAAGACCTCTACCGTCGCCTGATCGAGCGTGAGCAACCCGCCTCCCCGACGCCTTGACTCGACCTGGGCGTTGGCCCTCGCAGCTCCCTCACGCCAACCTCATGATTCCATCAAGTCTCGCCGGGGCTGACGCCCTAGAGTGATGACAGTCGGTGGCCTGCAATACCAGGTCACTCCCCGGAGAGCCGCCGCTCCAGCCATCACCTCAGCGAGAGAACATCATGAAATACCCGAGACTCTGTGCTGCCCTGCTTCCAATCATCATCGTCAACCTGCTCTCAGTCGCCTGCACCGCCGTCGACTATCAGTCGCCACGTTTCTCCGAGCAGACCCGCGGTCATCAGAGTGTGGCGGTGCTGCCCTTCGAAATGGTTTTCGCAGGCAAAGCGCCGCGAGGTTTGTCGGCACATCAGATTCAACGGATGGAAGAGCAGGAGAGCGTCGCCTTCCAGACCTCGCTCTACCTTCGACTACTGAACCGGATCGGCAAGGGCCACGTTGGCATCGACGTGCAGCAAGTCGAGGAGACCAATCGATTGCTGGCCGCCAATCACATCGACATCCGCGATTCGTGGGAGATGCCGCCACAGGATCTGGCGCGTCTACTAGGGGTTGACGCGGTGGTCCGCACTCGGGTCGAGAAGACCCGCTATCTGTCGGACGGCGCGTCGTTCGGTATCGATCTTGGTGTCCATGTGCTCGCCGAGATCCTCGACGACGGTCATGACCACGACGATCATGTGCCACTACCCCACGGCCTGATTAGAACCCACGACATTTTCGCCGATGGCGCCCTACTGAGTGCTCGCGACGGCGATCTCTTGTGGCGCGTCGCGGTGTCGCGCGAGACCGACTGGACCCGTCCCGCCAACGACGTCATCGAGGGCCTGACCAAGAAGTTGGCCAAGAAGTTCCCGTACTCGAGCTGAGCTCGCTTCGGGGGATGCGTCGCCCTCGCCAAGCTTCGATACCTATGGCGGGGCGGCGTCTGGACGGCTCAGCGTTGCCTTGGCTCGCGGGCGCCACCCGACAACGGCCGAGTGAGCGGAAGATTCTGGAGCCACCGGCGGAAGAACTCGTTGACGAGAAAAAAACGCCGATCCGCATTGCGGCGGATGAAGCCGAGATGCTCGAGGCGATTCAGGCTTCCCACCAACGACGGTGAATCGAACGATAAATCTACTTGAATCGTCTTGCTCGAGGCCGCGCTACGCTCCGCGACCGCATGGATGACACGACGCTCGGTCTCGGTCAACAGCTCGAAGTCGACCGAGAAAAAGAAGCTCACCATCGAATCCGTCGCCACGTCTTCGAAGGCTTCGTCGAGATCCTTCAGGTCGAGATATCGTTCGCCGACCAATTGCATCAGAT
>JAJCXQ010000135.1 GCA_029263355.1 Acidobacteriota bacterium | reverse complement strand
TCGGCGGTTGCCTACTGGACCGAGGGAGAGCCACCCCACTCCGACGTTACCTTCGTGGTGATCAAGATTCGCAGAGCCGATTTAACGACCCATCAACAAGGGAGATCCACCGATGACGCTGAGACTTACGATCTGTCTGCTGGTTCTGCTGTTGACCCCTGCGATGGCCTGGGCGGGCACTGCGGAAGACGAAGCAGGCGTCCGCCAAGCCGTGCTCGACTATGTCGAGGGAGTCTACGAGGTTGATCCCTCGCGCATCGAGCGCAGCGTTCATCCGGATCTTGCCAAGCACGGTTTCTACCGTCCCGAGCCCGGTGGTCCTTATAAAAGAGTTCCGATGACCTTCGACCGGTTGGTGCAGCTCGCCACTAACTACAACAAAGACGGCCACATCCCGAAGGACGCCCCCAAAGAGGTCATCCTGTTCGAGGTTCTGGACAAGACCGCCAGCATCAAGTTGGTCGCCAGCTGGGGCATCGACTTCATGCACCTGGCCAAAGAGGACGGCAAATGGAAAATCGTCTACGTCTTGTGGCAGGGCCAGCCAGAAGAGTAGTGCCTCCAATGTAGAGCACTGGATGTCGGTATGCCCGTGCTCTATCATGGGCGGCGCTGCTCCCAAGTGGGGAAGAACCCCTGTCAACGCGGAGCGAGACCGTAGCCCGAGATCAACTCGTAGCCCGTGATCAACCCGTAGCCCGTGGTCAACCCTGTCCAAATCTCGCCGATCCAGATTGCCGACCGCGCCGTGGGCCCGGGACATCCGTGTTTTGTCATCGCCGAGATCGGCCAGGCTCACGACGGTAGCCTCGGGGCGTGCCATGCTTACGTTGATGCGGCGGCCAAAGCCGGCGCCGATGCAATCAAATTCCAGACCCACATCGCGAGCGAAGAGTCATCCCCTGACGAGCCTTGGCGGGTGAAGTTCAGTCCCCAAGACGACACGCGGTACGAATATTGGCAGCGGATGGAGCTTACCCCCGAGCAGTGGGCCGGGTTGGCAAACCACGCACAAGAGAGAGGGCTGGTATTCCTCTCTTCGGCCTTCTCGTTCAAGGCGGTGGAGCTACTCGACGAGATCGGCATGGCGGCCTGGAAGGTCGCCTCAGGTGAGACCACCACCCTGCCTTTGCTGCGTCACATGGCGCAGACCGGCAAACCGGTTCTGCTCTCCAGTGGCATGTCCACCTGGGACGAGCTCGATACGGCGGCAGCGCTGGTCCGCGGTTGCGAGGCGCCACTAGCGATTTTCCAGACGACAACGTCCTATCCCTGCCCACCCACCAAGTTGGGACTCAACGTGCTGGCGGAGATGGCGTCTAGATATGACTGTCCGGTGGGTTTGTCGGACCATTCCGCGACAATTTATGCCGGCTTGGCGGCGGTGGCTCTCGGGGCCAGCTTGCTCGAGGTGCATTTGACGTTTTCCCGCGACAGTTTTGGGCCGGACACCTCATCGTCATTGACGCCGCCGGAGCTGCGCCAGCTTATCGAAGGTATTCGCTTCACTGAGACCGCCTTGGCCCATCCCGTCGACAAAGAGGTGATGGCGACGGAGCTCGCCGAGCTGCGGTCTATTTTCGGCAAGAGCCTGGTGGCGGCGCGGGATTTGGCCGCCGGGGCGGTGCTGAGCGCCGCCGATCTGGCGCTCAAGAAACCGGCGACCGGGATCCCGGCAGCCAACTTCGATGCGGTGATCGGCCGCACCCTGGCGCGGGGAGTTGTCCACAACCAGCAGATTCTGGAGGACGATCTTGTCTGACGCCCAGCCTGTTCGTCGCCCTGTTCGCAGCCCTGTTCGTAGCCCAGTTCGCAGGATTTGTGTCGTGCTGGTGGACCGGGCGAATTATGGCCGCCTGAAGCCGGTGATGCGGGCGATCCAGCAGCAGCCCGATCTCGAGCTGTTGACGATCGCCGCGGGCAGCATGTTGCTGGAGCGTTTCCAGCAGCCGGTCGACGTAGTGCGCGCCGATGGCTTCCAAGTCGACAGCGAGATTTTCATGGAGCTCGAAGGTTCAACCCCGACGACCATGGCCAAGTCCGTGGGTTTCGGCGTGATCGAGTTTTCGAGCGAGTTCCAGCGCCTGCGTCCAGACTTCGTGTTGATGATCGGCGATCGTTACGAAGCACTTTCGGCGGCGGTGGCCTCGGCGTTCATGAACATTCCCATCGTGCACATGCAAGGTGGCGAGGTCAGCGGCTCGATCGATGAGAGCACTCGCCACGCCATCACCAAGCTTTCCCACTACCATTATCCCGCCACCACCCGAGCGGCCGAGAACCTGGTGCGGATGGGGGAGCGGCGAGAGACCATTTTGGGGGTGGGCTGCCCGTCCAGTGATATCGCTCGTCACCTCGATCGCACCTTGCACGGCGAATACTTCAACCAGCAGGGGTCGGGGGTGCAGATCGATCCCTCGCAACCCTACTTCCTGCTGGTCTTCCACCCGACGACCACCGAGTTCGGTGACGAGCACGGCCAGATGCGGCAAGTGCTCGAAGCGCTGGACACCATCCAGACGCCGACCCTCTTTTTATGGCCCAACATCGATGCCGGCAGCGATCACATCAGCAAAGCGGTGCGTATCTTCCGCGACCACATGACCCATCCCTGGTTGCGGACGGTGACCAACCTCACCCCCGAGGTTTATCTCAAGGTGCTAGCGGGAGCATCCTGTGCTGTCGGCAACTCCAGCAGCTTCGTGCGCGACTCGAGCTTCTTCGCAACCCCGGTGGTGCTGGTCGGTAATCGACAGAATGGTCGCGAGATCGCCGAGAATGTGATCCGAGTGCCGGCCAGCCAGAACGAGATCGCAGCAGCGATTCAGACTCAGGTGGAGCACGGTCCCTATCCTCCCAGTCGGCTCTATGGGAACGGTGAGGTCTGTGGCCATTTGGCCGAGAGGCTGGTCGAGATCGAGCCCTATCTGCAGAAGAGGATCTATTTCGAAGGCGACAACTCCTGACTGGGCTCGCGTGAAACCCGGGCTCCGGCTGAACGTCAAGGAGTTGGAGAACTTGAGATCACAAACTGTGATCTCAAGATGAAGATAGAGATGCTCTAGTTCTTTTAGAGCATGATTATCGAGAAAAACATCATGCTCTAGTCGCTGTTTCATATGACGAAGCGCAAAAGAGCAACCCCCTAGTTGGTCTAGGTCCGTATTTGGGCGAAGTAAACAACATTCAAGTCTGCATAGGACGTTGTTTATTTACGAAAACAACACTCAAGTTCGTAGATAACGTGATGAATTCTAGCCAATCACGTTTGAATCAGACACAGGTGTGATTGGCAAATGCCAATCACGTTTGAATACGACTTGAATGTGATTTGTATCTGACAATCACATTTGATTCGGACTTGACCGTGATGAATTCGAGAGTGAAGACCTCGAAAGCGCTGTTCAATCTCTGTATCTGGCTGGCAGCTACCTGGATTCCCCTGCATCGACAATGCCGCCTTCCGCGATGCGGTCTATAGGCTGTGCAACAAGGGGTTGGCCTGCCAGCACACATCGAAGCCAAGCCGTGGCCATCATGGTGGCGTCGAAGCGGTCGTCGTCGCTGACTACAGCCTCAGTCTCCGGTAGCTGAACGTTGTAGGCCTCGACCCACTGCGCCAACCGCAGTTCTTCATAGGCTGCGCCCCGCACCTTGCGTTGGTTCTTGGCGAGACCACGCGGCGCTGCCGGCAGGGATGACGCCAACGCTGCACCGTAGGCTGCCTTGGGATAACCCTCAGCAAGCACCACGTCATCGCCACGGTCGGCAGCGTCCAGGTCACCCTCGAATGGCCACACTCTGAAACCCCGCTCAGGATCTGGCAGCAGTTCCCGCAGCTCCCGCCACAGCTCGCGGCTCGCCGAGCCTACTGTCCCTGGAATGCCATACACGATGAACACCGAGTTGCCACCAAGCGACGTTTCGACCCGGCGCCATAACGCCCAGCTCGCCACTTGCTTGAACGCTCCTAGACTGCCTTTGCCAGCGGGCACCGCAAAGAACGGCCGGTCGGCGGATAGCTGCGTCGCCTCCTTCACCTCGTCGAAGAAGTGGGGCAGCATTGCTGTCGTCGGCAGCCAGTCGAGAAACGTCATCCCTTCGCGCCAGCCGGGCGCCTGCCGCAGGTAACTCTCCGGCACTCCAATCACCGCGTCGATCCCGACCAGCACTGGCCCGTCGAGCTCGTTCTTGGCAACGTCGAGCAGCGTCCGTAACGTCCAGGGAAACCGCTCGATTAGGTCGATTCGTCGAGCCTGCACGTCAGCATGGCAGACCGCGCGTTTGGCGGGGCCTTTGGCCCAATCGGCACATAGGATGTGTCTCCAGCTCTTAGGCTGACTCAAGAGTTTCCTCCGTTGCCGAGCTCTCGCACTACGCGGAAGCCGGTGTCTTCCCGATCGCTTTTGTCTGCCTTGACCGGAAATCGGGCGGCGGAGAAAGCGCAGCCTCCGACCTTGAGGCCAAAATGCCCGCCGAGACGCAACGCCTGCTCTTCGCCTTTACTATCCAGTCGATCCATCCCTTCAGGCCGCTGGACCCACTCCGCGACGTTGCCATGGACATCGAACAAGCCCCAGTCATTTGGCAAGAAAGAGCCGATGGGGGCTGGGCCATCAAATCCGTCTTGCTCCAGAAAGTTGTCGCAGTTGCCGTAGCGATGCAGCTGAGAAGCGTCATCACCGAAGAAGAAGTCGGTTTCGCTACCAGCGCGGGCTGCAAACTCCCACTCTTCAGCCGTCGGTAGACGGTAGATTGACCCAGGTTCGCGGGTCTCGAGATTCTTCATGAAGACGTTCACATCGTCGATCGTCACGTGGGTTATCGGCCAATCGAGACCCCATTCCGGGCGGCGCAGCTTACCGCCCATGACTTTCTGCCAGTCGCGACGGCTGACTTCTTTGGTGGCGATACAGAAAGCGTCTCCGACGATAATTTTGCGATTACCGGCCTTGACCACGTCTGGGTCGATGAAGACAAACTCCAGATCCTCGAGACCCAGCGGGGTTGGGCAAGGCGATACCTCGACGCGATCACCGGATTCTCTTGACTGGGGCGGGGGTTCGGGTTCGCGGGGCAATAGGCGCCAAAGAAGAGTTGCCAGTAGCCCCGCTACGGCAAGCGCGATCACCGGTCTTCTGACACTACGGATTCCCGACGTTTGGGAGAACCCAAGCAGCGGTGTCGGGATCATCGGGGGCGCTCCGAAAATCCTGGTGTTGGCTTTTCTTGAATAGAGGACCGGCGTTGCCCATTCGGTTCGATGTTCTCCGAGAGAGAGCGTGCGTCGCGCCTCGACGACACTCGCTTCGATCGTTTTACCCATGACGAGTTGTCGATACAAGGCGACAGCGAAGGAGACAGCGGCAGCGTCTGAGATCGCTTGACGCATGGCGACGACGGCGCTGACACCGTGGCTTAGGAGTCGCTGCGCCAAGCCGTCGAACGCATCGCGGGCGGTGGCGCTGGCGCCGTGACAGGCATTGATCACGACGAGCCGCGGAGGTGTACTTCGCGCCAGGGCGCGTGCCAGCTCACCACCGTTGACTTTGTTCGGCTTTCCAGAGGCCCATTCCAGATGTAGGAGTCCGCCGTCACCAGGGTTCCCAGTGCCGCCGTGCGCCACGATGTGAAGGACGTGGCAAGGTTCCGTGTCAATGCGGCGACCGAGCTCTTCAAGGGTGGCTGGGGAGACTTGGTCGACTTCGACAGTGCGTGCCTGAATCATCGAAGCCAGTTGGCTTTGAATCTGCTGCCACTCCACAGCCCCACCGAGCTTACGTTCGCCTCTCGGGTCCGGCAGCAGCGCCAGCAATCGTAGTGGGCCGTCTGTCTCTGCCGAATCTACAGTTGATCCTCCGGTGATTCGCAACGTTCGCACAATCGGAAGATCGGGCTGATCAGCCAGGAACATCCTAATGTCTGGGTCCCACAGAGCTTCCCAAGGCAGCATCGCTAGTTCCGCAGCCTCGTCCAGCTTCAGGCAGATCCTCAGACCACGCCCACGGTTCCGTGCGCGCTCGATCGACGCCCGATAGGCCTCGATGATGCGGCCTACAAAAACGGTTTTAAAGAGACGTTCTCCCACGGCACGTAGATCGTCGCGATCCACTGCTTGACGGCGAATATCTCGAGCGTTGTCAGGCGGCTTCTCCGCAGCGGGTCGTTCGAAGGTCAGACCGCTAGGGTCGATCTCGACCGGCGGCCCTTCGCCGACCGGCGATGCGGTGACGGTGGCGAGGTAGGTTTCGCTGATTCGTTGAATCGACAAGTCGAACGTCTCGAAGTCGTCGGGCACGGACCGTTCGGACGAATCATGGCGCGGTGGTGATTCCATGAAGTTCCCTCCAGGCATGATCGGGCTGACTCAGTTTTGCTCCATTGTACGCCGTGTCCGATAGACCCATGGCGGCTCAGGAGCTGTGCTGCTCCACAAGCCAGCTTTTTGGTCTGTTGCCGTCTCCTGGAGGCGGACTAGATTCTCAGCTGCGCCTGGCGCCGCCCATGCGAGCCCTCTCGACAGCAGCCATTGGGCAAGATCTTGACCCTCTGCCTCCGCTCTGACCAAGACAACCCCGCCACTCGAATGCTGCGGCCAAACCGACAGCCGCCGCCCGGTGATCCTGGTTTCTAGGGTCTCCTTGGCAAGCGGACCTCCCGGCTGCTCGAGCTCGGGCGCCTCGATGCCATGGAGCGTCAACAAGTAAAGCTTCTCGTGGTTGCGCACGACGAACGTATCTCCATCTACGACGGTCAGTACGTCGACTTGTAGTCGAGGTGCCTCACTTTCATCACGCCGGCCGCGGCGAACGATCGAATTCTCGGGAAGCGACTGGCTTGGCGAGAGATCGTTTGGTTGCAGAATTCGAACCGGCGGCTGGGGAGAGCGTGGTTTCGGTTTTCGAGTGCCTGTGGAGCTTCCGCCTCCGCCGTGGCAATGGTATTGACCTGTTCTCAGGCCGTACTTGGCACAGTTGGTCCGGCAGGTATGGCAGCCGGACGCGTCCGTTCGTCCGGAATGGGCATCACTCTCCCAGGTAAGGATAGCTAGAGCTCCAGCGATCAAACATCTAGTAGCACTCTGGTTCATCGCACCTCGAGAAAAGGTTGAAACTACCGATCGCGCAATCGATACGTCTTGGCGATCGCAGCCGCCAAGACCACGCCGTCGTGTGAGGTGTCGATCGATCCGCCGAGCAGACGGGCGGTCGAGATGCGGGCGCCCGAGGCGATCAAGAGTAGGTGGCCGATGTCTGAGGCGTTGGCGGCTAGATGGTCTGGCAAAACGAACGTCATCGCGTCACCGGGACGGTCGCCGACGGTGAGCAACTTGGCGGCGTCGAGCGCTTCGTGGCCGTCGAGGTCAGGGAACAGCAGAGTGACGATGCCGGTGAGCCCAATGTCGAGAAGGTAAACAAAAAGCTCCCGGGGATGGTCGTGCTGGAGATCAACTCGCAAACGGTCGCCGACCCGGAAGCTGGCATCGGTGGCGGGCAGCCAAGCGCCCCCGCGAGACCGGTAGAGCTTCATCGTCAGGCCGAAGATATCGGGGCGATCGGCGAGGGCGAGCAAGGCTCGGCCCGGGTCATGGCCACGGACGATCGACCGTTCATCGGCGAAGACTGGCAAGTCGATGCCGTCACCGGAAATCTGCGGATGTTGTGCGCCCTGGCTGTCCCCTACGCACGTCTCGGCGACATCAGCGAAGAGCTTGCGCCAAGTAGTTGCAGGATCGGAGTGGCGCAGGGCTTCGATCAGTCGCAGGCTGAGGATGCCACGTGCCTCGCCAGCGACTCTGGGTGGCAGCTCGTAAGCGTGCTGTTGATCTTTGCAGGCCGCGATCATGAGCGGCTTGGGCCCGGTCTCGACGTCGCGCCAGGGGAGAACGGGCGAGGCCGGCAGCTGATCGACAGGTCGTCGGTCAGCAGGCACGGAGCGGAATTGGAAGAGCGGTCGGTTAAGGGTCGCCGCGTGGCAGCAATCGAAGATCAAGGTCAGGTGAGGAGTCTTGGCGAGGACGCGGGCTGACCAGTGGTTGATCTCGTCGTCGGTGATGTCACGATTCTCGGCGCGGTGGCGACCGCTGTCGCAGGGCACTACAGTCTCGTCGAGCCCGTCACCTTCATCACCTTCGCGATCGGTCATTTGTGAGCCGTGGCCGGAGAAGAACAACACGACGTGATCTCCCGGTCTGACACGGTGAGCCAGCCGATCGAGAGCGTCGAGTATGGCCTTTCGTGTCGCCTGCTCGTTGTGTAGGCAATGGATGTTGCTGGGGAGGAAACGATGGTGTTCGATCAGAACTTCCGCCATCGTCTCGGCGTCACGCACCGCCCCGAAGAGCTGGGTTTCGAGTCCGAAGCCCGGGTAGTCATCGATACCGATCACCAGGGCGTGACGATGGCTCATCCCCCTGCCACCACCGCGGGAAGGCGCACCGCAGGATCGCCGATCAGCGACCAGCTGTGGGCGTCTTGGTAAGCTCGCCAGAGGTCCAGCGAATCGGGCGCAGCCGATGGCGAGTCGATTCGCGACCGCATCCAGGTGGCTGCAAGATCGGCGAAACGTTGGCCGAAACCGTCGAGGGCTTCTCCTAGCCGGCAGCCGTCCATCAGGGCCAGGAGGGTGTCTTCGAAAGGGCCAATTTGTGGCACGTCACGCCATACGAACGAGGCCTCGAAGGTTCGTCCGACATGGCCGATCACCGCCATCGCCCCGCCGTCTCGACCGAGCAGTCGTTGGGCCAACGCCGAGACGAACGGGCGGTGAGTGAGGGCGCGGGTTTTGGTCACGCTGTCGAAGACATCGTAGTGCGGTGTGCCGACCGTGTGGCAGCCGAACAGCATGGCGATACCGCCAGGGAGGGAGCCAGCGGGTAGGTCTTCCCCGGCCAGGGTGTGAGAGGCCGGAATGCCATCGTCACACTGTCTCGGCCCCGGCCAGTCGGCACAGACCAATGCGCCTTGGCGCTGACGTTGCCAGCCGGCATCAGCTCCGAAGACGGTGGCGTGGCCAGCGGTGACCAATAAATCGGGGGCATTTCCGATCAGCTCGAGTAAGCCCTTACGAGTGGCATCTCTGCCGATCAGGTCGGTGCAAGCGAGGCGTCGATCGAGCAATGCTCGTAAGGGTTCAGCCAAGAACTTGGTGCAACGTTGGGTCGGTGGGTCGTCAGGGTGGGTAGGCGCGAAAACCGCGGCCTTTGGGGGGCGAGGTCTCGACCGCCTTTCGGTAGCCACGACCCGTTCGGCATAAGCTGCCAGGTCGTCGATCTCGTCGAACGCCAGGCGGCCGATGGCGTGGGGTACGTCGAGATCGAGCTCGAAACCATGAGGGATCTCCTCGGGATCTCCCACCAGCAGCAGATACCAGGGCACCTGGTGAACGTCGACGCGACCGAAACTGGCGCGTAATCGACTGCGAAACGTGCCTGCGTCGTCACCGCGGAGGTACGTCAGCTCCTGGTAGAGGTCCCCCGCTTGCTGTCGTCTGTGGTCGAGCAAAGGGCCGAGGGCGTCGCGCACAGTAGCGTCGGCACCCTCGGGCAAGACCACTCCCCAGCCCGCGCTGCCGAGATCGCTGGTGGCGACACCGTAACGCGGGGGCCGAGGCCGCAGGGACTGCTCGACCCAGTTTCGCGCCTCAGCTTCAGATACCGGCTCCAGGACTCGGCCGGTTGATCCGTCGACGCCGAGGATGCGGAGGGAGTGGTCGTCGGTCATCAGGCCGGTTTACCGGTCGACTCGAAGCCGCCAGCTTTCGGATCCGATGAGGTCGGGTCGCAGTCGTCACCTTCTTTGTTTCGTCCGGCTGAATCGAAGCTGCCAGCTTTCGGGTCGGCCGAGGTCGGGTCGCAGTCGTCACCTTCTTTGTGGATGGGATTTGGGTCCGTCACCATGATTCGTCCTCCTCGAGTTGTTGTGGATCCTCTTGATCCGTCTGTTTGATTCATGGGACCCGTTTCCAAGCACAAGGTTGAGGTCGAAGATCTGTTGGTTATCACCGAGCAGGACGAAGGGTGCCCAGTGAGAAAGTGGCTCACCAGCCTTGATCATCTCGATCTTGGCTTTCCTCAGCGCTGCGGCAGGCCGTTCGCCGCGGCGCAGATGGCGATGGAACGCCTCCATGAGCTGCGCTGTTGGCTGGTCGGCTACCTGCCAATGGCTGGCGACGACAGTTGAGGCTCCAGCACGCAGAAAAGCTCGTGGTAGGCCCAAAATGCCTTCACCGAAGACGGCTGGCCCCTCCGCGGTGCGGCATGCGCTCAAAACTACGATTTGGCCGCATAGGCTGATGCCCGCTAG
>JAJCXQ010000134.1 GCA_029263355.1 Acidobacteriota bacterium | reverse complement strand
TCGACGATATCGGCAACCGTGCCGGCACCGATGGTGCGCCCGCCTTCGCGAATTGCGAAGCGAACACCCTTCTCCATGGCGACCGGAGCGATCAGCTCCACCGCCAAGCTAACATTGTCACCGGGCATCACCATCTCTACGCCTTCAGGTAGAGAAGAAGAACCCGTCACGTCCGTCGTTCTGAAGTAGAACTGTGGACGATAGCCATTGAAGAACGGCGTGTGACGACCGCCCTCATCTTTGTTCAACACGTAAACCTCGCCGTTGAACTTGGCGTGAGGAGTGATCGAACCCGGCTTCGCCAGGCACTGACCACGCTCGACATCGTCCTTCTTCGTGCCGCGCAGAAGAACACCGACGTTGTCGCCCGCTTGACCTTGGTCCAACAGCTTCCGGAACATCTCTACACCCGTCACCGTCGTCTTCGTCGTGTCACGGATGCCAACGATCTCGATCTCTTCGCCAACCTTCACGATCCCGCGCTCGATCCGCCCCGTCACCACGGTGCCGCGACCGGTGATCGTGAAAATGTCTTCGATCGGCATCAGGAAGTCTTTGTCCACATCGCGCACAGGCTCGGGGATGTACTCGTCCACCGCATCCATCAGTTCAGTGATCTTCAGCGCCCATTCGTCGTCCGGACTGTCCGCCTCGAGGGCCTTCAGCGCCGAGCCGCGAATGATCGGAATGTCGTCACCGGGGAACTCGTACGACGACAACAGCTCACGAAGCTCGAGCTCTACCAACTCCAACAACTCTTCGTCGTCGACCATGTCGCATTTGTTCAAGAACACAACCATCGCCGGCACGCCAACCTGACGAGCCAGAAGGATGTGTTCACGCGTCTGAGGCATCGGACCGTCAGCGGCAGATACCACCAGGATGGCGCCGTCCATCTGCGCAGCACCCGTGATCATGTTCTTCACATAATCCGCGTGACCCGGGCAGTCGACGTGGGCATAGTGACGAGCCTTAGACTCGTACTCCACGTGAGCCGTCGCGATGGTGATACCACGCTCACGCTCTTCGGGAGCCTTGTCGATGTCGTCAAAGGCCGTGAATTCGGCCAGGCCGTTCGACGCCTGGACCTTCGTAATCGCTGCCGTCAACGTCGTCTTGCCATGATCAACATGACCAATCGTGCCGATGTTTACGTGCGGTTTCGTGCGCTCAAACTTTTCTTTGGCCATGGCCTCTGGACGCCTCCTCGGAGAGCCGAGCCCGCGCCGATCGCGGATCTCGTGGCGTGTTCAAATTTATGATGCTTAGCTTGATGGGCTTGGTTTGATGGCGACTGTCGCCCGACGTTCTATCTGGCTTCGATCCTGCTCTGTTGCCTCGCCTGTGAAACCACCATACCGAAGATCGTCATTAGCTCGCTTTGAATCGCAATGCTGTTGGTGGAGCCCACGACCGGATTTGAACCGGTGACCCCTTCCTTACCAAGGAAGTGCTCTACCCCTGAGCCACGTGGGCGATAGACGTTCCCGTCCAGCAGCCTTAGGCAGCCAGCAGGCCACTCTAGCGCTCTGAACTCCTCGATTGAGTGTTTATCTGGGTCTGAATTGCCAGCGAAAGCGGCTCGCCGGACTCTGCTGGGGCGCTATACAGCAACTCCCGAAGACGAGTTCTCGCAAACTATCAGGAATACTCGATTCGTGTCTACTCTCGATTCGACTTTTTTCCCATACCGACTCTTGGACTAAAGCGCCGGTCCGGTACCCTGGGATAAAAAGGTGTTGAAGTTGGAGCGGGAGACGGGATTCGAACCCGCGACCAACAGCTTGGAAGGCTGTGACTCTACCCCTGAGTTACTCCCGCTGTTCTACCTGGTAAGCGAACTTGAACTACCCTATCTATTTACGCGCCGACGACGTAGCCGGCGTATCTTGCAATGAAACGCCCTTGAGAACGATCATGGTGGAGGCGGGTGGATTCGAACCACCGTAGGCTTACGCCGGCAGATTTACAGTCTGCTGCCTTTGTCCACTCGGCCACACCTCCAGATACTTTCTCTCAAAGACCTGCTTGTCGTGAAACAATGCCTATTGCGAGGCCCTGTCAATCCTGCGGAGCCACCTGCGATGGAGCCGGCACCCGGACTTGAACCGAGGACCTACTGATTACAAGTCAGTTGCTCTACCAACTGAGCTATGCCGGCAAGCCACTCAAAATCTCAGCCAGCCGTCGTCGGATCCAACCTCGGCCTCGCGCCCCACACCAAGTCACTACAGGCCAATCGTTGAATGTCCCCGGACTCTTCGGTGAGCGATGCGAGCGGGAGACTCTATCCTGCCTTCAGGGTCGACCGCAAGACCTTTTGTCAGCGATCAATACAGAATCAGGACAACCAGCCTGCGAGGCCATGAACCTGCGCCACAAAATGCTCACCGCGCCGTTCGGGCGGTCAATTCCGTTGCCGGATCGCTTCATAAAGTAATGCTGATGCCGCGGTGGCCAAGTTGAGCGACTCGACCCGGCCGCGCATCGGCAGACCCACTAGACGATCACAGACCTTACGAGTCTGGGCTCGCAATCCCTTCTCCTCGCCGCCCAGACAGAGCAAAACTTTGCCTGTGAGATCAACTTCCCAAGGCGGTTCGCCCGCTGCATCGCTGCCGTAGACCCAGAAGCCTTCGGCTTTGAGACTCTCGATCTCACGACTGGAGTTGACCACGCGCTCGACGTCGAGCCACTCGGTGGCGCCAGCTGCGGTTCTTGTAACGGCCGGAGTGAGCGGGGCTGAACCGCGGTCGCGAAGCAACACTCGCGATACGCCCGCGCCTTCGCAGACTCGTAGCAATGCGCCCAAGTTCCGGGGATCCTGAACGTCTTCGACAAGCACTTTCAGATCCGGGTCGCCGCTGGCGCGGACAACAGTGGATATGCTTTGACACCGAGCCGCGAACCCATTGTGACGGCCGGTCGACACCAACTCGTCCAAACGCGCCCCCCCGACCCCCGTCACTCGGATGCGATGCCGCTTGCACAAACTCTCGACCTCTGCCCGCCGCTTGCCTGGGCGAGCAGAAATCAGTACCTCCTTCAAGGTGTGGGGCCGATGCCTGAGAGCCTCACGGGTTGGATGGTAGCCGTAGATCAGCTCTTCGCTGTTCGCTTCCATCCTTGATGCTCCTCCGGGCTACAAGTCAGAAGTCCAGAATGTCCTTCTCTTTGGTGGCGAGTGTCGTGTTGACCTGACCGATGTAATGGTCATGCAACTTCTGGGTCTCGTCGTGACCACCGTGCTCGTCGTCCTGGCTGATCTCCTTGGCCTTCTCCATCTTCTTCAAGCGGTCGTTACCTTCACGACGCGCGATACGAATGGAGTTACGGGTATTTTCAGCCATATCGTGTGCTTTGCGCACCAATTCCCGACGCCGCTCCTCGGTGAGTTGCGGGATCGGGATACGAATGATCTTGCCGTCATTTGACGGATTGAGGCCTAGGCTAGAGGTCAGGATGGCCTTCTCGATCGCCGAAATCAACGTCGCATCCCAAGGCTGTGCAGTGATCAGCGTGGCGTCAGCAACCGCTAGATTGCACAACTGATTGACCGGCGTGGGAGTGCCGTAGTAGTCGACGGTTACACCTTCGAGAATCGCGAGAGACGCCCGGCCGGTGCGTAGCTGTTTCAATTCCTGATGGAGGTGATCCACAGCGTGCTTCATCTGCAATTCGACTTCACGAAAGATCTCTTTCATGACACCTCCTTGATCTATTGAAGACTCATTCTTCCGACACGCCCAGGTCGGCCAGCGAATTGTAGCGGGCTTCGCTTCAAACAGCGAATCCTATCTGGCCTCGAAGACAGCTGAGCTCGAACGATCGCCTACTCATACACGATTAGTCTCGAACCACAGAACCAACGTTCTCACCGCAAACGACCCGGTAGATGTTGCCTGGCGTCGTCATATCAAAAAGCACGATCGGGATGTGGTTTTCTCGACACAGACTGATTGCCGCGGCATCCATGAACTTCAGATTACGCTCCAAGACTTGCTGATAGGTAACCTGATGCAACTGCTTGGCGTTCGGTTCCTTTCGCGGATCAGCATCGTAGATGCCTGGCACACTTGTCGCCTTCAGCAAGACCTCGGCCTTGACCTCACTGGCACGTAGAGCCGCGGCGCTATCGGTGGTGAAGAATGGATTGCCAGTACCCGCTGCAAAAATCACCACTCGCTTCTTCTCAAGATGCCGAATCGCCCGACGGCGGATGAATTGCTCGGCGACTTCTCGAATCTCGATCGCTGTCTGCACGCGGGTAGTGACATCACGCTTCTCGAGAGCGTCTTGTAGAGCCAGTGCGTTGATCACTGTGCCCAGCATGCCCATATGATCGCCGGTGACCCGATCGATCCCACGTTCGCTGGCAGCCACGCCTCGAATAATGTTGCCGCCACCGATGACGATCGAGAGCTCGATTTCGAGGCTACAGACGTCTTTGAGCTCGTCCGCGATAGCACCGAGTACATCGCCGTCGAGGCCGAAACTCTTTTCGCCCATCAGGGCCTCGCCCGATAGCTTGAGCAGGACCCTTCGATATGCTGCCGAGTCGGCCATACCGAAACTCAGTTGCCAGTCGACATCGCTGCGACTTCAGCCGCGAAATCGTCGACCTTCTTCTCGATACCCTCGCCGAGCTTGAAGCGGACGAAGCGGCGCACCTTGATGTTCTCACCGATCTTGGCAACCTTCTCAGCGACCAATTGACTCACCGTCTGATCTGGGTTTTTGATGAACGGTTGTTCGAGAAGTACCGCCTCCGAGAAAAACTTCTCCATCTTACCAGTGACGATACGCTCGATCAGATGATCTGGCTTTCCAGAGGCCCGCACTTGCTCGCTGTAGATCTCTCGCTCTGCAGCCAACACCTCTTCGGTGACCTCCTCGCGCGCCACAAACCGCGGATCTGCGGCCGCTACATGCATTGCAAGGTCGCGGACGAGCTGCTGGAATTCGTCCGTTCGGCCTACAAAGTCCGTCTCGCAGTTGACTTCGATCAGAACTCCGATCTTGCCTCCAGC
>JAJCXQ010000133.1 GCA_029263355.1 Acidobacteriota bacterium | reverse complement strand
ATCATCCGCAGATAGAGCTCTGCCCTGGAGCACGTCGATCCCCATGGCTCGGAAGTAATCCCCGGCGGACCAGGTGTAGCTCAGCAAGGCCCCACCGTTGTCTTCGCCCACCGCCACCTCGGTGCGAAAACGCTGGGTACTGAGTCCTTCGTTGAGCGGCACGTTCTCGACAATCCCCACCGTTTCCACGCCGCGCAGCGCTCCAACCCGATCCATGAAGTCCATGTGGAAACGAGCGTACGACAGGGCGTCCTGGAGGTGTGCCCCCTCGGGAGCGATCTGGAAGGTGAAGAGGTCCTGGGTATCGTAGCCAGGGTCGACATCGCGCAGCTTGTCGAAGCTGCGCAGCAACAGCGCCGATCCGATCAACAGCACCAACGCTAGGGCGGTCTGGGCGGCGACCAACACGTGCCTCCCCACGTGGTGACGCCGCATCGCTCCGCGACCTCCGTCACGCAGCCCGGTCAAACTCGGCGACGAGAAGCGAACGGCTGGCACCAGACCGCACAAGAGGGCTGAGAACACCGATGCTCCGAAAGTAAAAAGCAGCGTAGCACGGCTGAGCGCAACCTCCCCCAAGCGCGGAACGTCAGCCGGCGCGACGCTCAGCAACAGCGGTACTCCAACCCAAGCGAGGGCCACTGCGAGGGCTCCCGCCAGCCCCGCAACCACCCCGGCCTCGGCCAACTGCGAGAAGATCAAGCGGCCGCGGGCAGCACCGAGGGCGCGTCGTACCGCCAAATCTGGCTGGCGCCGCTCGGCCCGGACCATGAACAGGTTGGCGACGTTGGCGCAAGCGATGATCAAAACAACAGCCATCGAGGCCAACAGGATCCACAGCGGACCTGCGACGTCCCCGAGGAGTTGCTCCTCGAGCGGTCGCACCACCGCGCGGTGCTGCTCGATCAGGCGGGCGTAGTCGGCCTGTCCACCGAAGCGTTCAGGCAGCTGTTGGGCCAAGTTCGCGAGCTCGGCGACCAGCGCCTCGGGCTGGGCCCCCGGCGCCAGCCGGCCGACCAATCGCTGGCCGAAGCGACCGGGTTGGATCTCCTCAGCACGAACGATCTGTGGGAACCACAGCAAGGTGTCATCGCTCGGGAACCAGAAATCCTCACCCATCACGCCGATCACAGTGCGGTCACTGCCAGATACGGAATAGCTGCGGCCGAGGACGTTTGGGTCGGCCCCAAACCACTTTGTCCAGAGCGCGTGACTGATCACCACCACTTGGTCTTCGTCCTCGGGCACCGGCAGTCGACCGTGGATGGGCTGCACTCCAAGAGTATTGAACATCGAGATCGTTGGCGCCGACATCCTCACCCGTTCGATCCGGTCGCCGACCCGCAGGGTACTGGTGAATGAGTTGTAGATCGCGAGGTCATCGAGCAACTTGGACTGTTCCTGGTATTGCACGAAGAACTCCGGCGCCAGCGGAAACTCCTCTGGGAAATCGGACCCCGGCGCCGAGCCAGCAATGTAAACCAGGCGGTCGGTATCGCGAAAAGGCAGTGGGTCGAGCAGCACCGTATCGATCACGCTGAAGATCCCGGCATTGGCGCCGATGGCCAGTCCCAACATTCCTACGGTCAAAAAAGCGAAGCCTGGAGTGCGAACCAGCGCACGGAGGGCCTGTTGAAGATCTCTCGTCCAGTCGCTCATATCGTCGCCTTGTCCCTTCTATGTTGGATTACCCGGCTGTGTTCCGATCCTTCCCTGCGGCGCGCCGGAGGATCAAGAACTCGGCTACCTACGTCCTACACACCTTAGACGTGAGACATAGGCTCAGGTTTGCAACAAATAAGAGACAAACGTTTGAAACACCCGTCACAGCACCGATCGGCTCGCTGATTTTCCGCTGGTTGGAGATGCGTCAGGTCGTCCTCGGAGGTCGACTCAATTGGCGTCGCAGACCGCAAAAGCGTTGGCGTCGGTGACCGCGGGCGCCGCGACGCCAAGAGGCTTCTCGTAAATCCGTTGGGCCGTCGGACTCGCGAGCGAACACGATCACCGAGCCGAACTCGCCGAGGGCGTAGAGTCGGTCGCCACCTGGGCTCATCCGCAGTTTGAACGGCGGCCCAAAATCTGCGAATTCGGGCCCTACGGTAGAAATCGCGCTGAGCGGATCAAGAACACCCGAATCGTCGTTCCAGGCAAAGCCAGCGATCCCAGAGCCGAGGGCGCCCGTCTGCCCGGCGCTCGAAAGTCGAGATTCTGGCGTGGCCGAGAGAGTGGTCCGAAATATAGACGTGCCGTCCATCAGGGCTCGACGCCAGTAATTCCACTTGATCCTGGATCGACGCCTCGACAATCTCCAACGTGGCGCTGGTGAAGGGAACGCCAGAATAGGCATCAGCGAGGTTGAAGAGGGACTCGGCCGACACGTCAGCAGCAGCTAACAAGAACATAGCAGCAGCGATCCACCCCACGGCGTTGTCGAGTTTCATCGTTGGCTCCTGCACAGGGTCTTGTCGATACTAGGGTCTTGTCGATCGAGGCACGATGCGACACCGAAGCGTCGTCACCACACAATGCGAAAACGGCAAAAGGAACGGACCACCCGTAATGCAATACAATGATCGCTGTCGTCAGGCAATTTCATCTCTATGAGGCCCATGTTGAAGGAGCACGTCCATGAATAGAGTCTCATTGAGCATTGTTACCTTGCTCGGCCTTCTGTTCTGCCTAGCCGGCTGTGGCCACCATTCCGGAGATCACGACGAACATGCCTCCGATCACGACAGCCATGCCGCTGCCCCTGACAGCCATGCCGCTGACGATGAGAGCCATGCCTCCGGGCCACAGCTGGAGCTCAATGACGGTAAAAAATGGCAGGTTGACGAGCACACTCGTACCTCGGCCGAGAACATCACCCGTCTGGTGAACGAAACAGAGCTAATTCGCTCGACGGCAGATGCCCAAGCCCTGGCCGAGGGTCTTGATCAAGAGCTCGAGTCGTTGGTGCAAGGGTGTACGATGACCGGCCCCTCACATGATCAGCTGCACGTTTTCCTCGTCGCCCTTCTTCCGAAGGTGAACGAGCTGAAAACCAAAACCGATGTCGACGACCTCCGAATCACCAGGGCTGGCATCAGTACCCTGCTCGACGCCTACGAGCGTCATTTCGAGTAGGTCGACAGTAGGCTGCCTCCGAGCTAACGGCTCAGCAGCGTTAACGGCTCAGCAGCGTTACCGGCTCAGCAGGGCAATCGCCTCGACTTGTCGGGTCTGCGGCATCATATCGATGGGTTGCGCGGACTCCAGCCGGAAGCCGTTCCCCACCAGGAAATCAAGATCGCGGCAGAGGGTTGTTGGATTGCACGATAAGTAGGCAATCCGACCGACCTTCGACGCGACGAGCTTGGCGAGTACCGCAGGCTTGATTCCAGCACGGGATGGATTCATGACCACACAGTCTGGGTTGGCGGCGGCTAACGGTTCCAGAGCGCGCTCGACCGGCTTGGCGATGACATCCACACCGGACAGACGGTGGCGTTGGATCGTCGCTTTGGTGTCGGCGACGGCAATCCTCACACCCTCGACGCAAACCACACGACGAAACTGATCCCGCAGCGCCAGGCCGTGGGTTCCAACCCCCGAATAGAGATCCGCCAGCACCCCTCCGCGGCCCAGGAATTCGGCCATGATGCGGTGGATCTCGGGCAAAATCGACAGGTTGACTTGGAAGAAAGATGCTGGCGAGACGCGTAGTGACAGCCCCGCGGTTTTGACAAAAACCTCGCGCGCACCCCAGGTCGGCTGGATCGGACCCTTGAGGATTTGCGGACCGGAGCTGGGGTTCAAGTTGACCGAGATCCCGTCGACCCACCGACAAGCACGGCGAATCTTTTCGATCGGCAGACGCAGAAGGCGGTCGGTCCGCAGGACCAAAATCAAATGTTGGCGTTTGGGGTCGCTGCCACAGCGGATATCTACGTGCCGGAGCTCGCGCGGAATCGAGCCGGAGGTGGTGAGCACACCACGCAACGCACGGCTGGTTTCGAGGATCTCGGGAACCAGAACCCGACAGTCGGGAGCGTCCGTGATCTCACGAGTACCGGCGCGAAAGTAGCCGAGCTTGCCCTGCCTACCCTTCGATAGCCCAACCGCCATCTTGGCCCGATTACGATACCTGTCGACGAGTGGCGAGCCCAGACACGACAAGAGCTTGGCATTTGCAAGCGTACGATGTTGTTTCAAGGCTTGGCCGAGGATCCGGCGTTTGCGCCCCAGCTGGGCCGGATAGGCAACGCCCAACAGGGCGCAGGCGCCGCAAGTTTCACCGTGGGGGCAGTCGATGGCGTCAAGTCGGTCGTCGGTCATCGTTCTCCGATCGCCGGGGTAGTTCTCTGAGGCCGGCACGCGTGCCAGGCTACCTCAGTCTGCGGATCAGGGGAAAGGCAAGATGGTACTGCTCTATAGGAAGGGCTACAATTTCACGGGTCTACCGCCAAAAACGCACTCAAATTGACGGCTCCCGTGAAAATGACGCCCCTCAGGCCTACCGTCTTCAGGCTCTTCTCTTGGGTGGTTGTCGCAAGCCTGGCCCGTCAGCTGGTCTTCTTGGTTGTCAACATCGTCCTTTTCGAGCGATTGTCGCGATCGGTTTATGGCGCGATCGCTCTTGGCTTCGCCTATCGTGCGGTTTTTGCCGGTCTGGGTGAGTTCGGCATCCGCCAGACCGGCTGGCGCGACATCGCCCGGCATCGTGACCGGGCCGGGGAGTTGACACCGGCGCTGCTCGGCGCCAAAAGCGCGACGACGATGGCAGCGGTCGCCCTCTACCTCGGTTTGATGCCGCTGCTCTGGGAACCACAGCTACCCTTGGCGATCATCCTATTCTTCGGCCTCGCCATCGCCTTCAACGGCGGAACCTTCGATTTTCCACTCTTGGGTCTCAGCCGTATGGATCTGGTGGCGCGCTATTCGTTGGTGGCATACGGCGCCTATCTGGTGGGCTGTCTGATGCTGGTCCATGACGACACCACCGCCTGGCGGGTGCCGGCGTTCTTCGTCGCCTCCATGGGCCTGCTGATCAGCCTTGAGATCCGCTGGTTCCAAGCCAACCATGGGCCGATCCATCTGCGTTTTCGCCACCTGGAGATGCGTCGGATCTTCCGGCAATCTTGGCCCATCGGAGCCGCCGACACGCTGCATCGTTTGGCGGTGGCCTATCCCGTGATTCTGCTCGGTCTGACCGCCGGCAGCAACAGTGTTGGCAACTACCGACTTGGTGAGCTTGGTTTCGCCTTCCTGGCGCATTTCGGACACTTGTTCGCGACCGCTTCGTTCAGCCACGTCTCTGAAGTCTTCCAGCACCGACGGTCTGAGCTCTCGCCCGCGCTCACGAGATTAGCCGGCTGGGTCATGGCAGGAGCGCTCTTGGCGGGCTCGGGCCTCTTTCACTTCGGGCCTCGTCTGCTGACTCTGGCTTTCACAGAGAACGCTGTCCAGGAAACCCTGCGGGTTGTCCAGGTCCTAGCAGGCGCTTTGATCCTCGCCGTGCCGGCGCGCTTTCTGACCGCATTGCTCGCCGCCATCAATCGCCAGCAAGTGATGTTAGTCGCCAATTCGATCGCGGTAGTCTTGGGGATCGGAGGAGGCTGGGTCGCGAGCTCAACCTACGGCATCGTCGGCATGGCTTGGGCGGTGCTTGCGACCGAAGCCATCCGGACCGGGTTCCTCGTCATCGTCTACTGGCAAGAACTCCGAAAGTCACCGAGCGACCGTCCCGTGGATTGAAGTAGCCAGCGAGGCTTGACCATCGCGGCTGAAGAGGATGACCTGCACGGCGTCGGCTCGACAGAGCTGCCCACACTGGATGCGAGTCTCGAAGCCGGCAAAGAGGGTGCTCAGATCCTCTCTTGAGGTTGTCGCGTGAAGCCCCGGCGTCGCTTTACCGGTCCACACGACAGCGTGGGGACGCTCGCGATGAAAAACGATCGCGTGATCTACCCCATCCAAACGAGAGCGATCGATCGCCCAGCCCTTGATCAGAAGGATCTCTGGCTGACCACCCGACAGAACCTCAAATTCTCCGACCGCCTGATCGGTCAGGCTGTGCACCCGCCCATCAATAGTCACTGTGCCTTCCCTGACCGACAGGGCGACGTCCGCGTGGCGGGTACTCCGAAGCTGCCGCCAACGTTGGCCTTGCTCGATCCCCAGGGCCAAAACCGCAACGGTCAGTAGACTCCACGGCACCAGCCACCAGCGTCGCGATCCTTCGACTACCGTAGGACGAGCCGTTCCAAGTACAGACCCACAACCCGCCGCGAAGAAGATCAGGCAAACGATCGAAGGGCTCCAGAGGGGATAGTTGGCCAACAAAAAGGCCATGACCGCCATGTAGATGGCGAGTTGGGCAGCATACGCCTCGTCCCCATGATCTTGATTGCGGACCGAGCGCAGCAAGGTCACCATCAGCCCGGTGAGCAGGAGCGCTCCCACCGGCCCTAATTCGAGCCACACCTGGAGAGCAAAACTGTGGGGGTGACCACCCGCGAGGGCGGGCTTCCAGTCGAGGACAGCCGCCACCGAGCCAGGCGGCACAGGAACGAGCTCAGCCAACGGAATTTTCCGACCTGGTAGGTGAATACCGGCTCCGACCCCTTCGCCGGACAGTGGATGGTGCCAGGTCAACCGCCGGGCGTACTCCCAGATCCCAGCACGTCGAGCCAAGCGGACGCGATCCACCCTCGACGTCCCTTCGTCACTCACCAGACTGACTTGCCAGGCTGCAGCAGCGATCCACGGCGCCCCGAGCACAGCGACCAGGGTCGCCACAATCAACCCACGACGGGTCCATCTCGGCAGCCAGAGGGCCGCCAAGAAAGTGGACACCGACAGGATGCTTGCCAGCTTGAAAGTCAGCGTGCTGCTGAAGAGAAGGGCGAACACCATCAATGCAACCGCTGTGATCCAACTCCATCGTCGACCACGATGGCCAGGCGTCAACCCGATCACGACCCAGAACAGCACCAACAACCAATTTTCCGAGAATTTGTCCTGCCACGAGGTGGAGTGAATGACCGGGCTGATGCTGGCCAAAGGGGCTGCGATGCGAAATCCGGCCTGACGCCACACGAGAACGATCGCGATGAGCGCGCAGATCCAAGTCATCACACTCGCCACCTCCTGGCGAGTGCGAGTGACGCCCTCGATCTGATGACGCAAGGCGACAAATCCGAGACCGCCTGCAGCAACCCCGAACAGCAGCCCGCGGAAAACCGCGACGGACGCAAAGGGCTCAGTCATCACTGATATCGCCGCCAGCCCCAGAAACGCCAGCAGCCAACTCCAGCCTCTGCCGATTTGGCGAGCCGAACGGGCAGGCCAGAGTCCAGGTAACGCGCAGGCAGCCAGACCAAAGAGCCACGGCCAGGGTTGGGTGAGGCTAGCTCGCGCTCCGAAGAGCGCAAAGAGGGTGAATCCGGCACACGGCAGTCCTACCGCCCACATCGTCAGCACAGACGAGCCGGCCGACCGCGGCTCATTCGACCCGCTGCGCCAGCTTCTCACAGCGACAAAAAGGAAGCCCAGCCACGACACGATGACAACCAGCAATGCGTTGGGATCGGACCGCCGAGACCAACGTAGGGTGTAAGTTCGCTCGTTATCTCGAACATCTCCGGAGTCAAGCGCCGAGAAGCTGAGAGCCTGCTTCAGACTGTGATGAGACGCGAGTACGTGATGTTCGGCAGGCGAAAGAACATAACCGCCGCCCCCACCCAGCGCCTCGATTTTTGACGCATCGTCGAGTCGCGGTCCCAGCGCACGCCCATCCTCGAGCAGTTCGACTTGGACCGTGCTGACATCGAGCCACCCCAAGGTCTCGAGTGCGGGAATCACCACCTGGAACGTGTTGTTCCCCGCCGGCACAGCCTCTTCCGACTCGACACGGTGTTCTCCGAAACCGTGACGCCATTCGACGGTGAGCCAAAGCATCGAAGCCAGCCCACACAGCCACGGCAGCAGGATGGCACTGTGCGGCGCACTGTGCCGCACAGCTCTTGCTAAACTCGCACCGTTCACAGGCTCAGGCGCTTTCGACGGTGATTCCTTGGCATCTCGAGCCGTAGCCTACCTGCCAAGGATCGTCCTACCCACCCGATTGCACTCAGCGAGATTTCTTGACAAAGCGCTTTCGGTCGTTTCCCGAGCTTCTCTGGTATCACTTTCGACGACGACGCTGGATGCTCCGTGTAACTCGGTTGCGGAGGTCGATCGACGACATCGTGATCGAGCGTCCCGTCTTCCTGCTCGGCAATCAGGGTGATGGATTGACGCTGCTGTCGCGCATCCTCAGGCGCCACCCAGCGGCGGTGTCGATCACCGGCGGAAGAAACTACTGGAGCGGCGCCAGCGACCTCCAAAACGTCATGCGGCCCCGCCTACCGGAGAGCTTGGCCCTGCCGGTCAGCACTCCATCGGGCGCAAGCTTCCCCCGCCATCTCACGCCACCCCACAGCTGGGTCTATGGCTGCCCAGAACTCATCGATCATTATCGCAAGACAGCCTTCGATCACGATCCGGCGGTTGCCGCCAAGCTCCAGCGGCTCATTCGTGAATCGTTGTGGTGTTACGGAACACCCCGCGGTCATGGACGCTTCGTCGACAGCAGTCAAACCTTCACCGTGAAGATGGCCTACATCAATGCCTTGCTGCGTCCCGCTCACCCCATCTTCGTCCTCGTGACAAGAGATCCCTATGCAACGTGCCTGCGGGCAGCAAAGGGAGCGGCGGGCGACATGCGTCGGTATACCCGTCATTTTGATCTCGACCGCCGTTTGACCCTCTGCGCGGAGCATTGGGCAGGTTGCGCACGCTCGGTGCTCGTGGACGCGCCCGGGGTCGAACGGTTCTTCATCCTTCCCATCGAGCAACTCCTGGAGAGCCCAGCGTCAACCCTCGACAAGTTGTTGCGATTCCTCGGCTTCGACAACCCCGGTGACCTGTTACCCGCGGCCGATCAAACT
>JAJCXQ010000132.1 GCA_029263355.1 Acidobacteriota bacterium | reverse complement strand
TTCGGATGGAGGTGACCAGGTGGCTGGTCTTCTGCAGTTGCTTCAAGGCGGCTTTCGAGGTCTGGCTTGTCATGGATTCGTTTCCTTTCGGTGGCTCGTCTCTGGATTGATGAGTCTGCGACTCATTCGGATCAGTGCTCGCCTGAGAGTCTAGGAAACCAGGACACCCGCAGGGAAAGTGAACCACTTTTGCAACAAACTCTCGCGTCGGAGGGATGATCAAAACACAAGCTAAGGCGTTTCTTATGAATCTTTAGCCGACGCAGTCCGCGAGGAAGTGAACCACTTTTGCAACAAAGTCATTCCCTCGACCGGAGCGTTGTCCGGCGTCAAACCGACCCTCGACGCACCGTTCGAGGTGGGTTCACGACGGAGCACGCCCTTCGGACGGATCGTCAGAGATCACCGCACGATCGTCCCCGTTCCTTGACGGGCCGTCAGAGACTACCGCTCGATCGTACACACCTCTTTGACGGGCTGTCAGAGAACACTGCACGATCGTGCACACCTCTTTGACGGACCGTTAGAGGTCGCTGCACCATCGTGTACGCCTCTTTGACGGGCCGCCAGAAGTCGCTGCACAACCGGTCATGATTGCCTGAGTCTTCACCGATCTGCTGAGACAGCATCGAAGCGCTGTTACTTGTCACTCGACGCAGCGGCCGAAAACCCACAAACACAGAAAGGCCCCGCTCGACGCAGGGCCTCTGTGGACACTCAAGGAACCGCCGTCAGATCAACGGCAGGTCTTGTTGCCGCGACGACCACGGCATTTATTCGAGCAGCAATCACTGTTCGACGTGCAGCTGTCGCCACGGGCGCTGCAGGTTGGACCCGATCCCGGATCGAGCCACTCCGAGATCGAGGAAAAGGTCACGGCAAAGGCGCCATCGACGGTGCGGTCGTCGTTGTCGCAAGTCGTCGAGGGGGTGGCGCCACAAGCGCCGAAGAGCTGCCCGACAACCTGACCGCTACCGTTGACCACCGGCGAGCCCGAGCTGCCGCCTTCAGTATCGGCCAGGGTCGCGTCGCTATAAATAAAGTTGCCGCGAGGTAGTGTGCTACACGTCCCGGCAGTGGTGTTGACGGACTGCTCGCTATAGGCCTGCGGCGAACCGGACGGGTGACTGATGCGATAGAGGTTGGTACCCGACGAGTTGGCCACGGCGGCGGTGGTCCAACCCAGAAAGGTACTACCCGCTGGGGCCGCCTGGTCGAGCTGTACCAGGGTGAAGTCGGTGTTCGAGCTGGTCGCCAAGAGGTCGGCCCCGAGAGTTCTCGGCACCGAGCCTGGAGGGAAATACTGAGTTCCACAACTGGCGCCGCAACTGACGGTCCACTGGAAGTAGGCCTCCAGGCTATCGGCGGCAGACTCGGTGCTGAAGCAGTGGTTGGCCGTCAACAGGTACGGGGTTCCCGTGTTCCCGGTGTCATTGAGTAGGCCACCACTGCATAGGAAAGTGCCGCCGGGGAGATCGAACAACAGGTAGGCAACACCGTCTTGAATCGGTTGCACGCTGTTCGGAATCGACTCACATTCGGCGTTGGTGATGCAGCTGTCGTTCCACGAGCAGAAAGTCTTGTTGAAATTGAAGCCCAAGGAAAAACGATTACCCAGGTGCGAGACCTCGGTCACCCGGAAAAGGCTTT
Organism: Acidobacteriota bacterium; assembly: GCA_029263355.1. Lineage (GTDB taxonomy): Bacteria > Acidobacteriota > Thermoanaerobaculia > Multivoradales > J023 > JAAELT01. The sequence continues at coordinate 1,219 of JAJCXQ010000132.1, read as the reverse complement.
TAGCAGAAAGACTCGCCATCGCGGAGCGCAATGGCAAGTGAAGTTGCAGCACGATCTCGTCGCCCGCAACGGTGTTGGTCCACAAGTTACCTTTGGTGCTGTATGGACCGAAAGCCTGGTCGTGGCGATCGTAAACATAGAGTTCGGCGCCGTTGGGCAGATTGACGTCTTCGAGGTGTAACCGAACGCCGGTCGCCCCAGGGGAACGGAATGCGCCGGTCCAGACCAGGTTGCCATCGGCGAACAGGGTCGAGCCGAACGGCTGCGCCTTGAGAGCGGGATTGAAAGCAAAATCCACGGCGCCCTTGACCCCCACCCAGAGTGCTCCCCCCTTGGGCTCATGGGACTCGAGATCTGCGATCTTGTCGAGCGGCATCTGCACTTCGAAAGCCGCCCCGGTCCCTTCGAACGAGGTCAGGTGCGAGTACAGTTCAGCGTTCGCGGCGATACGAGCCGCTTTGTCTGCCTCGACTTCCGACTTCAGAGGAGGCGCTTCCTGGGCCAAAGCAGGTACGGCCAACAACGCAACTAGCAAAACGAGGACAAGCTTCTTCATCGAGATCTCCTTGATCGATTCTCGGGTCATCGCTGTCAGCTCCCGGTTGGGGCCGACGATTCGGCTTCAGATGTCTTAATAGGGTCTCGATCAGGTCGAGAAAATATGCCTAGAGATAAAATGACTAATATTTGTTTTGTGCGGCTACCACTGCTTACACCTGGGCCGCTCACAGCTGGGCCGCTCACACCCGGGCCAGAGTCGAGGTGCTCGGGATCGTCGTCGGCGAAGCAACCGACTTGGGTGGGTTGGAACACGTACTAAGATAGCCGCCGTGGCCCCCTTAGATGCTCCGCCTACGACCTTCGCAACAGGATCCAACCGATGACCAGCTCCCTGCCTGGCGAGTTCGAAGGCAACGACCGCTTTCGGCTCGAAGAGCATCTCGGCACCGGCACCTCCGGCGAGGTGTACCGCGCCTATGACCGCAAGCATCAGTCCCAGGTTGCTCTGAAAACACTGCATCGGGCGGACCCAGCGGCGATTTACCGCTTCAAGAACGAGTTCCGGGCGCTGACCGACGTCACCCACCCCAACCTGGTCCAACTCTACGAGCTCCTGCTCGAGGGGCAACGCTGGTTCTTCACCATGGAGCTCATCGAGGGCTGCGATTTCCTGGAATATTGCCGCGGATTGGCGCCACCGACGCCAAACCAGCCCCCC
>JAJCXQ010000131.1 GCA_029263355.1 Acidobacteriota bacterium | reverse complement strand
CCGCCCGCTCGAGCTCGAGGACTTGCTGCGGGAAGACTTGAGAGAGAAGCAGCAGACGGGATTCTTGGCGCTCTATTTCGACGAGCTGTTCACCGGCGCCACTGGCCGTGACCAGTTGATCGAAGACCTGCGTACCTTCGTCGAGCTGCGCCGTTTGCCACCATCGAAAGTACTGATTCTGAGGCAAGAAGAGAATCTGCGGATCGAAGCCAACCTCGGCTCCACCCGCGTCGAGCTCGAGGCTGCCCTCGATCGCTTGGCGAAACCCTCCAACCGAGGCCTTCAGACCCGGGCCGACGACCGCAACGCTCTGCGTCGAGTGCAGGATCTGTGGGAGCGGGTGGCGGTCCTCGGCAATACCGCACCCGGGCAGGATCCTTGCGACTTCTTCGTCGGCGAAGCGAGCCGCGAGATCCAGTTCCACATCGAGCGCAGCCGGGTTCGGATCCGGGAGACCCTGCGGCACCTCACCAACACCAGCAGCTTTCTCGCCGGCCTACCTGGACCCAAAACGCTGGTCTACATTGCAGACGGGCTGGCGACCAGCCCTGGCACCGATCTGCTGAGCTTCGTCAAGGCGCTATGTCCCGCACGCCCGGAAGGGCCGCGGCAAGAGTACTACGAAGGCTTGAATGACGCCTTCCGCGCCTTGAGTCGGCACGCCAACGCCAATCGGGTGACGATCTACACCATCCAGTCCCTCGGCCTGCGGCAGGGCACCTCGCTGTTCTCCGCCGACCAGAGAGGCCTGCGAAGCACCAGCCGCGCGGTCAACCGTTATGACGGTGAGAGCCGTATCCTGCAGCGCCAGGGGTTGATGTACCTAGCCGAGGAGACGGGTGGCCGGGCAGTCTACAATCGCAATCGGTTCATCGAAGACTTCGAGCAGATCGCCGATGACATGTCGAGCTTCTACTCGCTAGCCTATGCGCCGCCGCATGGCGGCGACGGATTGGAGCACCGCATCCAGGTCAAGGTGCGCGACCGCGATCCGTTGTCGCAGGCGGCGGCAGATAGCAAGTTGCGGGTTCGGCATCGGCCCGGGTACCGGGACAAGAGCCTTGACCAACGCCGGATCGAACGACTCGAGAGCACGCTGTACCTCAACCTGATGGCCAACCCCTTGGACGTCAAGCTGGGCGTCGGTAAGGTGGTCAAAGGCGAGGGCGAAAAATCCATCGTCGAGCTCCATGTCATGATTCCGGTCGAGAAGATCACGTTTCTGCCGCAGCAAGGTGGCGACTTTGCTAGCCTCAAAGTGCAAGTCCTAGCGCGTGACGAGCGCAACCGCGGGACCGCCTTCAAACAGGAACGCTTCGATCTTCCTCGTCCTGCCGCCTCGGAAACGGAGCAGGCGTCCCTGGTCATGCATCTCGAGCTGCCGAAGGGGATTCACATCGTAGCCTTCGGCATCCACGACGAGTCAACGCAAGAATCGTCGTTTATCGCCACCGGTCTCGAGATCCTGGAGTAGCGACTACCCCGCTGAGTCCGGAAAGTCGCGGAGGAGCTTGTCTCGAGAGAAAGCTCCTCCGGATGGCGCGCCCTGCTAAATAGCTACCAGCTGCCGGTGATCGGGCGGTCGCCGCTCAGTCCGAAGGAGTAGCCGAGATCGGTCGCCGGGGTCCAGGTGCCACCTTCATCGAAATCGAGCAGGAAGACCCGATTTGATGGGCGATAGACGCCGATGTTGTCGTCGCCGTCATCGTTCCAGTCGCCACTCAGCGGGGTGTCGCCGATCAGGCCCATCAAGAAACCGAGATCGGTCGCCGGGGTCCAAGTGCCGCCTTCATCGAAATCGAGCAGGAAGACTCGGTTCGATGGTCGATAGATGCCGATGTTGTCATCGCCATCGCCATTCCAATCACCGATCAGCGGGGTGTCGCCAACCAGGCCCATCTGGAAGACCCGGTCGGTGGCTGGGGTCCAGGTGCCACTCTCGTCGAAGTCCAGCAGGAACAGACGGCCGGCCGGGCGATAGGCACCGATGTCGTCATCACCGTCACCATTCCAATCACCGACCAGGGGTACGTCACCGGCGACCCCGAACTGGTAGGCGCGGTCGGTGGCTGGGGTCCATCCGCCGCTCTCGTCGAAGTCCAACAGGAAGAGACGGCTTGCCGGCCGATAGACGCCGACGTCGTCGTCCCCGTCACCATTCCAGTCTCCGATCAAGGGCACGTCGCCGGCGATTCCCATCTGTGCCGAGGCGTCGGTGGCGGGCGTCCACGTACCGCTGCCGTCGGCGTCCATCAGGAACAGGCGATTGGCCGGGCGATAGGCTCCGATTCGGTCACCGGTCGGCGCGACGCTGTCGAGCAGCTCGATCTCGGAGATCCGCGTACTCCACTGATTGTTCGATGTCGCCCACTCCAGCGCACCCCAGGCGGTGTCGTTGTACCAATCCCAGCCAGCGCCACTGTAGTCTCCCCAGCGGTTGCGGCCGCCACTGTCGAGCCGCACGTAGGCCCCGGCGCCGCTCTTCAGATTCGGGAACGCGAGTACGGTCGAGAGGTCGGACGACAGCGCCAGCACCGCTGCCGAGGCGTACTGCGTCGTGCTGGGCTGGGTCCAATTGAGGTAGACCGCGACGTTGGCGTCAGCGCCGCCACCGGCCGTCACGATCGCCGGATAGAAGAAATAGGCATCTGTCGCATGGTAGATGCGCTGGGCGACCACCGAGTTGGTATCGACGTTCAATTTGGCGATAAAGGTACCGGAGCGCGTGCCATTGTCGAAAACGTCAGTGGTGAAGGTGGTCCACAGCCGGCGATCGGAATAGACGGCGTTCTGGATGCGGGCGTCGCCGCCATCGAGATCCACGGAGCTGCCCGGCTGGTCGACGTTACCGCCGATGGCATCGTAGCTGCTGACGCTGACCGCCGATCGCACCAGGGTCGGTGAGCTGATGCGATTCCCGGTCATCTTCCACAGGGCGAGCGAGCTGCCGGAGGAGAAGAAGCTGTTGACAAAGAACGTTGCGGAGTCACCAGCGATCGAATGGGGATGTGCGGGCTGCAGGCTGAAGGCCAAGGTGTTATTGGGCCACTGCAAGTTCCAGAACCGCCACGAGCTCGGGCTGCCGCCGTTGAGCATGGCGGGATTGAAGCTGTGCAGCACCGAGTATTTGAAGCCACCGGTCCAGCGGAACAAGTTGGTGGTGATGTAGATGCCCCAGCTGTCGACCCCCAACCCGGCGTAGTCGGCCCACGAATCGGAGTCGGCCCCGCCAGCGCCGGTATTGTTCGCCACTAGGCGGTACAGCCACCAACTACCCGCCGGATCGCCGGTTTGCGAGATGGCAACGAAGAAATAACTCGTCTGGGCAACGTCGTCGCGGCCCAGCATCAAGGTCACGAACTGGTTGGTGACAGGGTTGTAGACCACCTTGGGGTCGAAGAGGAAGCCTTGCCAACCGGCCGGCAGCACGGGAGTGAAGAAAGTCGAGTAGGACACCGGACCTACCACCAAAGCACCGTTCTTCTGGTAGACCGAGAGGTGGGAATTGGTCGCTTCCACGAGGCTGGCACTGCCCACCGCCATGACCGTGTCGGGCGGAATCCAGCCGGTGAAGGGGATACCGTTGAAGTTGCTCACGACGTCGCCAGCGGCGTCCGCCGAATCTTCGAGTTGGGGTGCCGGTCCTTCGGGGAAGGTCGTCGCTCGGCGGTCGGCGCCGATCTCCCTGGTCGCCGCGTCGGTTCCCACTTGCTGTTGGAAGACCTCACCCTGGATGTGGGAGTGCTGCGCCCCTTCCCCAAGCGCCGCCTCAGGCTCCAAGTCTCCCAAATAGACTTCGGCCGGCTGCGCCAGGTAGCCGTCACCATCGGCGCTCGACCCTTGGTCGACCAGCGGGTGGGTGAGCCATGGGCTCGACGGAGCGACATTCGGCGGCGGGCCCTCTCGCTCCGGTTCCGAGCCTGCTACGGAACCCGCAGCGGCGAGCGCGAGACATATTGCAAACAGAGCGGTCGAGGCTCTCGAGCCAACAGGAATCTCCGAGCTCCAAGATCTGATGCTGCGACAGGGAATAATGCTCATCACGTCCTCCACGTTAAAAAAACATACTATTACTTTGTAGTCGGATGCCCCGGGCACCTGACTGCTCTACACTCAACGATGAATACACTCGAACACGACAGACTCGATGCGGACCGGCGACCGCGGCAGAAAAGGTTGCAATTTGGTGGCAACCAGCGGGCGAAAAGACACCCGGTCGGCGAGCTCGAGACCTTCGACCACACTCCCTACCGCCACCCATTGCCCGTTTCTCCGCGGCAGATCTACCAGCGCGATATTAAGTCGCGGGCTGGAGGTGAGCAGGGAGGCAGGCTTCAACGTGACCGTTCCGCGAGTGATCGGGCGCGACGCCAACCCGCGCTGATACTCATAACCCAACGTTTCATTAATCTCCTGGCGCGAAACTCCGATCAAGAACTCGGGACTATCGGATGTGCGCCACTGGTCGAGCCATTGCCGCAAACGGGGATGGAGCTGCTCGGATCTCTTGCCGGCATGGCGCGACTTGAAGAGCTCCATCTGTAACACGACGCCGGCTTCCTGGATACTCGAGATACGCTGCTGATCGAGCCCGAGAGCCACCGCATCGACCTCTTTGGGAAACTCGAGGGGCTCCGACAGCGGCCGTTCTGCTGTCATGATCTCGATCCGAGGACGGGTGTGGTCGAAGGTCAAGCCGTCGTAATAGCCGGCGGTAGGATTCGACTCCGCAACGGATCCTACCGCGAGGTCCGCCAGCCAGCGCACGGTTGCCGGTGCCGCCCACTCGTCGAGCTCGATGACGATTCGCCCTTCGCTAGTGTCCATAACCAGAGAAGGCGACACGCCCTCGTGGCGCTCACCGCCCGTGGCACAAAGTCCTGACGATCCCCGCTCGACGGAGGCCCCGAGTAGGCTCGACGTCAACAGGCAGAGAAGACAGAGGGCAACTAGTTGCGGGCTTCTCGTTAACAGATATCTCGTAAGCGGCCAACCCAACAATGTATGCGGCCAACCCAACAATAAACTTTTCACAACAAATTTTTTCAAATCAAACCCTCCTCAAGCAATGCAAAAGCCAAAGGCCAATAGACAATAATAGGTTAGCAATATCGACCGCGAGAAGCAACCTTCTTGTGGGACAGGCGCTCGCCCCGAACTAATATACTTTCGCCAGCCTGCAAAACTTCACAACGGTTTCAGTGATGTTGATGACCGGTCTCAGCCATGCCGGTTCTTGAGCCGAGAGTGAAACGGGGTCGCGGCGCGAGCTCGAAGCCGGGGACGCCTTCGGTGACGACGAGGTGACTGTTGATCGGAACGTCGAGCAGCACCTGCGGCGAAGATGCGGCATCTCCGGCAGCCCGTGCTGTGGCGGGCCAGTCGATCACGACCCGTAGGATGCGAGCGTCTTTGCCGAGGCCGATCTGCTGCATCAGCGGTGAGGCGCCGAACGAGCCACCACTACCCACCCATCGCACCCGCTGCTGCTCCTCCCCGTCGCCTGCGAGAACGACGCGGATGCGGGCGCCGATCGCGTCACGGTTGCTGCGGACGCCGATCAGCTCGATCGCTATCCAATCGTTGCCGTGGCCGGGATTCTCGAACAGGGCGCTGGGATATTTGTCGCCCAGGAAAGCGCCGCCCATGTTGGAAAAGACGTCCTGATCGCCATCGTTGTCGAAGTCGGCGAAAGAGACACCGTGGCCTTTCTGTAAGTGACCGGTGCCGGTGGCGGTGGTGACGTCGACGAACTTTTCCCCCTGCTGGCTCAGGAACATGCGGTTGGGCATCAGCGCGCCGTAGGGCGGAGCGCCGGTTCCCAGGTAGAGATCGAGGTAACCGTCGTTGTTCAAATCGCCAAAGTTGGCTCCCATGGCGGGGATCACCCGCGCCATCCCGAGGGCCTCGGTGGTGTCTTCGAACGAACCGTCGCCGCGGTTGTGGAAGATGCGCAGGGTCTCGTTACTCGACGGCAGGGAGAGGTACTCGCGAGCAACCTCGTCGACGGTCTGCAGCATTGTCGCTACGAAGAGGTCCTGCCAGCCGTCATTGTCGTAGTCCCAGAACCACGTCGGGAAACTGTAGGTGGGCTCGACGACGCCGCGCTCACCGGCTCCTTCATCGAAACGGCCGTCTCCTTGATTGACGAAGAGGAGGTTGCGATCACCGAAGTTGGAGACGTAGAGGTCGGGCCAGCCGTTGCCGTCGACGTCCCCCCAGGTCACTCCTTTGGTCAGGGAACGGAAGCGCAAGCCGGCGCGTTCCGTGACGTCCTCGAAGGTGACTCGGCCGTGCGCGTCGACGCCGCTGTTCCGGAACAGCTGACTGAACGACATCTCATGGCCGACGAAGAGGTCGAGCCAACCGTCGCCGTCGTAGTCGGCCCAGGCCGCCGAGTGAGTGCGGTGCGCCGGGCCGCCGAGTCCGGCGCGGGCGGTGACGTCTTCGAACATCACGCCGCCGTCCGGAGCCGGCCGATTACGCAGCAGGGAATCACGGATCGCCGTCTCCCAACCACCACGCATGACGTACAGGTCGCGGCGACCGTCGTTGTCGAAGTCGACTTGGGTGACGTTGAGACCGCCGAGCTGAGAGCTGAGACCTGCCGCCGCGGTGACGTCCTCGAAAGTGACCGGGCCGTCCGCACCGCCCCGGCTGAGGTAAAGGCGTAGCGACTCGCAAGGGTCGCGACTTGAGACGACGATGTCGAGCAGGCCGTCGCCGTTGAAGTCGTCGACGACGCTGCCGCCAGCATTGCCCGAGGTGGCGACGCCTGCTGGACCAGCGACGTCCCAGAAACGCCCGGGATCAACCGGCGAGGCGAATGCCTCGGGTCCGATCCGGAAACGCTCGGGAACCCCCTCCGGGTAGTTGCCGAGGGCCATGGCGGCAATGTTGAGCAGCCACCGCACCTCGAGATCGTCCGGGGTCCTGGCGAGGTAGCGGGTGAAGTGTTCGACGGCCCGCCGTGCACCGTCGTCTTTGCTGTGGCGGGCCGCTTCACTCAGTGGGAACAGACACATTTCTCTATTGTGGTGGTCCAAACAATTCTCGACTTCACCGCGACGCAGCTCGAGGATGCCGAGCACCTGATGCATGATGTCGACGTGGCTGCGCGCCGCGCCTGGTGGCGGCGCCGGCAGCCTCGCAACCAGAGCTTCGACCACTTCGATCGCCGCCGCCATCTCACCTTTGAAAGACAGTGTGCTGATCGCCTCGGCATAGGCCCGAACCACCTGATCGGCCGGAGCGGTGGCGGGGAGCGCGGCGATGGCCGCACGAACGCGCTTGAGGTCGCTGTCGATTAGCTGCCGTTTGGATTTGCAGATCGCCGCCAGATCCTCGGTTTCAACATCGATCTCAAGTCTCAAGAGAGTGGTATCCGTCGGTCCCACCGACAGGATCGCCTGGATCTCCTCAGCGTCGATCGCATACTTCGTCTCTCCAAGCACCGCCGGCGGCCCGGTGGGCAACACGCGGGCCACCAGATGCTGTCCTTGGGGGTTGGTGAGCACCACCGGCGCCCCCGGGCGGGCGTCTTGCAAGGCGCTCCGCATGCTGGGCTTGAGCTTCGACCAGGCAATCTTGCCGAGGTAGGAGGTTTCGGGAATCAGCAGCTGGTCGACGAAGAAGTCCGTCCACATGGCTCTCGCCACCACCTTGGCCTGGTGGGCGGACTCGGCGAGCACCAACTCCACCATACGCCCGTCCGCTGGCGTTTCGGCTAGAGCCGGTGGCGCTTCGCCTCGCGCCATCGGCTGCGGCCACGCCGCGGAGGCAACGAAGAACAGGGCCGCCACCCATTGCCATCGCGACTGGGCATGCCGGAAGGGAGGGGGATGAGTCGTCGCTTCTTGCATGGTCTGCGAAGGCTATACCGTAACTCGTGTGCGTGTCGCGCTCGGCGGACCCGACGTACTGGGGGTGATAACCTCCGCCGACATGACCGACAACAGCTCGGTACGGCACCCCCGCGACGGGGCGGAGGGCAGTTGGCTGGAGCGGCATCCCGCCATCGTTCCAGTGTTAGCGTCGATCGCCTTCCTCCAAATCTTCCAGGGTCTCTTCATGGCCTTGAAGTTCGGCTCGCTGGGACCGGCAACGGCGGTGGGTCTAGCCAGTGTCGGCGTTTTCGTCGCTCCGGTCACCTTGCTGCTGTTGCTGCCGATCATCCTACTGCTGCGGCGCTGGCACCCGGCGTGGCGCGACGGTGACCGGCAGCGGGCGAGTTGGGCCGTCGGCTTCGGCTTGACCTCGGGCTTGGCCGGCTGGATGATCGCGGATCAAGCCGTCTCCAGGGATCCACCGCCCCGATTCTCGGGTGGCAACCTCTACGATCTGCCCGCCGTCCTGGTGGAGGACGGTTCCTGGCGATTCATCCTGCGCGCCAATGGCCAGCAGGAGCTGTACGACGTCGAGTTCGATCCGCAAGAGCGTAACAATGTTGCGCTCCAGAATCCGCAGGTCGCCGAACGCCTCCGTCACCTGCTCGAGCCACGGCTGGCGGCACTGCTCGAGGACGCCGAAGGCGAAGAAGCCGAGTTCTCGGCGGAAACGCTCGAGGCCTTGAGGTCGCTCGGCTACGTCAATTGACGGCTAGAGATCACCGCAACGACACGAATCCATCGATATCACCCGGTGAACTGCAAGGCCGCTCGCCCCACAGGTCGGGTGGCTCCAGCTGTCGGTTATCGCGGCGACCGGTCGGCGAGAACCTCGTCGATGGCGTCGATCTCCTGCCCTTCTAGGACGTGCAGGACGGTTCCCGAGCGATCGGTGACGAACAAGGTAGGGATCACCAGCCCGCGCCCACCCTGGGCGCGGTAGTGCTCATCGAGCTCGACGTAGCGGGCGTCGTCAAAAAGGTAAACCGGCCAATTCACCTCGTTTTGATAGAGGAACCCTTGCAAGGCACCGAGCTCGTCGAGATCGGGCAGCTGTACGGCGATCGACACGAAACGGTAGCCACGCTCCTTCTGCTGCGCCGCCAGTCGCCGCATCAACGGCAACTTATCGCGACAGGGTGGACACCAGCGCGCCCACACCATGATCAGGTTGGTGTCGGCGTCCAGACGTAGACTGTCGTCGGCCACCCGTTCGCCGGTAAGCCGCGGCAACGAGTGAATCGGCAACTTGAATCCGGTGGGCGGACGGTAGGGCGAGTGGCCGAAGATCTCGGACTCCGGATGGTATTCCGACCACACGTGCCATTCGACCATGTAACCATCCGCCGGCTCGAGCCGCTTGCCCTGGTGCGGACCGGCGGCGGCGAGGCCTTCGATGGTCCACACCGAGCCGGTCTCCACGTCGCGAAAATGCCCGGGACCGCCGGCGGTGGCCTCGCTGGCGGTAGTGGGCTCGAAGGTCAGGGGCACACCGGCGAGTCGCCGGTCGTAGGCGACCATCTCGAATGCTCCGCGCGCCAGCACGACAACCGGCTGCCCATCCAAGGTGTCGTTGACGGCGCCGCCACGCTCACGGACCGTCCGTAGCGGATAGGCTCGCGACACCCTGTCCTGCTGGATGCCACTGCCCTGCTGGATCCCGAAAACAAAAGCATTCTCCGCCAGGCGGGTGTCCCAGGTGCTCAGGGTCTCCCCCATCTGGCCGACGATTCCCCACTTGCCGGGATGCTCGCGGGAGCCGTGCCCCGACCTCTCGGACTCCGGCTGGTAGATCACGTCGGTTTTCGGATGTCGCGTCGACCAGTCCTGCCAGGTGGTCAAGAAGACTGGCAAACGCGACAGCTCGCGCCCGGTGAGCGGTCCCTCCAGACCGTGGCCGTCGAACGGCGCCCACAGGGTACCGGTCTCGCGATCTCTGAGGATGATCGTACCGCCGCAGACTCCCTCCGTTTCCATGCTCAGCACGCGGTCGTCCAGGTCGCGACGAAAGGCGGTCGCCGCCGAACACTGCTCACAGAAAGCAATCAGCACCGGGACATCCTGGAAACGGTCGTTGACGGCATGGTGGTTCTTCAGGATCCACCACGGATAGGCGCGCGCCGCTCCCGACAGCACCAGGCCGGCCACCACATCGTCTGGCCGCATGTGATCGGCGGCGGCGACCGAGCGCACCACCGGATCATCGAGCGGCGGAAAAGCGAGCGCCACGTCACGGCCGACGATCCGTTCAGCCAGGCCACCCGGCCCCGCCGCCATCGCCGCGGTCGGATTGAAAAGCAGGGCAGCGAGCAGGCAGGCAGCGAGCAGCATGCTTCTAAGAACGTTGGCGGTTGCGGATGCCATGATGTCCGGGAGTATAACCACACCCTCTCGACTTCGCGGGGAACGCGCCAGATCCCATCCAGAACGGCTCGTGAGCGCGTTCGGGGCTGTGGGCTCCGCGCGGTGCCTAACTCGCACAACCTCTTACGCAATGCCCCAAACTCTATTGATACCTGATACTAAGGCCGATTCAGCCTCTGTTCATAGCTCAAACAATCAGCTCCGTGCTCGCTCCACAGACCCGAACGCTGCCACCGGATACGGCGTTTCGAGACGGGAACACGCTAGGCTCGTCCAGGCTGCTAGGATCACTCGCGACTCATGCTGAAACGATTCACTCAACTCCTGCTGTTCGCCGTCTGCCTCGCGGGATGGCCCTCGCTGCACGCGGCGGAAAGCGCCGACGCCATCACCGCCATGACGCGGGCGATGGCGGAGGCTGAACGCAACCTGCGACAAAACGAGGTCCAGATCGCCGAAAGTCGTTACCGCTCGGCGTTGCTCGAGGGTTGGCTGCTGCGCGGCGCCCTGGCAGTCACCGACAACAACTTGACGGCTGCGCAGCGCGCCTTCGAGCGTGCCGCGGCCTCGGCGATCGAGACCCACCGGGCCTTGCATTGGCAGGCGCTGGTGCACCTGCAGCTCGGCCAGACCACCGACGCCATCGCGCTCTTGACCCGAATCACCTCGCAACATCCGGAGGACGTCGAGGCCCGCCGCCTGCTGGCCCAGGCGCTGGTCGACGAACGGCGCTACGAAGAGGCGGTACAGGAGCTCGAAGAGGCCCACACCATCGCACCCCAAGACAGCGAGATCACCTATACCTTGGCGACCGGTTATCTGCGGTTGGACAAACTCGACCGGGCGCAAGAACTCTACGATCAGGTCGCCAACGAGCGGCCGATCCCGCAGACCCAGTTGCTGATCGGTCGCTCCTACGGCAACTTCGGCCACTACGAGCTGGCGCGTGCCGCGTTCGAAGCCGCCGTCGAGATCGACCCCACGGTGCGACGCGGCTACTACTATCTGGGCACCGTCAAGTTGCTCGCCGCCGGCCGCGACGCCCTCGAGCCAGCCATCGCGCACTTCGAGAAGGCCAAGGCCCTGGCCCCCGATGACCCGATGATCCATCTCTACCTGGGGACCGCCCTGTTGGCCAGTCGGCGCTTCGAAGAGGCGATCCCGTCGCTCGAGATCGCGGCGCGGCACGACCAGACCCGAATCGACGCGCAACGATTTCTCGGCAGCAGCTACCTGGGGCTCGACCGGGCACCGGAAGCCACCACGGTGCTGCGTCAAGCTCTGGCAACGGCGACGGCGGGCGACGCCAAGGACCGGCAGCTGGCGGCGATCCACTATCAACTCGGCCTCGCCTTGCGCCGCCAAGGAGTTGAGGCCGAGGCCGCTGAATACTTCGCCGCGGCGGAGACTTATTCCCAGCAGCAGGTGGCAGGTGAGCGCGACAGCCTGACCCGCTTCTTGAACGACCGGCTGGAGGAGGAGCAGGAGTCCGTCGACGTCAAACCGCCGCTGGAGGTCGGTTGGCTGCAGGCCCTCACACCGGAGCAGCGGGCCGAGCTCGGACACCGGATCAATGGCGACTTGACGCGTGCCTACTTGAACCTCGGCATCCTGCACCTCCAGGCCGACCGACCGGCCCGCGCCACCGAGCTCCTCGAACAAGCCGCCGCCGTCGACCCGGACTTCCCCACCGTCCGCTACACCCTGGGAGCGGCGTACTTCAACGCCGAGCAATTCGACCAGGCGACCGCACCGCTCTCAGCAGCGCTCGAGCAGGATCCCGGCAACGCCGCCCTGCGGCGCATGACCGCCCTGGCCCACCTCAACGCCGACTCTCCTCGTCGAGCGGCCGAGCTGCTGCGCGACGATCCCGAGCGTGAGACCAACCGCTCGCTTCAGTACGCCTATGGCCTGGCGCTGGTACGCGACGAACGTGCCGAAGAGGCACAAACGGTGTTCAATCAGCTACTGCGCAGCAACGGGGAATGGCCAGAGCTACACGTCGCTCTCGGCCAGGCTCGCGCCAAACAGGGGGATTACCAAGCCGCGATCGCTGCCCTCGAGCGGGCAATCGAGCTGCGGCCGGACGTGCCGGAAGCCCGCGCCACCCTCGGCGAGCTCTACCTGCGGCAAGGCGAGCTGGACGTCGCCGAACGCTACCTACGCGGCGAATTGACCTCACGTCCGGACGATCACTCCAGCCGCTACCACCTGGCCACGGTGCTGGACCTGAATCGACGCTCCGCCGAGGCCCGAGTGCAGCTCGGAATCGTGCTCGACGCCCGACCTGACTTTGCCGACGCCCGCTACCTGCTGGGCAAGATACTGCTGGCCGACGACGACGCCGAAGCGGCCGCGGTGCAGCTCGAAGCGGCAGCCGGGCTAGCGCCGACCGACCCCAACATTTTCAACCAGCTTGGCCAGGCCTACCAGCGGCTGGGCCGAACCGAACTGGCAAAGCGGCAATTCGAGATCTTCCGGGATCTGAAACAGAAAGAACGCGGCGGAGAACCGTGACGCCCGCCGGGCTCATGACGTGCTGGACAGTTCACCTCCAGCAGCCGTGCTGGACAGTCCGCCTCCAGCGACCGTGCTGGACAGTCCACCTACGCCAGACATAGGATCCCAGCTCATGCTCTACCCTGACGGCCCGGCGCTGAGGCGCTGCATCGCCGCTCTCTCCATCCTGACTGCCGCCTTCCACGTCGCCGCGCTGGAAGCGCAGCCCGCGCCGCTCGACGCCGTCGTGCAGATGGTGGAAAACGGCGAGTTGGACTCGGCGGAGCGTGATCTTCGTGCCCGCCTCGCGGTGGCAGACCACCCGGCGTTGCGCGATTTGCTGGGTGTTGTGCTCAGCCGTCAGGGGCGCCACCAAGCCGCGGAACAGGAGTTCACTCGGGCGCTGGCGATCGACCCCAACCAACTCGAAGCCCGCCAACACCTCGCCCGCCTCTACCTGCTGCAAAAACGCCGAGACGACGCGGCGCAGCAGCTTCGACAGGCGGCACAACGTGGGCCGTTGGAACGCGACCTCGCGATGACACTGGCTTCGGTCGAGCTAGCGGCCGGCGACACAGCCGCTGCCGAGCGTCAGCTGCGATCGGTCGCCAAACGCTTCAATTCCGTTCAAGCACTGCTGCAGATCGCCCGCATCGCCGCCACCCGCGGCGAGGTCGATCGCTCCCTCGAGACCTTGCAACAGGCGCTCGAGATCGCTCCGGCCTCCGAGGACGTGCTGTCCGCCAACGCCCGAACGGCGTTGGCGGCGGGGCTGCCGGTGCCCGCCATCATCGCTCTCGAGCCGCTGGTGCGGATGCATCCGACGGTCGCCGAATACTCCTACCTGATAGGCGTAGCACGCATGCAGGTGGGCGACATGCCGGGATCGATCGAAGCGCTGCGGCGAGCCCTCGAGTTGGAACCTGACCGGGGTTCAGCGCTGATCGGTCTCGGACTGACACTAAACCACCAGAAACGCCACGCCGAGGCCAAGGATACCCTCGTCCGCGGCCTGCTGCTCGATCCCGACAATGCCGACGGCCTCGCCGCCTTGGCTGAAGCCGAGGCCGGGCTGTCCGAGCTCGAGGCTGCCGAGCAGCACGCCTTGCGGGCACTCGCAGGTAGCGCCCCGCGGGCCACCGCCCACCTGGCGCTCGGCCTGATCCGCATGCAGCAGGGACGAACCGACGAGGCGCGCGATGCTCTACAGGCGGCGATAGCGATGGATCCGAGATCGACCAAGGCACACTACCAGCTGAGCCTCGCCTACGCCCGCCTCGGAGACCGCGAGAAATCTCGCCAGTACCAAGAACAATATCGACGGATGCTGCGGGAAGACGAAGAGCAGCTCATCGAGCTGCGCAAGAAGGTGGGCCTGGACGTGGCGCTGCCGGAGACCGGAGGCATGAGCCCGTGAGAATGACACCGCTCCTGCTCCTAGCCCTGTCAGCCCTATCGGCCACGGCCGAGACATCTGCCGCAGAGCAGCCGTCTGCTGCGAAGCCGCCGGCTGCAAAGCTAGCCGTTGCAAAGCCGGCCGCAACAGAGCCGGCTCGAGTGCTTTTTCGCGATGTCGCCGAGTCGGCTGGGGTGGTCTTCGAGCACCACTCGGCGCCCGAGAAGAAGTACATCCTGGAATCGATGGCCGGCGGCGTGGCGCTGTTCGACTTCGACAATGACGGCCGCCTCGACATCTACCTGGTCAACTCGCTGACCGTGGATACCGCCGATCAGCCCAAGACGGCGCCGAGCGCCCTGTACCGCAACCTCGGCACACCAGCCGACGGCACACTGGCCGACGGCGCTCCACTACGCTTCGAGGAAGTGGCGGTGGCAGCAGGGGTCGCCTACCCGGGTTGGGGGATGGGAGCCTGCACCGCTGACCTCGATGGTGACGGCTGGGTCGATCTTTACGTCACCGCGGTCGGCGGCAACCACCTCTACCGCAATAACGGAGACGGCTCGTTTACCGATATCACCCAACGAGCCGGGGTCGCCGCCGGTGGCTGGTCCGCCGGTTGCGCCTTTGCCGACTACGACCGCGACGGAGTGCTGGACCTCTTCGTCAGCCGCTACGTCGAGGTGGACCTCGAGAACCTGCCCGTCTTCGGCCGCGGCAAAACCTGTAAGTTCCGAGGTATCGCGGTGCAATGTGGCCCCCGCGGCCTGCCGGGCACCTCCGACTTGCTGTACCGCGGCGCCGGCGATGGTCGCTTCACCGAAGTCGGCGCCAAGGCGGGGATCGCAGATCCCGATGGCTACTTCGGTCTCGGCGTCGCCTGGCTCGACTTCAACGACGACGGCTGGCTAGACCTCTTCGTGGCCAACGACTCGAACCCCAACTTCTTCTACCAGAACCAGGGTGACGGCTCCTTCGAGGAGGCGGCGTTCCCGCTCGGTGTGGCGGTGAGCGAGGACGGTGGCGAGCAAGGCGGCATGGGAGTGGCGGTCGCCGACTACGAGAACAACGGCCGGTTCGGCCTCTTCGTGACCAACTTCGCCGAGGAATACAACTCCCTCTACCAGAACCAGAAGGACTACTTCACCGACGTCTCGTTCCGTTCGGCGAGCGCCGCGGCGAGCCTACCCTTCGTCGGCTGGGGCACCGCCTTCTTCGACTACGACCACGACGGCTGGCAGGACCTGATGGTGGTCAACGGCCACGTCTATCCGCAGCTCGCCAACGCCAACCTCGGCGCCTCGGCGTCGTACCGCCAGCGCAAGCTGCTATACCACAGCCGCGGCGCCAACGCCGCCGGCCGAGTCACCTTCGAAGAGGTTGCGGCCAGCTTCGGCCCGGTCTTCACCGAAGAGCGCGTAAGCCGCGGCCTGGCCCTCGGCGACCTCGACAACGACGGTCGCCTCGACGTGGTGATCAACGATCTCGACGGTAGGGCACAGGTGCTGCATCACGAGCTGCCCGGGGTCGGCCACTGGCTGATGGTGAAACTCGAGGGTAGCGGCAAGAACACCTCCGCCATCGGCGCGGTGGTCACCGTCCAGGCCGGCAAGCTCACCCAGACCCGCCTGGTACGCAGCGGCACCGGCTACCTATCTCAGGACGACATGCGTCAGCACTTTGGCCTCGGCACGGCCACAAAAATCGACCAGGTCGAAGTCCGGTGGCCCGACGGAACAACCTCGACCCGGAAGGATGTCGCCGCAGATCAGCACCTCGTCATCCGGCAGGCCGCAGCAGACGGTTGACGGAACGACGAGCCCGAACCCAGGGTGTCTAGGGGTGCCGTAGGGCTATTACATGCTTCACCCTCACCCACCAACCCGGCTCTCAGTGCCGGTCGAACATCTCCTGCTCGACCTTCTGGAGCAGGGTCTGGATGTCGAGATCCGAGTCACCGGCACCAGCATGGCGCCGTTCATCCACGACCAAGACCTCGTCACCCTCGCGCCGCTCGAGCGCCGAACCCTCCGGCTCGGTGACGTCGTAGCATTCCAGCGGCCCAACAGTCACTGGGCCCTGCATCGTATCGTGAGACTATCGACGGATAGCGTCCTGATGCGCGGCGACGCCGCCACCGCAGACGATGGATGGATCCCACGAAGCAACCTCAGTGCTCGACTGAAACACATCGAGCGACACGGTCGACGCGTCCGCCTTGGCCTCGGGCGTGAGCGAGCCGTCATCGCCTGGCTATCTGGCTGCAGTCTGCTTGCCCCGACACTACGCCCCCTCCGCTGGCTGTTGCGGCATCGAGGCTAGATCAGATCGCATCCAGAAACAGCATTTTCGAGTCAGTGAGGTCGCGCTGATGGAGCGAGCACAGGCGAGTATGTTTGAGCAGGAGCACAAATGCTACTCCGCAAAGCATTGTAAAAAATGAAGTTGGACGACTCGACACTGCCAAGGCGAGTTACGCAGCGCTGCGCGCAGCCCATTAGCGCGACCGGCAGAGGGCCATGGCTGCGTGAGATCTAGATCAGATCCTCCAAGAGGTCCACCGCCGCAGCCTCTGGACGGAAATGTAGCTCGTAACAGGAGACGCGCTCGACCAGGGTCTCGCAGAAGCCCATCGCTAGACTCATCCGCGCCTCGTCGAACCACAGAATGGAC
This sequence comes from Acidobacteriota bacterium, assembly GCA_029263355.1. GTDB lineage: Bacteria > Acidobacteriota > Thermoanaerobaculia > Multivoradales > J023 > JAAELT01. The sequence continues at coordinate 9,284 of JAJCXQ010000131.1, read as the reverse complement.
ACGGTTGCTAGGAGTTGCTGGAGCGCTTTGCTGGGGCTGATGGGCCGCAGCTCATTACGATCGGACTGATGTAGAAACGTGATCGCCGCCAACTCGACGCCGCGATTGGCGGCGACCCGCCCCTCCCCCGCCCAGGGGGTGCCGAAAAGCCGCAACTGCCCATCGATCTGACGTGTTATGACCCGATCGTCACTCAGGCCTTCGAGACCGTGACGTGGCTCCGGAAAACCCATGAAGGTCGTTTTACCGGCCCCAGAAACTCCAGCACAGAGAACCCCTCGTCCCAAGCGAGCCAGTCCGGCGGCATGAATCAACACCCCAGGCAATGCCGGCAACGCAAACATCAGCAACAGCTGATCCAGAGGGTAATGCAACGGGTTGGTGAGCTCGATGACCGGCCCTCGCGTTTCCACCAGGCGACGCCCGCAGTGGATGACTACCTGTCGACAACAGACGGGCTCGGTGCCACCGGTGAGACGCACAACCCAGAGGTAGTCCTCGTCGCCTGCAACCGAGCGCATACGCAGCAACACGTCGCCTGCATCGTCATATGCTGCCCAGGTTTCTTCAGTATCGAAAAGTACCGACAGACCGTGAATGGCGGGAGCAGGATCGAGGGTGACTTCGACATCAATCTCCTGGTCTGCCCCAGTTGGCCGGTCTGCCTCACTTGGCCGGTCCAGGAAGGTTTCATAAACCGCGTCACGCTCGATCAGACGCAGCCCAGCCGGGAGATGCGTGACAAAACGCAGCCCCGCGATCGTCAGCTCCAAGGCACTCACGGGTTTGATACTGCCGTGTCGACCGCCGCTGTTTCGACTGCCGAGTCTTGCTCGAGAATCAACTCCGCGTCCCGTAAATTGGCGACGTATTCGAAGAGGTCCTCCTCGGCGTCCTTCGACGGGACTTCAAAATCTTCGACCAGGTGTCGGTGAATGGTCTCCAAGTCGCGACGACCATCGATCTGCTCCCAGATGAAGGCGCCGACCGGATTGAGCACGAAGATGTGCTGCAACTGCGCCAGCTTGCCCCGGACCGGCACCAGGATCACTTCCTCCGCAATCTCACGTGCGACCACTGCGTCGCGGCGACGATAGACCTGGCTCCAAGATCGCGGCTCCTGGGCACTCTCGGCGGCCGCCATGGCTACGACCCCGCAGCGAAACACGACGACGACGTGCAGCTGGCGCCGATCGGGCCACCAGGGCCGCCGTCCAGCTTGCAGCCGACCGCCAGCACCTCTTCTGCCGCCAGGTTGATAGCGCGCAACTGGGGTTTCTCGTAAGCCCGCTTCTCGCCACCGGGCCTCGGAGGTTGAGCCTCGTGGCCGCGTCTCATGCCGCCCTCAGTCGATTGCACGCGGCTCTCCCGATCCACTGGTTTCGGCAACGTTCTTTCTTGCAGCGCTGGTCTGCTTGGCAGCACTGGTCTGTCTCGCAGCACTGCGCCGAGCCATTCGCCGAGCCACCGTGGCGACCTGCCCTTCACGCGCCTCTTGAATGGCCTGCCAGCGATGTTGAGTGGTCTCGCACACGTAGTCGGACTTGATGTCCTCGTGGCCGTTTTCCTGGAAGTTGAACGCTGGACAGCCGGTACAGGCGGTCTTCATCTCACAGGAATTGCAGGTATAGCCTTCCCGCGGCTTTTTGCTCCGCAGCTGGACCAACTCTTTCTGCCAAAGGTTGGCAAAACCTCGCTCGCTCACCGGGTAGCGATAGTTGGTCGTCATCAGACAGGGTGATGCAAATCCCATCGGATCGATGTAGAAATTCGTCACACCTGCGCCACAGGAGTAAAGCTCCTCGCCAGCTGGGGTTCCTTGCCGTTCCTCCGTATAGTCGACCCACTGCCGCAGGCTCTCAGGATCGGAGAGCTCCAACTCGACCGCCTCTTCTGGATCCACTCTCAGATCCAGCGGTTCGTGATCCTGGGTCGGCAAACAAGGAAAGATCGCCGAGTCGACCCGAAACTTCACTCCGAGCTTGGTCGCCGCCAGTCGCATCTGATCGAGCTCGTGTTTGTTGAGGGTCATCAAAACGGTCTTGAGGCTGAAACGAATGCCGCCCGCGACCAATCGATCGAAACCGCGCAAGAAATTGCGGAACGAGCCCGGCACCCGAGTCACCGCCTCGTAGGTCTCGGCAGTGGCGCCGTAAACGCTGATATCGATGTTGAACGGTGGGTACTGCTGAAACAGACGCACCATCTCGTCCGTGACCAGGATGCCGTCGCAAAAGACGGTGACGATCAACCCTTGATCTTTCGCGTAACGGTAGATCTCGGGGAAGTCCTTGCGCACCATTGGATCGCCACCGGTGATCACCAGATAGAGGCAGCCGCTGGCGACGATCTGATCGATCACCTCTAGCGCCTGCCCGGTGGCCATCTCGAGATCGCGTTTCTTACGCTGCTCCTCCTGTGGGCCGAGGTAACAATGCACACACTTGAGGTTACACCGGCTGGTGAGCTCCAAAATGCCGGAAATCGGCACGCGTCGATTCACCGTCTTGCGGCGAAAATCTCGCATCCACTGACTGTCGCTCATCATTGCCTCTACCGCCCCTCAGCTGCCCTTCGATTGCCCCTCTGACGCCCCATCCCTCTTACGGCCCAACTCGAATTGCCGGATCGCCTAGCAGAGTATAGATGAAGGGAATGAAGTCCCTTGGTTCCTCCGCCATGATCAGGTAGCGAGCCAGAGATTCGACCACCGCGTCGCCGAGCAAACCTCCAGCCCCTGATGTCGGATCGAGCGCCACCGGCAAGAACCCATCAGCCAGCACCAAGGCCTCCTGGTTGAACGAAAAGCCGGTCGGCGACCATAGGGCGATCGCGCCCCCCGTGTCGTGCAAGACCAAGGATTCGCTCAACGTGTCGAAGAAGATGCGATCGAATCTTCCCAAGGCGCAGGTCATCGCCACCAGCACCGGCTGGCGCGCGCCGTTGGTCAGCGACGGTACATCGCCGGCCCGCAACAGCCCGGCATTGTCACCCATCTGCATCAGGTTGCCGTGGCCGAGGAAGTGCACCACCCGAGCGCCGTCGTCGAAGGCGTCAAGCAGCCGTTGACGAGCGGCAGCTGGCCCCAGATCATCGACGTAGATGCGGTCGACATCGTACCCTGGCGACAACTGCTCGATCAGCTCGTCACTATCGGCGGTAAATTCGCCGCCTTCGTCCACCGCATCAGCCACCCACACGGTGCGTTGGGTCCATGCTCCGTTCTCCGCTTCATACGCTTGCAGCTTGGCAACGTAGGCCGCAAGCTCAGCGTCGGTGCGGGCTGGCAGGCGGCCAACCGCCACTTCGGGCACGCCGTCGTCGCCACTCAGATCAGCGGTGCGGTGATCGGAGGGAAAGAGCCCCTCCGGAGTGCTGGTCATCGGCGCTGGCAGCAAGTTGCCACCAAAACCCAAACGATCCTTAAAGTCGAACGAGCTGTCCCCCGCCAGCACCACATAACGCGGCTTCACCGCCCAGAAACGCGTCGCAAACTCGAGGAAATCGCGGATCGCCCACGGCGTGACGACACCTTGACTGAACTCGTCGTAAACGTCCTCGAGCCGGACCATCCAAGTCTCGAAGCGATCCTGACGAACCTGCGCCAGTTGCGCTGCCGCCGACTCGAGTCCCGCCGCGGCGATCACCAGGTAATCGGCACGGTTCGACTGTGCCCGCAGGTTCGATACCTGGTCGACAACCAGCACTGGCGCGGTGGTAGCGGCCAACGGTAGCGCCACGTAGCGCGCCGCGGGAGAACTGGTCAGCAGGCTGACCGAAAACTCGCCGCCGACGTCTTGGATCTGCAGGTTGGTCACCTGCAGCGGCGCCTTGGGATCGGTGATGTCGAGCACCGTGATGTCTTCGCGAGTGAATCCTTCGAAGGTGATCGCCGGATGCCCTCCCGCGGCGGCGACCAACTGATCGGCGACGACGCGGTAGGTCCGACGGTAGGTCACATCGATGGCGTCGAGGTAGAAAATCTCCGAGCTGATCCCGGAACCCGCTGGGGCGTGGATCTCCACCGTGTTGGCGCCATCGGCAAGCAGGCCCTGATCGAACACCAGGTCAACTTGATGGGCGGTGCTGCCATCCCAAGAGCTGTTGCCGATCACCGTGCCGTTGAGACGGATCTCGACTTGATGGTCGGGATCGATCGCATCGTCACGGGTCTCCGCCTGGAGATGAACGGACATCGCAGCCTCGACCGGCTCCGTGGTGCGTCCCGGGGTTTCGATCGTCACCGTCATAGTGTCGATCGCAATACCGAGATCCGGATTGACGTTGACAAAATCCCAGAACCAGAAATCGCTATCGGGATCTTCGATCACCGAGGTCAGGGGGAAGGGTCCTTCCTCTTCGAAGTGCAATGACTCGGTAAAGGCGAGGCCGCTGACCTGGGGCGGCGAGCCGCCGTCGATCGTCAACGCCCGCACCCCGGCACCGTGCTCCAGCCAGTAAACATTGTCATCGGTGTAGATGCTGTCGAGGGCCTCGCCATAAAAGTAGATACCGCTGTCGTCCGACGCCGGCAGCCACCCCAGGGCTGCGCCGCTTTGGGTTCCGGCAGCCCGCGTCCAAGCACACACATCACCGCTTTCGAAACCATCCGCGAAGATACCACCGGCGCCTGGGGGGACTCCGGGACAGGACTCGACAATCTCTTCGGTGCCGGCGCCTCTGTGAAGTCGCAACCGGCCGTCGGCGATCCAACCTTCGACGATGGAAGCCGGAGCGCCGAAGGTATCGGCAATGCTCTGCGCGCTCACCCAATAGACTCCGGGCTCCTGCACCAACATCTTCAGACGACCAACCGCGCCCCCCGCCTTGCGCCCAGTGGACCGCGGCACAACGCTGATCTGCGGTGAACGTGGCGTGCCGTCAACCTGCGGTGACCGTGGCGCAAACGGTTGGCGAGCCTCACGACTGAAACCATCCACCGGCGTGCCGCCTCGTGCCAGTTTCCGTCGATCGATCGTCGCTGGCGTGCGACCGAGGATCCGTTCCGTGCCATCGATCTCGACTTCGTACAGTACATAAACGTAGGCTTGACCGCGGACCGCGGTCAGGTCGGCGAAGCGATACGAGCCACCGACCGGCGCGTCACGCAGCGCTGGCAGCACGCCGCGATGCAGACGCTGCGAGCGACGACCGGCTCCCTCCTCCTGACGTCGCAAAACGAAACCCGCTGTCTTGTGTTCGAAGCTGGTCTCCCATTCGACCACAATCTGGCTGCCGGTGGCGACGATCTCGAAGCGCGCCAACATGGCGTGGGTCGCAGCAGCGAGTAAGTTGACCGCGGTCACGCTATCAACCTCACCGGTAGCTTGCGATGTCGCGCTCAGAGTCACCGGATCGCGGCTCGCACCCTGTAAGGGGTCGACCGGTCGCCGCAGCTCATAGGCGAGCTCGTCACCGGCCATCAGGAAGACATCTGGGTTGCTGTCGCTATTGGTGTCGAAGCCGGCAAGAATCGTGTCCCAATCGCCGTCACCATCCGTATCTTCAGCGATCTGGAGATCGGGCACCCCATTGTTATCGGTGTCGATCCACAGCTGGGTCGGATGATTCAAGCCGTCGAGGCCAAAAAACGGCGAGGCGGTGATGGTGAAATCGAAACGATCGTCGCTGGCGCTCAGACTCTTGAGGGTGCCGGGGAACACCGGGCAGTCGTTGCCGCCCGTGCAGTTGTCACCTGCATCAACCAGCAACGTATCGCCGCCGCTCAAGTCATGGGTGCTGGCCACAGATACGGTGGTGGTGTCGGACGCCGCGTCGAAGAGGTTGGAATCATTGCGTGAAATGGCGGTAATGCTGGTGACATCCGTGTCCCCCGCGGTCGCGCCAGGGGGAGCATCAACCACCACAAAAAATAGCTGCGAGCCACCATCGGGCAGTAGCAGGGTATTCATGATGGCGACGTCGATGCCTGGTGTGTAAACACCATCACCATTGGAATCGTTGTAAATCGTCGAAGTCCAGCCGGGTTGAGAGGGGAAAGCGCTGAGGTCGAAGGTGTCAGCCACCCCGGTATTGTTGAACACCCGGTGGCTATAAGCGATCGAGCCGCCCGCTGCCACCACCCCACTCTGGTCGGAGACCACGACCACCGAGCCCGCCATATCGACCACCGTCGTCTCGTCGGTGGCGAAAGCGCTCACGGTCATGTTCCGGTCCGAGGTGGCGGTCAGGGTGGTGGTCTCCTGGGTGCCCTCTGGAGTGCCGGCCGGTACCGTCACCCGGATGTCATAGGCGATCGATTCTCCGGACATCAGAGTGCCCGTATTGATCAACATGCCACCATCCCAGGTGCTGTTGCTGAAGTCGGTGTCGGTGGCGATCACCGCGCCGGTATCGGGATCGATCAACTCGACCACCCAGCCGGCCCCCGGGTTGAGCGCCCCCAGCTCGCTGAAGGCGGTGATGGCATAAGAGTCGGCGGCAGCCCCGGTGTTGGTCACCACATGACTGTAGGTCCGAGTCTGCGGCGACATTGCGTCAAAGACCACGAAGTTGCCACTGTTGGGCTCAACGGTGACCCCGAGACGGATGACGTTGTCGACTACTTGAGAGTTGAACGGCCCTTCTTGATCGGTGGTAAAGGTCGCCGTGTTGATGATCTGGGTGATCCCCATCGCCAACGGGTCATCAACCGTGACTTGGAAGATGACGCGGAAGGTCTCGCCGGGCGGAATGGTGATGCCGTCCGCCGGCACCACCAGGCCCGGCGGCGCCCCGCCACTGACGTCGGCGCTGATTGTCGAGTAGTCGATCCCCAGGATCCAAGCCGGGAACGGCTGGCCGGTGCGGCGACGCTCCATTCGAATCGTCGTGGCATTAGTGTAACGAGCCGAAAACATCGGCCGCGGGAAGGAGTTGCCGGTGCCGTTCTGGCCGTTGGTGACCCACGCCATGCGCTGTTGGCCGGCGGCAACGGTGGCAACATCGACGGTCAAGGCGTTGGTGTCGCCGTCGGCCTTGAACACGTAATCCGTCGCCAGGTCGCTGTGAGTCAACGCGTAAACTTCGAAGTCCACCGCGTTGCCAGCGATCTCGAGACCAACCGCAACCGAGCTCTCGCTGACGCTCTGATTGACGCCATCGCCAAGGGTGACGAGCACTCCTTCTGCGGCGTCGCCGATACCTTGGTCGTTGGTGTGGCCGGTGCCCCACACCCAGGTGTCAGCGCGGGTCACGGCGCTGATGGCGGCGGTGTTGTACTCGCCGACTGCATCAGCACCTCCGCCGCCGTTGCCGCCTTGGACACGGACCCGCTGGACCGTCCAAGCCGACCCCCACTCCACCACCATCACGGTGCTGGTTGCCGCGGACAAGGTGGCGCCGCCAGCGTCGCGAGTCCAATTGATCTGATCCGGATTGGAGGGGAAGATCCGCGCGTGGCAAACCTTGGTGTTGATCGGGTTCGCCTGAGTGGTGTCACAGCCGGCGCCGTTGAAGCCGCCCAGCAACATCGTCTGGTTGATGTCGACCCACGGATTGGACGTCGCCTCGGCGCCGGAGGTAGCCGCGCCGGCATGGTCGACGCGCCGCACGTCGCGCAGCGTGAAACCGTTGGCCGTGCAGTCCGCCAGGCATTCGACCACCGTCACAACACCCTGCCAGCCATTCACTGAATTGCCTCGACTGAGAGTGATCACGTCGGCCCCGGACGACACCCCCAACTCGCCGCTGCCGAAGGGATCCGCAGTGAGCGACGCATAGTTCTCGTCCGGTCCACGGTTGCCATTGCTGGCGCCGTTACCGTCCGATCCTTGGACGATGGCAAAATAGTCAGCCGTCAGACTCTGATTGAGGGTCAGGTCGTAGGTGGCGCCGGTGAAGTCGGTGGCGACGATGTAGTACTCGTTGACCCGGAAAACTTGCTGCGAGACCAACGTGCTGCCCGGCACATAGCTGGTACCGGCAGGCAGAGCATCACTGAGGTCAACGCCGGTCTGAGTCACCGCCGTGGTGTTGGTCGCCTCGATGGTGTAAGTCAGCGTGTCACCTTCGAAAACCTCGTTGCCGATTGCGTCGGAGATCTTGGTGAAGGCGATCGGCAGCGGCTGATACCCTACCGGAGTCGTGGCGACGGTGCCGCCGGTGACCGTGGTGACTCCCTGGGGATCGTTGGCAGTGGTCAACTGAGCGCCGGGAGGAAAGTCGGGATCGGTTTCGTCCACATCGGCGGTGGCGGTGGTGCCGTTGACCGTCGCGATCCAGTCGCCGTTGGCGTCGGTCGAAACTTTCTGGGTGATCGTCGGGCTGTCGGTGGTGGTGAGCACTACCGAGGCGGCGACAAAAGTACCGACATCGCCGCCAGCGCTGTCTCCGACACAGACTGTCCAGTCGCCCCGCGGGTCGGCGCCGTCGAAGCCGGCGAGGTTGGCGAGACCCCCTGCGGTATCCGGCGCCGGAGCGTAGGCGCAGATGCCGTCGCCCGCACAGACGCTGATACCGGCGCCGATGGTCGATCCCAGCGTCTCGGCGGAAGGATCGCCACCGTCATCGTCAAAGGTGATGAGGTCACCGGTCCAATCCGACGAATCGCCGCCGCCGCCGGTGCCATCGTCGGCGGCGGCGGTGCCGGGGCGATTGAGTGCCGCCAACAACGCCGAGGTCGGACTCAGTAGCTTGATCGTCAGATCGCCGACGAACGTGTGCCCTCCGATGGCGACCTCCAAATCGAGGTCGGTGGTTGCGGGCGTCGGGCCAAAGTCTCCCGCCGGCACGTTGATCGTGCAGCAGGCCATCGAGCCCAGGCTGCCATCGTAACCGTCGTCGGGAATAGCGACGTTGGGCAGGCAGCTGTAACGGGTGGGTGGAATCGAATTGACGCAGACATCGACATTGGCGAGATTGGCTTCGCCGACGTCTTGCACGCCATCGCCGTCGAGGTCGAGGAACACGTGACCGGTGACGTCCGAGCTACCGACGATCGGTATCTGTACCAAGTTCGTATCCTGCGGTGGCGACTCCACCGACGACACCGTCGCCTGGTTGTTGACGAACAGCCCGACCGTCCCCATATCGACCCGCACAAAGAAACGGAAGGTCAGATCCTCGCCCGGCCCCAACGTTGGCACCAGCAGCTCCAGGCGATCAACCAAGGCGGCGCCCTCGTCGGCGTCATTGGCGTCGGTCACCGGCGTGAAGGGCGCCACATTGAGCCGCCACTCCATCGACTCGACCACGTAGGTGGCGTTCGACGGAAAGAAGTCGGTGATCAGCACCCCGTTGGCGGAGCCGGCGCCGGTGTTGCGCACCATGATGTCGAAACTCGC
>JAJCXQ010000130.1 GCA_029263355.1 Acidobacteriota bacterium | reverse complement strand
CTTGGCCTCTCCACTCTCGGGCCGCCGAAGGATCACGAGCAGGTCGGTTTGCTCCGGCTTCTCGAATCGAAACGTCTTGTCGCGTTCGGCCTTGGCCTCGACTGGCTTTCCCAACGCGAGAATCTCTTGGGAGTGCTCGCGAAGGAGCAAAGGAAGCACTGTTCCGGTCGGCATCTGCGTTCCCGCGAGTCCTTCAGCGAGCGACAGGGCTCGGACCACTTCCAGGGGGGGAGCCTCCGCCGAATCTGCGTCACTCACGCCGATCAATCGCAGCTCGACATTCTCGGACTCGTGTGGCGTCTCGGACAGCCGCAGCCGGCCGGCAGGAATTAGCGGCAGGGAGAAACGACAGGGGCCGCGACTCGTGGGGCAACGGACAGGCCAGGAACCCGGAGAGATCCAGCCCGGAGACTCCAGCCACACCCGATCGGCTTTGCTGCTGGGGAGCTGCACCGGAGTGTCGCAGGGGACGGGCGTTAGAACACGCAACCCGACCTGGGGAACGGCACGGCAGGCGCTGGTGTCGATTGCCGTCGCCGTTCCGTCCGGAACCGCCGGCAAGAGGACTACATACGAATCCGAGGCCTCGCGTTTTCCCCCATAAGACGCTTCGGGGGGCCATACCGGGTCACGAGCCGGCGCCTGGTTTGGAAGCAGAGTCACCAGAAAGAGCGAGAAAAGAAAAATCCGGCCTTGGCCGTTCATCACATACCCTCGAGTTCTTCTCAAGATACTCTCTAGCTCATCTCAATCGTCAAGCCACCTAGCTCACCTATCGTCAAGCTAATTACATTAAATCTAAAAATATGCCAGCGTGAATCTAAAAATATGCCAGGTCAAGGTCTTTGTCAACGCCGGTTTCGACGCGCACGATGTTGCCCTGACCGCTCGAGGATGCTGTCGATCGGCTAAATATGTCTTAAGAAACAACTTTCTGCGACAAGACAATTCGTTCGACGGAAGCGTTTAAGCGTTCTAAAGCCGCCAAAATTTGGACATAGGGTCCAAGTTTGGGCTCGTCGAGTGAAATTTCGAGGCCTCGTTCTAGGGACACCATGACGCCAAATCGAGTCTTCTCTTTGTGGTGAGTACCGTCACCCCATGGATACGCCAAACTTGCGCTCAAGCTGAAGTCGGTGACAAATAAGAGAGAATTGCTTCCGGTCCGAGCGCAGGGCCGCAATTTCGCCGCCCCCGACTCGGGTTGATCGGAGCAACCTGATGCACGTACAGACTTCGGTGAACGCTGGCCACGGTGCGGTCTTGGACCCCAACGGCTAGAGGCTTTTTTGAGATCGCGGCGAGCCGACTATCGGCCGCCGCTTGCTTGCAGCCTCGGTGGGGTCTTTGTTACCGTCACCACGGTATGGGATGGAGTGCCGACATGGAGGAGGTTACCGACCCGGCGAGTGCACGACAGGCTCTCGGGGTGGCGCCGTCGCCCGCTTTGGTGCGCGCCGTGGCGTTACGAGCCGAGGAGCTTCGCTTCCTCGATCCGCCAGCTGCTGTTGGGGTGGCTGAGGTTGCGCTCGAGGCCCAGGCGCGATTGCCGCCTCGGTCTCGTTGGCCGCGGTTGATTGCCCTCACCTGGTGGACCTTTGGCTCTGCCTGCCGTGCCATGGCTCGGTTTGACGAAGCCGAGGCCGCGCTCCTTTTTGCTGCCCAGGTTTTACCATCATCGGATACCCGAAACCGTGCTGAGGTGCTGCGGCGCTTGGCTTATGTGCGCGCCGACCAGCATCGCCGGGGCGAAGCCTGCGAGATGATGGATGCGGTGGTCGACTATTGGCGACCCCGCGGTGGTCTCGAGCTCGCCAAGGAGCTGGTTGCATCCAGTGCGATTTATACCCGGTTCCATGACTACGCTCGGGTCGCCTCGGACGCTGAAGAAGCTTTGTCGCTGCTGCGTCCCAACGGAGATCGTTTCCATTTATCGGCGGTTTACAACTTGGCTGCCGCTCGCCTCGAGCTGAGCTCCAGTCCGTCCGAGCTGCGCGCGGTCGCTTTACAGGTGGCGGAAGCCGGTCGTTATACCCAGCCTGGCAGCTTCCCCGAGCTGCGGATGCATTGGCTGATCGGCAAGCTGCTGCGGCGACTGGGCAAGCTCGATCAGGCGGTGGCTGCTTTCGAACGCGCCCGTGTCGGCATCGACCAACGTGCTGATGGCTACGACCGCGCGTTGCTCTTGCTGGATCTCGCCGAGGTCCATCTCGAGCGCGGTGACGCGGGTAGTGCTCGCACGCTCTCGCTGTCGTCCCTCGGCGTGTTGCAGTCGCTGCGCAACGAGACGGGCGCCTACAAGGCGCTCAAGATCCTGCACCAGGCAGCGTTGGAGCTAACCCTCGATCGGTCCACCGTTCGCACCGTTCGGGCCGCGCTCCTCGCCAGCCGGCAATAGCCGCTGTTCGATCGCTCGCAAGCGAGCGTCGTGCTCGTCGAGTAGACCAGCCATGGCCCGCAGGCCGGGGGGTAGGTCGCCGCCGCCGAAGCGTTCGATCAAATCCCGCGCCATTTGGCGATAGGCGGGATCAGCCTTCAGCCGTTGTTCACTCTGTGCGAACTGCTGATCGAGAGCCAGGCTGACGGGATCTTTCTGAGCCAGCTGGTGATGCAGGTCGAGTAGGTTGGCGTCGAGCGCGTCCAAGTAGGAGAGCAGATTCGACAATTGGGGATTCGAGCCCGCTCGCTCGAGACGGCTAATGCTGGGTTCCGAGCGGCCAATCGTTTTCGCTACGTCGGACTGCTTCAGGCGGCGCGCCTTGCGCATTACTTTGAGAGCTGGACCAATATCGTCTCGGTGGTAGGTCATAGCTGTTGGAGCATATGTATTTTTGACTTGTGGCGAGTTCGAGCGCCCGGAAGTCCGATCTTTGGCAGGCTAAGCCGTCTGATTCGGCTGCGCTATCACGATCTTGCGCCCGGTTTCCGGTGCATTCGCCGTTTAATTGGAGGCTTGTGGGGTGTCGCAGAGCGTGCGAATCCCTGCCACTCGGGACCGGCCACGTTGCGACCGGAGAACTGAAGGTCTGATTCCGAACCGGCGTCGAAACAACGACGTGAGATGGCTGTGGCTGGAGAATCCATAGTCGGCGGCGATGTCGGTGATTCGACGGTCGTTTGCCATCATTTCGTCGAAGGCGGCGCGGAGTGCCAGCTCCATCCGCCAGCGATGGAGGGTGGTGCCGGTGCGCATCCGAAAAGCCCGACACAGGTGGTAGGGGGAACAGCCTACCGCCCGGGCAACCTCTTCGATACCTGGGCGCTCGGTAAACTGAGTGGCAAGGAACTCCTGAGCCCGCGTCACCAGCCAGCGCGAAGGTGAGCACCGCTGGCCGCTGCCTGCCCAACGTCGGTGATCAGCTTCGGCGGCTGAGATCGCAGTGTCAAGGAGCTCGAGGACCACTTCGTCGATCAACAGAGGGTCGGGCTGCTGAGCAGTGGACTGCAGCTCTTCGAGGTGTTGGAACAGAGAACGGGCGAGGGCAAACGTTGGCGCTGAGCAGGGACCAAGCTTGTAGGCAAAAAGACGCGACGGATGGCCGCCTGGTGGCGGCGACAGCCGTTTCCAAGTGGCGACCGTCTCTCGCAGAACGTTCTCGCCGGCCGACAGCCAATGACAGAAATCGCCTCGTGGGTCGAGTGCTTCACGGGTATAACGGTCGTCCTTATTATGAAAAACCAGGCGATTGCGGTCGGTCACAAAACGTTCCCCGTCCGTCGGCTGGATGGCTACCGTGGTGTTCGGAAAGACCACGACGAAATGCCCGGGGGGTGCGATGGCCCGAAACAGTGGGCTTTCCACCGGAGCTTGGAAACGGCCGATTTGCACCGTCGCCGTTTCGCCGATCAGTTGATCACGCCGCCGTTGTTCGGCGGATGGGATCTGGGGTGTCATGCCGTAGCCATCCTATCGGTCGAATGGCGGAGTTTCACATGCCAGGTTTGAAAGGGCAGGAGAAAGGGGTGAGGTTGGCATTGTGTGCCACCTGTCTGGCACTAGAGCGGAAAGTACCGAGCGTGGGTGACCTTGAAGAGAGCCGCCCCATCAACTACAGTTGTGCAGTTATACCCATGAATCTTGGATGGAAAATAAGCCTGTGCCGAACTGGGCATGAGGATTGGCTTGTGCGTCCATGACCGATCGCTCCCGATCCCTCGAGTCTTCGAATCACCCGTCGGTGTCGCTGACTGGGTTGCTCAATCGGTGGGTCGCAGGCGACCGCGGGATTGAGGCAGAGGTTGTCGAGGCGATCTACGGAGTATTGCACGGGCTAGCTGCTCGTCAGCTGGCGGGTGAGGCCAGGCAGCACTCTCTGCAACCAACGGCTTTGGTTCATGAGGCTTTCCTCAAGTTGCTGAAACTGGATCGAATCCAGCTGCAAAGTAGGCAGCACTTCTTTGCCTTGGCGGCGACTGCGATTCGGCGCTTGGCAGTATCGCACGCACGCCGCCACCGGGCGCAGAAGCGGGGTGACGGACGCGATCCAGTGACGTTGGACGAAGCGATGGTCGGTGCGGCGGTGGCCTCAGCCAAATTTCTGGACTTACATGACGCCCTCAGCGAGTTGAAATCGATCCAACCGCGATCGGCACGGCTGATCGAGTTGCGTTATTTTGCCGGTTTGTCGCTCGAGGAGGTCGCCGATGTGACCTGCGTTTCGCGTCGCACCGCGTGTCGTGATTGGACCTTCGGTCGCGCTTGGCTATATGCACGATTGCGGCGTGGCCCCGACGCCGTAGAAGCCACTGCCACGGGCCTGCCGCCACCGAGGAGCCATGACCGTTGACTGGCAGCAGGCTGAGGTGTTGTTTCACCAGCTGCTCGAGACGCCCGAGGCGGGTGAAGCGGTTCTTGCCAGCGCCGCGGTGGCTCAGCCGGCACTGGTGGCTGCGGTGCGCGAGCTGCAGGTAGCACACGAGGACAGCCAGGGTCCGTTGAGCAGTCCAGTGCCGTTGCCGCGGGTCGCGATGTCGGTCATCGACCCCGAGGATCGGTCGTTTCATCCTTACCGTCTGCTGCGCAAACTCGGACAGGGTGGCATGGGGGCGGTTTACCTGGCGGAACGGATCGACGCACGATTCGAAAAGCAGGTCGCCATCAAGATCCTGGCGCCTCTCCGCGACCATCCGGCGCTGGTGCGGCGCTTCGCCAGGGAGCGGACGTTACTCGCCAAGCTCGAGCACCCCAACTTGTGTCGCCTGCTGGACGCGGGCGAGATGTCCGATGGCACTCCGTATGTGGTGCTCGAGTATGTCGCGGGCGAGAACCTGCTCGAGCACTGCGACTCTCGCCGCCTGTCACTCACCACCCGCCTCGATTTGTTTCGCCAGATCTGCTCGGCGGTGCACCACGCGCATCAGAACCTTGTTGTCCACCGCGATATCAAGCCTGGCAACATCATGGTTGATGCCGAGGGGCGGCCCAAGCTGATGGATTTTGGGCTGGCGAAGCTGCTCGCGGAGGCGGGAGGTGAGACGCAGCTGAGTGCCGAATCGCAGACGTTGTTGGCTCTGACGCCTGAGTACGCCAGTCCGGAGCAGTGGTCCGGCGAGGCGGTCTCCACTGCTTCCGACGTGTACTCTCTCGGCATCTTGTTGGTGGAGCTACTGCTCGGATTTCGGCCCTTTGATCGAGCTGGTGCATCGTGGGCCGACTTTGCCCGGCGGCTGCGCGGCGCGTCGATGCCGGCGCCGAGTGTGCGGCTTCGGCGTCTGCGAACGGTCGCCGCCAGCGATCGTCGTCTCCAGCTGCGAATCGCGACTGTAAGCCGAGCCCGCAGGCTCTCGCCGCGGGCTCTCGAAAGGCGGCTGCGGGGCGATCTCGACCACATCGTCTTGCGGGCGTGCCGGACGACACCCAAGGAGCGTTACGCTTCGGCGGCGCAGTTGTCGGAAGATGTCCGCCGGACCCAACTCCACCTGCCGATCACCGCTCAGCCGGCGAGCTCTCTCTATCGATTGTCAAAGCTCGTTCGTCGGCACAAGGCTGTCGCCACGTTGGTTCTGATCGTGGGTCTTCTGGCGGTGGCGCTGTTGGTCTCTTTGACCTCGCAGGTGCGGCATAGCGACGCCACCCGAGATCGGGCGGTAGCGCTCGCGGGCCTTTTGATCGATGGTGTGCAGCACTCGGATCCCTTGGGAAGAGACCCCCGCGACGTTACGGCCAGCGCGTTCTTGTTGCGCGCACGTGAAATGGTGGAGCTGGAGCTTGTCGACGACCCCGTCATTCAGCTGGGATTGCTCAACCGAATCGGCGTCG
>JAJCXQ010000129.1 GCA_029263355.1 Acidobacteriota bacterium | reverse complement strand
CTGATACCGGAAAACCTCCCACGACTTCAAAGCCAATCCGGCTTGTTGAGCACGGCTGACAATCTGGATGCTCAGAATGGAGTCGCCACCAAGATCAAAAAAGTTGTCGTTGACGCCCACCCGCTCGAGTTTCAAAACATCGGCCCAGATCTCCGCCAGGAGCTCTTCGACCTCACTCTCCGGGGCCATGTACGATGCCGAGCTCGACAACAACAGCTCCCGCTGCGCCAGCGCCTTGCGATCAACCTTGCCGTTGGCGTTCAGCGGCAGCTCGGGCAGCTCGACAAAAACTTGGGGCACCATGTAATCCGGTAGCCGCTGCTTGAGGAAGGTGCGCAGCGCGCCACTACCCAGCGCAACACTACCCGGCGCAACACTGCCCAGCGCTCCACTGCCCAGCGGGCCACCGTCTCCTGCCCCCTCTTCAAAAGGTACAACATAGGCCACCAATTGACGCCGCCCGGGCTCGACCTCAGGCGCCAACACCGCGCATTGCCGCAGCCCAGAATGTGTCGAGAGAACCATTTCGACCTCTCCGGGCTCAACGCGAAAACCCCGAATCTTGACTTGATGGTCCAAACGACCGAGGAATTCCAACGAACCATCCCGGCGAAATCGCGCTCGATCGCCAGTGCGATACAAGCGCTGACCGCCACCCGACGGATCCGGAATGAAGCTTGCTGCGGTTGCGGCCGGGTGACCCAGGTAACCCCGAGCCAAACCCGCCCCCCCCGTACACAGTTCGCCGGTACTGCCGACCGGCACCGGCAACAAATGTCGATCCAGAACCCAAACTGTGGTGTTCGCAATCGGCCGGCCGATCGGAATCGATCCACCCAAACTGTCGACCGAGGTGATTTGATGACAGCTGGTAAACGTCGTGTTTTCGGTCGGTCCATAACCGTTGATCAGGCGTCTCACTCCGGCATCCAGCACCCGCGCAACCTTGGGCGCTGACAACACATCGCCACCCGCCAAGACTCGGCGGACACCAGCCAAGGCCTGAGGCGCATGATCCGCCAATTGATGGAACAGCGGCGCCGTCAACCACAAGGTTGTGATCCGATGATCGGCCAGGGCTTGCTCGAGACGCTCCAAAGTTGGTGGCTGAGGCGGGAAGAAAACCAACCGCGCTCCATGCAGCAAGCTCCCCCAGACCTCGAGAGTCGACACGTCGAACGAGATGGGGGCAAGTTGCAGAAAAATCTCACCCTCACCAAAATCGAGATAATTCGTCTCGAGCACCAACCGCAACACCGCGCCATGAGACACACCCACACCCTTAGGGTGTCCGGTTGAGCCCGAGGTGAAGATCACATAAGCCAGGTTGTCCGAGGCCACCTTGACCACCGGTTCCTCGGTTGACGCCGTAGACCCCACGTCACGGTCGAGATCACACACCGGAATTCCGTTGCCCCCCGCGGCAGGACGGTTGCCACCGGTCACCAGCGCTTCGATCGCCGCGTCGCGCAGCATGAGCTCGAGACGCTCCCGTGGATACTCCGGATCGAGCGGCACATAGGCCGCGCCCGCTTTGACGATACCCGCCAGCGCTACCGCCACTTCGACCGAACGTTCGATAAACAGACCAACTCTCGACTCCGGGCCAATACCGAGCGCGAGCAGAGAATGAGCCAGCCGATTCGCTCGCCGATTCAACTCTCCATAGGTCAGCGTCGTCGGCCCCGCAACCGTTCCGACGGTCGTTTGCCAGCAGGAGGCAGCTACCGCATGCGGCCGACGCCTTGCTTCGGCGGTCAAGATCTCGCCAATGGTGGCGTTTCGAGGCATGTTGCTGTGGGTGTCGTTCCACTCGACCATCAACTGGCGCTTCTCGACTCGAGACAGCAGCTCCAGCTGGGACAACGGCCGAGACAGATCTGCGACCGCGCTCGACACCAAGGTTTGAAAGGCTCGGCTCAGGCGCTCGATCGTGGTGGCTTCGAAGAGGTCGGAGTTGTACTCGACCAAGCCGACAAACGTCGGCTCGTCCCACACCACGAAGGTCATGTCGTACTTCGAGCTCTCGCCATCGAAGGCAATCGGCAGCGACTCCAAACCCCCGATCGGATCAACATCGTATTGATGCGGATTCAGAAATAGGAACGTCAGCTGGGTCAGCGGGCTGCGACTCAGATCACGCTCCGGGTTCACCAACTCGACCACCTGGCTGAAGGGAAAGTCTTTGTGGGCGAAGGCTCCCAACACCGTTGTGCGGACCCGTCGCAGCAGCTCTCCGAATCCCGGGTCTCCTTCCAAATTCGTGTAGAGCACCAGCTGATGGAGAAAGAAACCCAGCAGCCCCTCCAGCTCTTCCTGCTGGTGCATCGCCATCGGCGAGCCAACCACCACCTTGGACTGTCCGGAATATCGCACCACCAAAGCCTTGAAAAAGGCCAGGAAGGCCACGAACAGGGTCAGGTTCTCACTTTTGGCCAGCCGCCTGATGTCGTCGGAAAGGCCGGCTGTAAGGCTGTAATGACGCCGGACACCTCGACCTTGCTGAATCGCAGGGCGTGGGCGATCGATCGGCAACGCGGTCACATGCGGCGCCGACTCGAGGTGGCGCTGCCAGTAGGCGCGCAACGGTTTCAGAGCCGCCCCACTGAGCTGCTGCCGTTGCCAAACCGCGAAGTCGGCCCATTGCAGCGGTAGCTCGGGGAGGGGCGACGGCTCACCGCGGGAGAATGCGTTGTAGATCGTCGCGAACTCTGCCTCGAAGGTGTGGGCAGAGACCCAATCGATCACGATGTGGTGCCAGATCTTGGCCCAGATCACCTCATCCGAGCGGACCTGCAGCACCGCCAGCCGACAGAGTGGCAACCGGCCGAGATCAAAGGTCGTCTTCAGGATCCGGCGCAATTCCTCATCCGCAGCGCGACGGGCGCTCTCCGGTGACAACGCCTGGAAATCCACCGCCGGAACCACCATCTCGAGCGGCGGCTCGATGATCTGTACCGCGGTCCCATCACGGATGACAAAACGAGTCCGCAGGATCTCGTGACGTCTGACGATTTCGGTCAATACCTGCCCCATCAACCCCGGATCGAGCACTCCACGAAAGCGCATCGCGGTATAGATGTTGTAGACCGGGCTGTCCGGAATCAGGCCGTCGATCAAGAAAATCCGTTCTTGATCCAGCGCGAGCGGATAGTGCTCCGCAGGCTGCCGACGTGGGATGGACTTCACCGGCGCCGAAATCTCCGTTGGCAGAGGCTCAGCGTCACCGGTCTGCGGCAACTGAAGCTGCTTCTTTTCGAGACGCAACTCGAAGAGCTTACGCTGAGCAGGAGTCAGCGCTGACAAGCGTCGAGACAGGTCTTTCATCGTGACCACTCCGCAACCACAGTTGAGTCCTCTTCGCAAGAAGGTCCGGGCACAGGGGAGAGCAGAGAGTCGAGTAGATCGACTCTCGAATACGACAATTACGATTTGACCCAGGAATCTTAACCTCCCCGTCCATCGAGAGACATTGCGTTCTGCCTAGACAGATATATTGCTCTTTCTATGGATCGTTCCTCGCAAAAATCTGTGCCACCTCACCTTCTGCGGCTGATAGAGTCGCCGCTGCAAACCGGATTCGCCCGGCGAGCCACCAGTCAGATCGCCCAATTACGACGCAGGAACAACACCGAAGCTCGAGCCTCACGGCAGCGTCGAGAAGCCAGAACCAACAATAACGTCACCAGCTCGATGGCCCGGGCTTTGGCCGAAGGGTGGGAAGGTAATCCATGAGTCACAGGAAAACCCTGATCAGAGACTTTCTGGCACGTTTCTTTCGCAGCCACGAACTCGATGACGGCGAAGACATCTTTGCTCTGGGTTTTGTCAACTCGCTACTCGCCATGCAGTTGGTGACCTTTGTCGAAAAAGAATTCGGGATCACGATCGAGGACGACGATCTCGACCTAGACAACTTCCGAAGCATCAACGCCATCGACGCCTTGATCGACCGCAAGACCGAGGCTCCCGCCAACGGGTGACGGCAGTCTCGAGGGAGCTCGCTTACGATGACCAGGGAACCAGCGACCGAGCCGACACCTGAAGCCGGTCCCGAAACACCGGCGCCGCGAACGATCAAAGTTCTGGTCTGGGATCTCGACAACACCCTGTGGCAAGGCACCCTTGCGGAGGGTGATGATGTCGAAATTCGCCCGGGTGTCCGAGACCTTCTAGAGACCCTCGACCAAAGGGGGATCCTGCAGTCGATCGCCAGCAAGAACGACTACCAGCCGGCGATGGAGCGGTTGCAGCATCTCGGTATCGCAGACTACTTCCTTTACCCGCAGATCTCCTGGGGCGCCAAATCGTCGAGCGTCGAAACGATCGCCTCAAACCTCAACCTTGGCCTCAATGCGATCGCCTTCATTGATGATCAACCTTTCGAGCGTGAGGAGGTCCGCCACTCGCTGCCCGACGTGATGATCTTTGATGTTTCCGAGCTTTCCGGGCTGAGCGATCGCCCCGAGCTCACCCCGCGTTTCATCACCAATGAGTCCGCCTTGCGTCGTCAAATGTATGCGGCGGATATCGAACGCAACCAGCGCGAAGAGTCCTTCGCTGGTCCCAAAGAGGACTTCCTCGCCAGCCTCCGGATGAAACTGTCGATCGGCGCCGCCCAGCAAGAAGACCTGTATCGCGCCGAAGAGCTCACCGTCCGGACCCATCAGCTCAATACCACCGGCTACACTTACTCTCTCGAAGAGCTCGACGCCTTCCGCACCTCTGAGGACCATCTGCTGTTGGTCGCTGACCTCGACGATCGTTTCGGCACCTACGGCAAAATTGGCCTGGCCCTGGTCGAGACGGGCGCCGAACGCTGGACGGTACGCCTCCTGTTGATGTCTTGCCGGGTCATGGCCCGCGGCGTCGGCACCTTGTTGATGAACTACATCCTGACCCTGGCTCGCGCCGCCGGGACACATCTGGTGGCAGAGTTCAAATCCACCGACCGCAATCGGATGATGTTGGTGACCTACAAATTCGGCGGCTTCAAAGAGATCGAACGCCGAGGCGACCTCGCCATCCTCGAGCATGATCTGAACAACATCCAGCCCTTCCCGGATTACGTAGAGCTAGAGTTGGAAAGTTACGAGTCCTTGATGGGCAGCTAGTCGATTCAGGGCTCCACAGACTCATGGATCGAAACTTCATCGATTCTAGTAATGCTACCCAGCGCTTCAATCTGCGTTGATGCATCTTCAACGATCCTATCGTACAAAGACAGCACTTTCGGATCAAAATCAGGAGCCTTTTTTGCGGTCATTTGGAATATCAGCATCTGATTGAGAAAATTATTCAGAATATGATGAGTCGACGACAACATCGCCTTGTATATCTTGATCTTTTCGTACTCGATCTTCTGAGACTTCCGCTGTCTAGACTGGTCGACAAAGGCGAAGCCAAAGAATACTAAAGCCGGAATAATAAACTCATCAATCTCGAAATGTTCGAGATAATCCAAGAAGCCAATAGCAGCTTCGAACACCTCGAAGTCGAAGATGATCGCAAAGATTAGGACGGCGACTGCAATGGTTAGCCCAACGAGGGTCAGTCTGTGTTTTCTCATGCTGCCGACACCTAGCCTCCACCTCAGGTCACAGTCAGTCCAACCTGTCCGCCGCCGCCTCGAGATTTTAGCCCAGATGGCCACCGAGCTGTAGGCCTAGCCGATCCGACTTAGAATATGGGTCGGAGGTCCTGAAACATGGCAAAGAAACCCGGCTCGAGTCCACAAAGTGCCTCAGATTGGTTCGCGACCGTCAAGAGACGAAGCCCGCTTGTGTTGAGTCTCGCGCTGCTCTGGGCCGGCGGAGTCGAGACTGCTGCGGCGGTGACCCCGGAGGTGACGGAGCTCGATCGCGAAGCTCGGAACACCATCGTGGCAGAGCTGGCGGAGTCACTCCGCGACGTTTATGTGTTCGCTGACAAGGCCGAAGCGATGGCGGCTGCCGTCGAGGGTCGACGGCAAGAAAACGCCTACGATGCGGCTTCAGCTCCCGATCAGCTGGCGACACAGCTCACCCGCGACCTACGAGGAGTTATCGACGACAAGCATCTGCGGGTGTTCGTTCTTCCGCCCGAGGCACAAAACAGCGAAGAGGACCTGAAGGACTCCCGGCGCCGGTACGAAGAGCGATCCAGACGCGAGAACTACGGCTTTCGCCTGGTTCAGAACCTTGATGGCAACATCGGCTACCTGGAGCTGAGTCGATTTGCGGACCCGTCGGTAGCGGGCGAAACCGCGACCGCGGCGATGGCGCTGTTCGCCCACAGTGAGGCCCTGATCATCGACCTGAGACAGAACCAAGGCGGCTCGCCGTTCATGGTGCAACTGCTAGCCAGTTACCTCCTCGAAGACACACCACAACATTTGGTGGATCAGGTCATACGCTCCAGCGACTCGACGCGACAAATTCACTCGTTGTCCTGGGTGCCAGGCAAAAGACTGCCGGATATCAACGTATTTGTCTTGACGAGCGCCAAGACCTTCTCCGCCGCCGAAGGCTTCACCTATATGTTACAGAGCCTGGAGCGGGCAACGGTGATCGGAGAGCGTACCGCTGGCGGCGCCCATCCGGTGCGTGTCGTGCGTCTCGGTCATGGCTTGGCAGCCGCAATTCCCTTTGCCCGCGCCGTCAATCCGATCACCGGCACCAATTGGGAAGGTGTCGGTATCGAGCCCAACATCCCCGTCCCTGCCGACGACGCGTTCGGCGTTGCCTATGCTGAAGCTCTCGAGGGTCTGGTTCAGTCCAACCAAGACGCCGACCGCTTGGCGGAACTGAAAGAGATTCTGGCGACCCGAGGTCTCCGGTAACCGGGCCCCTGAGAAGCTCCCGGGCCCCTGAGCCCCAGGAGCTCACCTGAGCTCTACAGAGTCTCTTCGACGGTTACAGAGTCTCTTCGACGGTTTGCAGTTCTAACTTGAAGTTGACCACCAAGTCTTCTCCCAGCTTGACGAAGAGGTTGTCCTGTACCTGAGTCCTGAAGCCGGTCATCGTCACGGTCAACTTGTAGGGGCCACCCACTCGAACATTGAAAATGTCATATCTACCATTGGCTCGAGTGACCGCGTTGTAACGGGTGCCGGTCGGCTCGTGAAGTGCCTGGACGACCGCGCCGGGTAGTGGATCTCCTTCCTGATCGGTGACCTCGCCGCTAAAACTGCCGGTGGTGACTCCTTGGCCGCCGGAAAGGTCGGTACGAGTGCGCATCGTTTTCTCCTTCTGATGTAGGACGGTCGTACGCGGGCATAAAGCCCGCGACCGTCGTCGAGGGTTGGACACGTCCGGCTGCCGGCCGGGCGTTGGCGTACTACCGACAGAATGATACTCGAAGGTTTTCGACGACTCGACTTGGCGATTGCAGTACAGCTGTGAGCCAGGCTACATGGAGAGATTGCCGGGACCCATCACCGCGGTTGGCTATACTTCTAACAATGTTGAACCGTCGAGCAGGAACTCGCCGCATCCAGCTCTTTCCCCCGCTCCGTGTGTTGTTCTCGCCGTCGCCACAGGCGGCGCTGCTGACCTTGCGGCGGATTCGGTCGGAGAACCGGTTCTCCGTCAGCC
>JAJCXQ010000128.1 GCA_029263355.1 Acidobacteriota bacterium | reverse complement strand
GTCCGAACGCATGCTGTTCGCTTGAAGGCGCTGATCGCTTGAAGACGCTGATCGCTTGAAGACGCTGATCGCTTGAATACGCTGGCCGATTGATGGTGGGTGCCCAGCTGGGCGTCCACCTCGAGATATCTCGTCAGTTCAGCCCGGCTGTTCGGCGAGCAGCTGGTCGATGTCGATATCGTAGGTGCCGTCGGCCTCTTTTTTGATCTTCAGGACGCGGTCGACCGCATCCATGTTGAGCGGTCCGTAGACGTGGGGGTAAACTCCAGCGGTGGCGGGCTCGTACCTGACCTCGGCCAGGATACGTTCCTTGCGGACCAGGGCACAACGCAGGTCATCAACATCTTTGTAGTGCTTGTTGGCGACCCGGGTGAGCTGGTTGGCCGGCGAGGCATGAATGAAGCCTTCGTCCCGCAGATCGTGACGCACCAAGAAGCCGGCTTTGACCGCCTCTTGGTAGATGTCGTTCGATTCCAACAGATAGAAGTAAGGATCGAACTCGCCCGGGAAGGAGTACATTCGGCGGAATACGTTCGTCACGACGGCCTGCTCTTCACCTTCATAGACGTGCGTCACCTCGAACTGGCCGGTGAGCTCCTTGGTGGTATGGCGCGTTTGCGAAACGATTTGGATCTCCGCTAGGGCGGTCCAATCGCTGCGGGTCAGTGTGACCGGGATGTTGTCGAAGAAGACGCGGCTACCAGACTTGGTGAAATCGTAGGTCTTGCCGACCTCGAGCTCGTACGGCTCGTCGGAGCGCAGAATCGAATTGATCTCAACATGAAAACCCATGGGAAGATGTCCTCTGGAAATTCGAAAGACTGACGTTCAAGGCTTCTGGTATCGGAAACACGGACCGTAAGTGGCTCCGTCTTGGCCCGGAATCGGCATTTGCATCAACGGGCGAGCGTATTTCTCGAGCTCGAACATGGTGTCGATGGCATGGACGAAGGAGGCTTGACCGCCTCGCGTCCAGGTGCCCTGGAGGAGCTCGAGGAGACGTGTGTAGGTTTTGTCGAACTCATCGAGATGCCACCAGACGGTCTCTGAGACATCCTTCTGCAGATAACCGCCCTCGGGGGTGGGAGCCATCGGCCAGACCTCGGGAAACTCCAGCGGCGCGCCGTGATGAAAAACCTTCTTGACCGGGTCCCACTCGAGCTTCCTACCCTCGTAGAGCTCTTCGAAACGGTAGTAGTGCGCGAGGTCGTCGAGACCGGTGTCGGTGGGATCGGCGTCAGATCCTTCGCCCTGATCCTTGATCAGGTCGATCACATGATCCACGTCATCGAGGTTGCGGACGACCGTCCACGCCAGCGGCCCGGTCACTTGATCATCAGTAGTCATCGTCGGATCGAGCTTGTGGAAGGCTTCCTTGATCGCATCGTAGAAGGCGCCAATGGTGACATCGTCATCGTGGTCATCATCGCCGTTACCGCGGCCCTCGACGTCCTGATGCTCTACGTGGTCCTCGTGCGCGACCACCGTTTCGGGGCGTTCGATCTCCATGAAGACCGCCAACGAATCTTTGGTCAGACCGGAGAGCCCAGCGATCAAACCTGGATGGACTCCTCCCGGTAGATGCCCCGGATAGACCGGGATGTGGTCAGGATCGGCAATTTTGGGGCTGCCGCCGATCGACGCCAGCATGTTGCAGGCCAACGCCATATGTAGCATCTCTTCCTGCACCACTTCACGGATCGACTTGGCGGCGCTGTGGGTGTCATTCTTGATCGACCACAGCGCACACAAATACGGCGGGATGGTTGAGAACTCCAAAGTGACCGCTGTCTGCAGAGCTTTCTGGAGCCAGATCAGATGTTGCTCTTTTTGTTCTGTCCTCGCGACCTTGGACTTGGCCGCTTTCTGCGCCAACAAGCCCTGTAAGCCCTGCATCAACTGCGGGATCGAGGGTACTGGATGTTCTAAGGCGATATCGATGTGTTTCTGGGTGGGCATGATTCCGATTGTCTCCGCGTCCTAGTGGATTTGTGCGTCTACCGACGGCTCAAGGAGCCGCCAGATGATCGGCCAGCCGGAAGGCGATCGCCGTCAGCGTCAGAGTTGGGTTGACCGCCGACCCGGACGGGAAGACGGCGTTGGAGCAAATGTACAGATTGTCGGTGCCATGGACTCGGAGGTCACCATCGGTGATACCGAGCTCTGGGGTTGCGCCCATCCGGCAGGTCCCCGAGGTGTGGTGGCCGCCCGGGTCCTGGAGCTCTTTGCGATTGACCGTATAACCCATGCTCTTGATGACACCTTCCATCATGTCGAGGTGCTTGTTGGCGTTGTCGATCGCTTTGGGAAGACGGTTGAATTCGATCTTCATCTTGGGCAGTCCGAAACGATTCTTGCCGGGCGCCAGGGTGAGTCGATTGCCATGACGGCCCTTCTCTTCGAGGAAGGCTTGCAGCTCGGTCTCCCGGGGGCCGCCCAAGATCACATCGATCTCCTTGCGCGACTTACCGTCGATCATCAGTGCGGCGAGGTCGATGTTGGGCAACGCACGATTCTTGAACAGGAAGATCTTGCCGTCTTTCTGATACTCCGGAGTGTCGTAGGAGCGCGACATCAAGGTTGGGAAGTCGTATTCCTGAAACCAACGCTCGTCGTTGCGCAACGATTCACCGCGGACCTTGAGCATCGAGTGCGAGACGACGTAACGACCCAGGAGGTCGTGTTCGTTACCGATACCGTTTTCCCAATGACGGTTGCGGGACAACATCAACAGTTTGGGCGACTCATAAGCGCCCGAGCACACGATGACCTTGTTGGCACGGGCAACAACCTTTTCGCCGGTCTTCAGATCGAGGTATTCAACACCGGTGATCCGACGTTTTGAGCCCACCAGCACCTGGGTGGCAGGGGATTCGCTGCGGATCTCGAAATTGACGTTGCGGCTGTCGGCGCGCAGCTCGTCGACGATGTATTGGCCTGAAAAGCGGGCGCCAACCGGGCAGTATTTACACGTCCCCGTGGTCATACACTTGCGATACCGCGCGACCGGCATCTTGCCTGGTTTAATGCCGTGTTTCTCGAAGGCTTCGATCATCTCACCATCGGCTGCGGTCCACTCGAAGGGCGGGCGCGGGTAAGGCTGGCTACGTGGTGACCAGTTCTCATTGTCGTCACCACAGACCGAAAGATGGTCTTCAGCCTGCACGTAATAGGGCTCGAGGTCGTCGTAGGAGAACAACCAGTCGCCGCCTTCGCCGGTGCGGCTGAAGAGCTCAAAGTCTTCCGGCTTGTAACGCAGGCACCAGCCACCCCAATGGACGGTTGAGCCGCCGTAGCCGGTCACCCGCGAGCCATCGAAAACCCAACCGGTATCGCCAATCGACTGCGTTTCACCCGGTTGGTCGTAGGTGAAAGCGTAAGGCTGGCGGTTCAACACCAGGTAATCCCACCAGTAGCGGCGGTCTTTCGCTTTCACTTCAGGCCCGGCCTCCAACATCAGGATGGAGGTGTTGTGGTTGTAGTGAAGAATGCGTTTGGCGGCGGTGGAGCCGGCGACGCCCGAGCCGACGAAAATGTATTCGTACTCTTTGATCATGATTGCGTCTCCGATGGCTCGTAGGCGCGAACTCGGGGCAGACGGTTGTAACGTGAGCCTCCCAGATAACCCTTGTAGTTGCGTCCGCCGAAGGATTTGTGGCCACTGGCGATGATATTCACGCGGATGAACTCGTCGACGACATACCGTTTGGCGTGCGCCAGGCGTGTCATCGGCGGACCCTCGGGAATACCGTTGCGCAGAAAAAGCAACGTGTAGGCGTTGCTCTCGCCATAAATCTCGATGAGCTCCTGGACAACCGAAACGGCGTTGGAATACTCGGCGGTGTAGTTGGGGTCCTGAGCCGTCTTGGCTTCGACGAACTCGAGCCAGGAGCTCTTGAGATTTGCCGAATCATGGATCACGTTGTTCCAGCAACGGCCGATCTCGACAAACAACCGCCACAACTCATCACGCTCGTGTTGAGTCAGGTTCTGTCCTTCCCGCGGCAGGAGACGGGGGTCGAGCGGAGCGTGGCAGAAGTCGCCACCGATCGGGCCATTGCTGACGTCTTGGTCAGTCATGAGAGTCCACTCCCTTTGTCCGTGGATAGAAGAGTATGTGGGCAGACTAGAGTATCTGGGCAGACATTTTTTTCTACGTGTTGGCTAGGGTAGATGTTACCGGCCCGTAGCGGGTTTCTGTCAAGGAAACCTGCTGAGATAAATTTTCACTTTGTCAGCTACTGTATTGGAGAGGAGGGCTCGACAATTCAGTCGAGCCCTCGAATCGACACCTGTCCGTTAGCCAGAAGCGAGCTGCCCGGTCTCCCGATCGTCACCATCTTCGGCAACGGCTTGCAGGTCTTCGTGTTCTGACATCTCGATCGCCTATGGGGTGGTGTTGGTCCAGGCGGTCGTATCGTTACTTTCGAAGCCATCGGCGAAGATGTCCGGGTTCATCGACAAGTAGAGCACCAGGCCATCGTGATCGGAGGACGCCAGGGCCGTGCCATTCTGATCGATCAAGTTTTCAGGTGCGTCCGCATTGCCGCGTCCGAAAAGAAAGCCACTGACGAAGTTGCCGGCGACCCGGCTGCTCAAGGCATGATCCAAGACTTGCGAGTTGCCGTTGAAGTTGAAGGAGTAGCGGTCGTGGCTGGGCCGCAAGCGAACGGACCAACTGGTCAGGTTGGGGTCCACCAGATCGGGGCCGGAGAGCAGGTTTTCGGAGGGGTCGATATCACCGGTCATCTGGCCCACGACATCAACGTACCCATCGGTGAACTCGAAGGCGTTGAGATCACCGACGACCACCAGCGGCACGAGGGGATTGTTGGTTTGGAAGTCCTGACTCTTCTGGGCAATCGACTGGGCTTGCTCGAGTCGCTTCTGGCGCACCCGTGGCCCGCTGCCGGCATCATCGATACCGCTCAAGGAGCGGTTGTGGTTGGCCATCACCGCAAAGGCGAAGTTGCTGGGGCCACCGGTGTACTCGGCCTCGAGCAACAGAGGTGGACGATCGTGGAGCAGCGAACCGTCGAAGGTCAGGATCTCGGCGGCGCCGAGTTGGGTGACCATCGTGGTGGTAACGGAGTCGCGGACCAGAAAGCCGACATCGATGCCGCCGACGTCGTTACCTTCGATCAACTCGGCCGAATACAGCACCAGCGGATCATCGGTGGAAATCTGCGCTGCCAGATCCTGGAGGACACCGAGCTTTTCGACTTCAGAAATCGCCAGCACGTCGGGGGAGTCCAGCACGTCGCGGATATAGATCGAGAATTTGCCGAGGCGCCGCAGGTATTCGACGGTGGTCGCGACTTGACCGTCGTCCTCGGTTCCCGGGTCGTCGACATCGTCGAATAGTCGGAACAGATTGAGCGCGCCGACGGTGAATTCCTCGGCGTCGCGTCGCGCCCGGACGGGGATCGGCAGCGGCTCAGGGAAGATCGTGAGGCTGGTCGGCCAGATCTCGTAGTCGCCAAAATCGAAGCCGATCACGCCCTCGGCGCTGATCATCGAGCCGCCGTTGATCGTCCGATTGCTCAAGATCAGGCGATCGGGATCAAGCTCGAAGACTTCGGGGTTACCGTCCCAGACCGGAATACCCGCCATGCCGAGGCCGGGGAATTCGACGCCGGGTTCGCGGAAACAACGATCGCCAGCGCTGATGAAGACTTCGGCGATGGGATCGGTTCCGAACTCCTGGTTGCCAGAGCATACCCAGGCCATATCGAGACTCACCCGCATACCTTCGTAACACTCAAATTCGACCGCACAGCTTGGAGTGTTGGGATCGGGGGATGGCCGGGTGCTGTCAAAGACGATGCTGGTCGGCAACGTATTGCCGGAGGAGTCGACGGTAATGACCGGAGTGCTGGTGAGCTCAGTGAATTCGAAGAACTCGTCAACCTCGGCTGTGACGTCCACCTGATCACCGACGGCCACAGTTGGGGCGCTGCCGGTAAATACGAAGATGCCGTTCGAAGTGTCAGGATCGAGATCGTCACGGCTGTCCGGGGTTTGGATGAAGAAACCGTCGACGCCGATAGCCGTCACGATGTTGTCGTTGGTAGTCACAGCCTGGCCGTTGAGAGGCGACGCAGTGCCGCTGCCTTGAATGTCGAAGATCTCGACCGGCGCCCCAGCGCAATTGTTGGCGGCGCCCGGGGTGTCATCGGTGCCGACGGGCGAGAAGGTGCCGATCATCCAGACACTCGGACACTGAAAGACGTGACCCGGGGCAGTGGCGACATCCGGGCCGATGGTCGTGGCGCAGTAGGTGGCGTCGCCGGCCCCTGCGTCGTCGATGAGCGCGACACAGTCCTGGATCTGGCTCCAAGGAGTGACGTCCAAAGTACCGTCATCGTTGGTGTCGAGATCGTCGCTGAGGCTGCCACTGAAATCTGACACCACCAGGTGGGTGACATTGTCGGTATCTTCGAAGTTGAGGACAGTCACGAGGTCGGGGGTACCGAGGGTGAAGGTCGCCTCCGCTGCGACGAAAAAACCGCTAGCTGGGATCATGCTGCCGGTGAGACCGATGACCTCCTCGATGAATCCGAAGTTTGAGCCGTCGTCACCGATCACCAGATAGGTGAGGCCGTCGAGGGATGCCAGAGGAGTGCCGGCAAGCTCAAAGTATTCGTCAGCGTCATCCCCACCGCCATCGATGCTGCCATCGGCGCGGGTGATGGGCTGGTCGGTGCGGATTTCGTTGAGGGTGATCGAGGTCACTCCGACACAGGGATTAGCGGTGCCAGGGGTGTCGTCGGTGCCGAGAGGGGCGAAGGCTCCGATCTCCCAGCCCGCTGGACAGTCGTAGCTGTGACTGGGGACAAAGGTGCCGTCCGGGCCGTTGGTGGTGGCGCAATACGTTTCCTCACCGCTGCCGACGGTCTCGATCAAGGCGACACAGTCGTCGATCTGAGTCCATGGCGTGATGTCGAGGTCGCCGTCGTCGTCAGGGTCGAGATCCTGGCCGTTGCTGCCGGAAAAGCCCGAGACCAGCAGATGGGTGACGTTGTCGGAATTCTCGAAATTGAGATCGGTGGTGAGATCGGGGGTGGCAAGGGTGAAGGTGCCTTCGGCGGCGACAAAGAAGCCACTGGCCGGGATGGTCAGGCCGGTGAGGTCTGTCACTTCTTCGATCGTTCCCGACCCCGAGCCATCGCCGATCACCAGGTAGGTGTAGCCATCGAGAGAGGACGAAGGCGTACCGATGAGCTCGAAGTATTCGTCATTGTCGGTGCCCGATTGGTCGGTACGAATCTCGTTGAGCTGCGGTTGGGCAAGAGCTGGAGCCGCCAGCACTACGAGCAATGCAACGACGCAGAGGCACGAGAGTAGGGAGGCAGGGCTTCGAGGTTTCATGATGGCTGCCATCCTAGGGTGGGAGTCGTTGATCGTGGTGAGGGGCCTGAAAGTGAAGTCTACTAAAGCGGCGGGAGATCGGCAGAGGACTCGATACGATCAGCCAAGATCCTGTCGATCCGCCAGCCCAAGGAGCCACCTTTGGGGAGCGCCGGCGTCCCGCCGGTTTCCGCAGCAACAGAAGCCGGCAAGATGCCGGCGCTCCCAGCAGGTGGCCTCTTCCTAGGCCGAAAACGACAAAATTTCCAAGGAACAGGGTTGCCGGTTTTCTCGAACCGCGCTCCCAGCAGGTGGTCTCTTCCAGTTCTGTCAGGGACGCTTGCCGAGCTGGGATCTAACACAACACGGACGGTGCCTCTAACGCCGTGTCAGGGTGGCGTGCAGAGTTGTGAACGCGGGTTTGACGCCGTGTCAGGGTGGCCGTGTTAAAGCGTTCGGTCGCGACCGTAACCCGTCAGGATGGCGGTGACGATGATGACGAGCAGAGCCCAGGAGTGAAAGTTGTACATCCCCGCCGCGAGTGGCGAAATCCGGGGCAGCTCCGAACCAGCGGTGAGGCTGGAGGCCAGGATCGTCGGAATACAGTAGGGCAGCAGGAACGGATACGTGCAGGCGGTGACGTCCAGCAGGTTGGCGCGGCGATAGGGGGAGAGCCCGAAACGTTCGCCGACCTGGCGTACGAAGGGGCCGACGGCGAGGATCGCCACCGTCGAGTGAGTGGTGAGGAGTACCGCCGCGGAAACCGTCGCGAAGCTCCACACCTCGGCGCCGCGGGGGTTGGTGGTGCGAGCTCGCACCGCGTCGAGGATCCGGCCGAGGATGCCGCTGGTTTCGAGGGCGGCGACCAAACCCATCAACAAGAGGGTGAAGATCGAGACCCCCAAGCCGCGCTCCATGCCTTCGACGAGTAATCCCCGGGCGCTGAAACGCTCCGCGTCGATGTAGAGGATTTGGGCGGGAGGAATCAGGCCGAGGCCAAGGCCCATCAGGGTGGCCGTGACAATTCCCGCCAGCAGGCCCTCGATGAGATGGCATCGTCTCAGCAACAAAAAGATCACCACCGCTGGGGCGATGAGCATCGGCAGACTGCCGAGACTTCCGGTTACGGCTTCGGCGCCGGGGGTGGCAGTGGCTCCGTGAGTCCCCAAAACGCCGTAGGCCACCAAGGCAAGAGCCGCGGCTGGCAACGCGTAACGTAAACGACTGCGCACCACCCCGCCGAGATCGGCCCCTTGGGTGGCCGCCGACGCGATGGTGGTGTCGGAGACCGGCGACACGTTGTCCCCGAAGGTGGCTCCGCCCAGGATGGCGCCGAGCAGCACCGGCGGCGAGGCGCCCAAGGCGACCCCCGCGGGGTAGAGCAGAGGCGTGCAGAGAATCAAGGTCCCGAGACTGGTGCCGGTGGCGCTGGCGACGACGCAGGCGATCAAGAAGGCGACAATAACGAAGCCGGATCCCACCACCCCGAGGCTGCCAGCGAGCCCAGTCAAAGCGTCGATTAAGCCGCTGGCGCGGATCAATGCGGCGAAAACCCCAGCCAACAACCAGGCCATGATCATCAACAGAACAATCGGCTGGCTCATGCCGCGAATCAGCGTTTCGCAATAATGGTGGCGATCACGCGTCAAGCCTAAGCCAAGGGTGATCGCGGCCAGCAAAACCGGCCAGAAACCTCGCTCATCGGGGGCGCCGGAGAAGCTCAGCCAGGCGACGCCAGTGAGGAATAGGGCAAACGGCGCCAGGGCACCCAAAGCCCCGCCGTGAAAATGAAGCCTGCCGCCAGCTCCAACGCCAGTTCCAGCACTGCCAGCTCGATCACCGATTGGCTGCGTTCGTGTCATGATAGGGAACCGAAGCATACCGGAAAGGAAGGTGCCGAGATGTCGAAATCATCGACGTCGGAATCATCCGATGCGTTCACCCTCTACGATCTGCGAGTCGAGGTCGTTGGTGGCGAAAAGAACATGGTCTGCAATCACAAGGTTGGAGACTTCTTTGAGCTCAGCGGAGAGAATCTAACCCTGCCGCCGGGGCAGAGCTTCCCGATTTATCCACTCGCAGCGTTGTTGCCGTTGCTGCCCGCCAAGCAGCGCAAAACCCATGACAACGATTGGATGACGACGGATACCGACATCGCTTGCCCGGATCCACACTGTGGGGCAATCTTTCGTATCCGTCGCACCGGTGAGCGGACGTTCCACCACGGTGAGGTCACGGTGGTGCCGTTGCCTCCCAAAGATGCCGATCGAAAGGGGCAGCGTTGAACGCTTCGCGGTTCCAACTGGCCCCGGGGTATTCGATCTCTCGCATCATCAATGGCGGCTGGCAGCTCTCCGCCGGCCACAGCAGCACTGCGATCGATCGAGCGGCAACCATTGATGAGCTGCTGCGGCTGCGTGACGGCGGTTTGACGACGTTTGATTGCGCCGATATCTA
>JAJCXQ010000127.1 GCA_029263355.1 Acidobacteriota bacterium | reverse complement strand
CGGGCTTGAGCCTGGCCGGGGTATTGAGGAACCAACGTTGGTTGACTGCCGGATCTCGTGATAGGCCCAGCGGTATCCACATGTGGGCATCATAGGGATAGGAGAATCTGGCCGGCATCACACCGACGATCTCGTACTTCTCCTCGTTGAGGGTCACCGATTTGCCGAGAATGTCTTCAGCGCCACCAAAGCGGCGGTGCCACATTTCGTGGTTGATGATCACGACCCGGTTGCGACCGGGCTGATCTTCCTCCTCGAGAAAATTGCGCCCGAGCTGAGGTTCGACTCCGATGGTGGGGAACAGAGTCGAGGTGATGGCGGCGCCGCGGATACGCTCGGAGTCGTCGGGACCCGTCAGATTGAGCTCCCGACTGGTGCAGGCACCGATGCCGTCGAACACATCGTTGTGGTCTAGCCACTGGAAGTAGACCGCCGGTCTGAGGCTGCGCAAATCCTCTTGACTGTTCTCAGAATGGGTCTCTCGTAGTCTGACCAGTTGATCCATGTCCTCGATCGCCAACGGTCGCAGGAAGACCGCATCGACGACACTGAAAATGGCGGTATTGGCGCCAATGGCCAAACCGAGTGACAGGACGATCACGAGGGTAGCGCCCGGGTTCTTCAACATGCGGCGAAACGCCCACCGCAGATCCCGCTTCAGATTCTGCATCGTGACTCCTTTGGCGTGAGAGACTTTCTGACGCGTTGAGGTTGTCCAGTCGAGCCCACTGACCAACCACACCAAACGGCTGGTCCGTCTGGATGTGAGCCGATGGCCCCGAGCGCGACATAGATTCTAAAAATCTGCATTTATTGTATCTATGATCAATCTGCGTTTCAATGTTTAGTCGGGGCTCTCCGGAGCCCGATGCTCGTAATCCAGTTGCCGCAATGAGTAACTGCGCCGACCCAGTGCGACCGCTGCGAGAATCGTACATCCGAGGAAAACGAAGAGCAGACCGATGCCGCGACCGGGCCCGCTCCCCACTACTCGACCCACGGTGGTCGCCAGGGCACCATCGGTGGCCATCAGGGGTTCGAAGACGAAATCCGCCAGTGGGCCGGCAGCGAGGTAGGCCAAGGCCTGGGAGGCTAGAGCGATCACCCGCCGGGTAGCGAAGACTCGGCCCAGAACCTCGGGCGCCACCCGGCTCTGCCAGATGACCTGGCTGTTGCCGGCGATGAGCGGCATACAGAACATGAAGCCGAAAGCAGCGCCTCCGACCAGCAGTGCGCTGGGTCGTACTCCGCCAAGAAACAAGATAGCTGCCTGGATCAACATCAGCCAGAGGATGCTTCGGATTCGTTGCTCGGAGCCGCCCCAAATGCTCATCATCACGCTGCCAGCGAGGAAGCCGATGCTAGCCACCGATAGCACGGCGCCGAGAGTCGTGGTGGAGCCAAAGGTCAGGACCAATGGTGTGATCAGGATCTGCAGCATTCCCATTGCAAAGTTGATGACCGAGGCGATGCCCAGGAGGCTCACAAGCCCCGGCTGGGCCATGATGTAGTCCCAGCCGAAGCGTGCCTGGCGCAGTAACGAATCTTGCTCGGAGGTTTCGCGGTCGGCGGTCGCGGGGGACGGCAAGCGGACGGCCAGCAAGGTGGTGATTGCAAGAGCGGCCGCAATCAGATCGATGATCAGGATTCCGCGGAGCTCGACCGCCACCATCAAGACTCCAGCGACCAGGGGCGCGGCGATTTGGGGCAGCGCTTGTCCGACCTGAGTCAGCCCGGCGGCGCGGCCGAGATGTCGCCGAGGGATCAGCAGGGGAATCGAGGCTAGAAAGGCCGGTTGTTGGAACGAGGCCAGCATCGACGTGGCCGCAACCACCACATAGATGTGCCAGAGTTCGAGCTGCCCGGTCGCGACCAGCACCAAGAGGGCAACCGAAGTCAGGGCGGCAATGAAATCGCTGAGGATCATCGTCGAGCGTCGGTCCCAGCGGTCGACCAGAACGCCAGCGACAGGGCCGATGAGCAGACCGGGCACCATGCCAAAAAAGGCCATCATCGCGTAGCGTGTCGACGAGCCAGTGGTCTGGTAGATCCAGACGCCGATCGCGAAGCTGACCAGCCCGGAGCCCAGGAGCGAGATGAGCTGGCCAGTCCAGATGACAGCGAACGTCTGCAATCCGGTGGGGACCGACGCCGACGTCGGTTCCGGACCGTCGCGATCCTTGCCCTCGGTGTGATGCACGTGGCGGCGCCGTTCAGGTCCGCGGTAGTGTCGAAGCTTCGGCTTCGGCTTCGGCTCGATCGACCGCCGCGGCGAAGCGCTCGGCGAGAGCTTCGACGTGGGGTTGGCGCATCATAGTAACGTGGTCGCCAGGTACCGGTATCACCTCGACGCCGCGGGTCGCGAACGCTCCCCAGCCTTGGGTCAGGTCGTCGCCGTCCGCGTCTTCTTCGGTGGCGAAGAGCGTGACCTTCAGCGGGCAGACTGGGATGCGATAGCGCACGAAGGCGACGAACGTCATTTTGAATGACTCGATGTAGGCGGTTGCGTCAGCTTCGGTGAAGCCTGTGGGCAGGGTGCCCGATTCGAGTCCCTGCGCCACCACGTATCCCAGCCTTTTCTCCGGCACCAATTCCGCCAGACGTGGCATCGAGATCGGGATCCGGAGCTCCTGGGCGAGGGCGGCCTCGAAGCTGACGCGCTGAAGCTGCGACGGATCCGTCTCCACGTCGGCCGGCGTGTCGAGCAGGCCGATGAACGCTACCAGCTGACCAGCTTCTTCGAGACGTCGCGCGATCTCGAAGGCGACCATGCAGCCCATCGAGTAGCCTGCAAGGAAATAAGGCCCTTGCGGTTGCAGTTGGACGATCTCGGCGAGGTAGGCATCGGCCATGCTTCCGACACTCTCGAGATGGCGGAGGTCGTCGGGATCTTTCCAGCCTTGAACTCCGTAGAAAGGCCGGGTTCCCGGCATGGCCCGCGCTAGCGGCTCGAGGCGGAACAGGTGGCCTCCCAGACCGTGAATGCAGAACACCGGTCGGCCGGCGGTCGGTTGCCCTCCCAGGAGCATCAGAGCCGAGGTGAGCTGTTCCGACTTGCTATCGATCAGCGCTGCAAGCTGTTCTATCGTCGGGGTTCGGAAGAGTGCGGCGATCGGCACCTCGACGCCGAGCCGGTTGCGGATGTGGGTCATCAGATGGACGGCCAGAAAGGAGTGCCCGCCAAGCTCGAAGAAGTTGTCGAAACGCCCCACGCGGTCCACTCCGAGGAGCTCCTGCCAAAGCTTCGCCAACTCAGTCTCGGTGATCGAGGTGGGGGCGACGAAATCTTCGCCCGCCTGCATCGGCTGGTCCGGGGCCGGCAGTGCCTTACGGTCGATCTTGCCGTTGGGAGTCAAAGGCAGTGCGTCGAGCTCAACGAAGACACTCGGCACCATATAGTCGGGTAGGGTTTGCCGTAAATACTCTCGAAGCGTACCTGGACCCGGTGTCTCGGAAGTAGCAGCCACCAGATAAGCCACCAGTCGAGATTCGCCCAGCGCATCTTCGCGGACCACAACGGTCACCTGCCGCAGCGCTGGATGCCGCGCGAGAACGGTTTCGATTTCCCCCAGCTCGATCCGATAACCCCGCACCTTGACTTGGAAGTCGACCCGGCCGAGAAACTCCAAGGTTCCGTCCGCTAGGCGGCGTGCCAGGTCACCGACGCGATAGAGGCGTCCGCCCGCCACGCCGTCCCGAGAGGCAGCGAGTGGATCGGGCAAGAAGCGGTCAGCAGTTAGCCCTGCGCGGTGGAGATAACCTCGTGAAAGCCCGCGCTCACCGATGAAAACTTCGCCGGGGACTCCGATGGGTACCGGTGCCAGGTCTGGATCCAGCAAATCGATGCGCGTGTTGGCGATGGGGCGGCCGAGGGTGACGGCGTCGTCGGGGCGTAGTCGGCGGACCGCGGACCACACGGTCGTCTCGGTCGGCCCGTAGAGATTCCACAAGCCGGCACAACTGCTTGCCAGGCGAGTCGCCAGCTCTGCCGGCAGAGCTTCGCCGCCGCATAGGCTGGTGAGCTGTGTAGTCCCCCGCCATCCCGTCTCCAACAACAAGCGCCAAGTTGCCGGTGTGGCTTGCATCACCGTCGCGGCACTCGATGCCATCAGTCGACGCAGCTGTTGGCCATCGGTGGTGTCGTCGCGTTCGGCGACCACCAGTCGGGCGCCCAGACTGAGGGGCAGAAAGATCTCTAACACCGAGATGTCGAAGGCGAGGGTGGTGACCGCCAACATCGTGTCGTGCGGCTGGAGCCCCGGGCGCTCGGCCATCGTGTGCAGGAAGTTCGACACCGCCTGATGAGGGATCTGGACTCCCTTTGGTTTGCCGGTCGAGCCGGAGGTATAGATGATGTAAGCCGTCGCGTCGTTGGCCCTGTGGCGACCGTGGTGTTGAATTTCGGGAGGCTTCTGCGCCGTCGAGGCGGCTGTCAGAGGTAGGTCTGCCAGGGGTAGGTCGACCCACCGTGTGCGTGGCTCGGTGATTTCTGCCAGGCGTTCGCGCAGTGCGCTCGAGGTGACGACGACCGGGGTGTCCACCTGGCGGAAGGCGTCGCGCAGCATGAAGGCGAGGCGTTGGTCGGGAAACGAAGGATCGAGCGGTAGATACGGCGCGCCAGCCTTCAGGATACCCAAGAGCCCGACCACCATCTCGAGCGAGCGTTCCATGAAAATCCCAATCGGGCGCTCGCCCTGCGCGCCGAGAGCCAGCAGGTGGTGAGCCAATGCGGTGGCCCTAGTGTCGAGCTCTCGATAGCTGAGGCAACATGTTCCCGCCACCACAGCTACGGCATCGAAAGCTCGTTTCGCCTGTTCTGCGATCAGCTCGTGGCAGTGTTCGATCGGCGTATCGTCGCGTTGGGTGTCGTTCCATTCCACCAGCAGTTGCTGGCGCTCGGCCGCCTCCATCCTTGCCAGCTCGACCAGAGGCCGCGCGGGATCAGCGGTCAGGTCGCTGAGGAGAACGGCATATTGGTTGGCCAAGCGAGCGATGGAGGTGGTGTCGTAAAGATCACGATTGAACTCGATGAGTTTGACGAAGTTGCCCTCGAGCTCAACCATCGACAGCGATAGCTCGAAGCTGGCAAGTTGTCGGTCGCGCACCCAGGGCCGGCAGCTCAGGCTGCCGAAGTCGGGGGGGGCTTTCGCCGTTGCGAGGTGCTGGAAGAAGACCTGGAAAATTGGTGTCCGGCTGGTATCGCGGCGCGGCTGGAGCTCTTCCACCAGCTTTTCGAAAGGCAGCTGGCGATGGGCGTAGGCTTCCAGCATAGATTCCCGAGTCCGGCGCAGCAGATCGTCGACGGTCGGCTGACCGTCCGTTTGTAATCCTGCCAGATCCAGTCGGAGGGGTAGCGTGTTGACAAAGAAGCCGATCGAGCCTTCGATCTCTTGGCGATCGCGGTTGGCGATCGGCGATCCGACCACGACGTCGCGGCTGCCCGTGTATCGGCTCAGCAAAAGCTGAAAGGCCGCCAGCTCGATCATGAATGCGGTGACCCGATGCTGACGACAGCACTCTGCAACGGCCTCCCTATGTTTCGCGAGCATCGGCAGCTGCAGACTGCTGCCGCGATACGTGAGCTCTGCTGGCCGGGGTCGATCGGTGGGTAGCTCGAGGGCTGCGGGAGCTCCGGAGAGGGTCCGCTTCCAGAATTCGAGGAGCGATGAAAGGGTTTCTCCGGTGAGCCATCGCCGTTGCCAGGCGGCGAAGTCGGCATACTGAATGGGCAAATCGGGCAGCGGGGATGGTTTCCCGGCGACCAAGCTGCGGTAGAGAGTTGCCAATTCGTGTGCAAGCACGTCGACCGACCAACCGTCCGAGACCGCGTGATGCATGGTGACGAAGAGGATGTGCTCTCGCGGTTCGAGTTGCAGCAGGGTGGCGCGAAGCGGCTGGCCCGCCGCCAGATCGAGTGTGGCCTGGGCGTCCTCCAGGGAAAGACGGTGCACTTCCTTGTGTCGTGCGGGGGCAGCGATCGCGCTCAGATCGACCCGCGGCAACGCCACCGCAGCTGTCGGCTCGATCACCTGATAGGGGCCATCCTCGCCATCGACCAGTCGACTGCGCAGCACCTGGTGTCGGCGCACGATCTCCCAAAGGGCGCGCTCGAGCGCCGCGGGTGCCAGATCGCCAGTCAGCTGCCAGGCCTCGGGAATCTGGTAGACCTCGGGATGGGAGAAAGCCCGAGACAGGAACCATAGGCGCTGTTGGCCGAAAGACAAAGGCGTGGGCGAGTCACGGGCCGCCGACACCAGCGGTGGTAGTTGGGGGCTTCCTTTAAAGCTAGCTTCGTCGAGCGCTGCTGCCAGTCCGCCGAGGGTGGGGTTGGTAAAAAGTATGTGCAGCGGCAGATTGTGCCCGAGCACTGTCTCGATCCGCGACAGGATCTGGGTGGCGAGCAGCGAGTGGCCACCAAGGGCAAAAAAATTGTCCTCGACGCTGAGCCGCTGGCGCCCGAGCACCTCACACCAGATATCGGCGAGCATCTCTTCGAGAGGCGTCCTCAGGAGCTTTGAGCTCGCCGCGCTGGGGTCCACATCCGGTTCTGATGTTGGCACGGAGCGGCGCTCGAGGGCGGCGCGGTCGACTTTGCCGGCGGTGGTCATTGGGATCGACTCGAGGTCGGCAAAGGCAGCCGGGATCGAGTAGTGCGGCAGCCGCTCATTGAGAAAGGTGCGTAGCTCGTTTGCTGCCACGGGTCTGCTTTTGGGTACGACCCAGGCAACCAACGATCGATGGCCGGCCGTTACATCATCGCGTGCGACGACGATCGCTCGTTGCACCGCCGGATGGGTCTCGAGAGCGCTCTCGATCTCTCCGGGCTCGACACGGAATCCGCGGATCTTCTGCTGATGGTCGCTTCGCCCCAGGTATTCGATCGCGCCGTCAGCCAAGAGTCGTACACGATCTCCGGTCGAATAGAGGCGGGCGCCGCGGCGGTTCGAGAACGGATGGGGAACGAACCGCTCAGCGGTCAGGGCCGGGCGGTCGAGATATCCCCGGGCCAAACCCTGGCCGCCGACCAAGAGCCTTCCCGGTATGCCGATGACGTTGGGTCGAAACTGATCGTCGAGCACGTAGAGACCAGTGTCGGCAATCGGACGTCCGATCGGCGGAGCAGTTTCTGGGTGCTGTTCTGCCGGTTCCGCAGCGAGCTCCGCGCGGCTCACCACTACGGTGGTTTCCGTTGGGCCGTAGGTATTGAGCAACTGGACGTCGGCGCTGGCAGCCACGCCTTGCCACGCCAGCAGGCTCTCGGACTGTGCTTTTTCGCCACCGATAATCACCAATCGGATCGTTGGTGGCAGCTCGGCCTCGCCGGCTGCGAGTGCGAAGGCGAGCTGGTGCCAGAAGGCGGTCGGTAGATCCAGCACCGTGATGCCGAAGTTGTTACATTGCGCCAGAAAGCCGGCCGGGGACGACAGCATTTGGGGGGTGCGCAGCACCAGCATCGCCGAGCTCGACAAGGCCGGGTAGATCTCTTCTACGCTGGCATCGAAGGTCAGGGACGCAAACTGCAAGATGCGGTCATCCGCCTCGATGGCGTAGGCTTCGAGGGCGTTGTGTGTGTAGTGGGCGAGCGAACCGTGGGTGATGCTGACCCCTTTGGGCTGGCCGGTCGACCCCGAGGTGTAGATCACATAAGCAAGATCGGTCGCGATCACCTCGCGGCTCGGGGCAAAACTGGGGCGTTGGGAGATCGATGCTGCGTCCGAATCCAGTCGGATCGACTTCGGCAGTTCCGCGCCGACAGCAGAGAGAAGTGCCTCGCGGGTCACCAGACAGGCGACGTCGGCATCCGCCAGCAAAGCGACCAATCGTTGCTGCGGGTGCGTTGGGTCGAGCGGTAGATATGCGGCGCCAGCTTTGAGGACTGCCAACACGCTGACGATTGCCTCCGTCGAACGCTCCAGGAGCAGGGCCACCTTCTGCCCGCGGCCGACGCCCCGCAAGATGAGCTCGTGGGCCAAGCGATTGGCCCGGATATCGAGCTGCCAATAGCTCAGGCGAGCGGATCCCTCGCCAACCGCGATCGCATCGGGTTGCTCGCGGGCACGTTTGGCGACGAGTTGATGTACCCCCAGATTCCCGCCCGGTTCGCTTTGCGTATCGTTCCACTCCACTAGCAGTTGCTGGCGCTCGGCGGCTGCCAGAGCGCCGCAGCGCGCTAGAGAAAGCTCAGGGGTAGCTGCGGCAAGGAATAAGATTCTTGTGAAGCGGGCCAGCAGACGTAGGACGGTTGTGGCGTCAAAGAGGTCCCGGTTGTACTCGAAGAAACCCCGTAGAGTCGGCCCGTCCTCGATGACCGTCAGTTCGAGATCGAACTCGACGCTGCCGTTGTCCCGCTCCAGTGCCTGAGTGGTTAGCTCTGGCAACTTCAGCGCCGTCGAGACATTGAGGAGATGGAAGAAGACTTGGAAGATCGGTGGTCGGCTGGGGTCGCGCTCGGGGGCCAGCGCCGCCACCACGCGATCGAACGGGACGTCCTGGTGAGCGTGGGCAGCCAGCGCCACTTGTCGTACCCGGTCCAGGAGCTGGCCGAAGTCGAGGGCGCTGTCAACGAGTGTGCGTAGAGCCAGGGTGTTGACGAAGAAGCCGATCAGATCTTCGACTTCGCGGCGCGCCCGGTGGGTGTAAGCGGTACCGACCACTAGGTCGGGTTGGCCCGTCGACAAATGGAGCAGGGTCTCGAACCCGGCAAGGAGGGTCATGTAGAGCGTTGCGCTGCGATCCCTTCCTAGCCGCCGCAGGGATGCGCTCACGTCGGCGGCGAGCTCGAACGGCAGCCGGCGGCCGCGAAATGTTCGCTGGCCGCGGCGTGGTCGGTCACAGGGCAGCTCGAGGACTCCCGGAGCCCCCTCCAACCCTCGACGCCAGAAGGCAAGCTGGCTGGCCAGCATTTCGTCGCGCAACCAGCGGCGCTGCCACAAGGTCACGTCGGCAACTTGCAGGGGCAGCTCGGGCAACGGCGAAGCGCGCCCTGCGGTGAAAGCAGCGTAGAGCGCGCCGAGCTCGCGGGTCAGAATGCCGATGGACCAGCCGTCCGACACCAGGTGATGCATGGTGAGTAGCAGGACGTGCTCGTCCGTTGCCAGCCGCAGCAGCGCGGTGCGCAGCAGCACGTCGCGGTCGAGGTCGAAGGACCTTGCAGCATCCTCAAAAGCGAGCCGTTCGAGCTCGGCAGCTCGGGATTTTTTCGCTAAGGCGGTCAAGTCGACAACCGGCAGCGCTACCATCGCCGCAGCCCGGAACTGCTGTTGTGGCAGGCCGTCGTCGCCCCGAGTCACCCGCGACCGCAAGACTTCATGGCGGCGAACGATCTCCTGCAGACCGTGGTCGAGGGCCTGCAGATCGATGGGTCCTGTGATGCGGTAGGGAGCGCTGATCAAGTGAACCCCGAGGTCGGGATAAGCTTGCTCGAGTAGCCAGATGCCCTGCTGTGCGAAAGACAGCGGCAACGGACCGTGGCGCGGTTCCGCCTTCAGAGGAGGTAGCTCGCCACGCGTCGATTCGCCACCTGCCGATTCCCTGTGAGCTGCCTCTAGGCGGTGGGCAAAGTCGCGCAAGATGGGTGTCTTGAACAGTGCGCCGACCGGCAATTCGACGTCAAAAGCCTCGCGGACACGAGTCAACAGGCGAGTGGCCGTCAGGGAGTGGCCGCCGAGGTCGAAGAAATGAGCGTCGGCAGCTACTCGGTCCACGTTGAGCACTCTGGCCCAGAGTCGGGCGAGCACATCCTCGACGGTGCCACGAGGGGCTGTGCCGTCGTCATGTTCCTGAGTCACCTCACCGTCAGTCCCGGTGGACTCATCGCGGTGACGGAGCAGTGCCGAACGATCAGTTTTCCCGTTCGGCGTGCGAGGCAAGGCACTGAGCAGGGCGAAGCTCGATGGCACCATGACCTCGGGTAGGGTCTGACGCGTGAAGCTGCGCAGCTCGTTGACAGTGGGAGCGGGCTCGTCTGCCGTCAGGAAAGCTGCAAG
Organism: Acidobacteriota bacterium; assembly: GCA_029263355.1. GTDB lineage: Bacteria > Acidobacteriota > Thermoanaerobaculia > Multivoradales > J023 > JAAELT01. Next base: position 2,613 of record JAJCXQ010000127.1, on the reverse strand, counting down.
CCGAGCGTCCTGAGCCAAGACCACCACCTCGTGGACTGCGGGGTGAGCGCGGACGGCGGCCTCGATCTCACCGAGCTCGATGCGGTACCCACGCAGTTTGACTTGGTGGTCGAGGCGGCCGAGGAATTCGAGCTGGCCGTCCCCTCGGGTGCGTACCAGGTCGCCGGTGCGGTACAGCCGTCGTCCGGGCGCTGGGTCCCTGGGATCGGGCAGAAAACGCTCGGCAGTCAGCGCTGGGCGGTCGAGGTAGCAGCGGGCGAGCCCGGCACCGCCGAGGTAAAGCTCCCCGGTAACGCCGAGCGGTACCAGACGACCCGCGCGATCGAGGACAATGGCCTGGGTGCAGGTAATCGGCCGGCCGATTGGCGGCCCCGACTCGCCGGTCTCGATGCGTGCAAACGTCGAATAGGTGGTGTCCTCCGAAGGGCCGTAAAGATTGAGCAGGCGCTCGGCGGCGGACTGTTCGAAGACCCGGTTCGCCAGGTCGCGCTGCAACGCCTCTCCAGCCAAGTTGATAGTTTTGGCCGAAGTAGGCACCGACCTCGCGCGCAAAACTTCGTCGAGGGCTCCGGGCACGGTGTTGAGCAGTGTCGGCTGGAGGTGCTGGATCTTGCTCAGACCGAGAGCGTTGTCGATCAACAACACCTGGCCGCCGGAGGCCAGAGGACCGAAGATCTCGAAGATCGAGAGGTCGAAACAAATTGAAGTCGCGGCGACGACCCGGGCGAGCTCAGCGCGGGTAAAAACCTCGAGCGACCAGCGGATGAGTGCATTGGCGTTGCGGTGGCTGATCGCCACGCCTTTGGCTCGACCGGTGGAGCCGGAGGTGTAGATCAGATAGGCCAAATGGTCGGCGGTGGCGAAGGTCGGCACTTGCGAGCTGGCTGCTGCGCCAATCTCTGCCGCGTCGCGATCCAAACAGATGATCCAGGCCCTGCCGGCATCCGGCAAGGTGTCGAGGTGAGTGGTTGTGGTCAGCACGCCGACAGCGCGGGCGTCTTGCAGCATGAAGGCGAGGCGCTGAGGCGGATATTCGGGGTCGAGGGGCAGGTAAGCGCCACCAGCCTTGAGGGTAGCGAGGATGGCGACGACCATATCGATGGACCGATCGAGGAAGATCGCCACCCGCTGCTCGGTTGCGAGGCCGTGAGCGCACAGACAGTGGGCGAGGCGGTTGGCCCGTGCGTCGAGCTCACCATAGGTGCAGACATGCTGGCCGCAGACGATGGCGATCGTGTCACTGGCTGTCTTGGCCTGCAGTTCGAAGCCGTGTGGCAGAAGCGCTGCGGACGTCTCCGTGGACGCCGTGTCGTTCCACTCCCGCACCAGTTGATGGCGCTCAGCGTTGCTCAGCCAACCCAGCTGCGACAGCCGTCGGTGGGGAAACGTTACGATCTTCCAGAGCAGGGACTGATAGTGCCGCAGCCAGCGGGTGATTGTCGTGACATCGAAGAGGTCGCGGTCGTATTCGACGTATCCACCGATGCCATCTTTGGTTTCGGTCAGGGACAGTTCGAGGTCGAATTTTGCCGTCCCATTGGCACGTTCGAGCCACCGAACATCGAGACCAGGCAGAGTCGGTGGCGTCGGGCTCGTCAACTGGAAAAGTACCTGAAAGAGCGGCGGGCGGCTCGCATCACGCTGGGGGAGGATCTCTTCCACCAGTCGATCGAAGGGGACTTCCTGGTGGTTGTAGGCTGCCAGTGCGGTGTGTCGTACCTGCCGGTGGAAGACCGGCAGCTCGGGATCGTCGGAGAGGTCGGCGCGCAGCACCAGCATGTTGATGAAAAAGCCGAGCATATTTTCGGTCTCACGCCGGCCGCGATTAGCGGACGGCACGCCGATCGCGAGATCTTGCTGCGTGGCCAGTCGTGATAGCAGCACCTGAAGACCCGCCATGAGGGTCATCATCAGCGTCAGCCCACGCTGTTGGCCGAGCTCGCGAAGGGCGTCCGCTAGCGTGGCCTCGAACTTCACGGGCAGCCGGTGGCCGCGAAACTTCGCTGTCGCCGGTCGTGGTCGGTCGCTAGGTAACTCGAGGGCGGCGGGTAGCCCGGCGAGCTGCCGACGCCAGTAGGCGAGTTGGTTGGTCAGGATTTCATCGTTCAACCAGGTGCGATGCCAGACGGTGAAATCGATGTATTGCACGGGCAGCTCCGCCCAGGGAGACGCCTGGCCGGCAGCGAAGGACTGATAGATCGTGCTGAGCTCACGGTAGAAAACGTCCATCGACCAACCGTCAGTGGCGACATGGTGCAAGGTGACCAGCAACTCATGGCTATCGGTCGCAAGTCGCAGCAGGGTGAAAACGTAGACGGAATCGGTCCGGGGATCGATCGAGCGCCGTGCGTCCCGTTGGCTCAGTTGGTGGCGGGTGCGTCGCTGGTCGGTTGGGCTCAGGCCTGCGAGGTCTACTTTCGGTAGACGGTAGGTCCGGTGACCTTGCACGGCTTGGTAGGGGCCTTGCGGACTTTCGAGCAGTCGAGTCCGCAGCACCTCGTGGCGGCGTACGATCTCGTCGAGCGCCCGCTCGAGCACGGCGGGTCGCAGCGGTCCCTCGAGTCGCAAGCCTTCCGCAACGTTGTAAACGGCGAGATTGCCATGCACTTGATG
>JAJCXQ010000126.1 GCA_029263355.1 Acidobacteriota bacterium | reverse complement strand
AGCTAACCATCTAACGGCGGCTGACCACGGGCTCGAACCAGTTGGCTAGCTTCCCCTCGGTTCTGCCAGACCGAAACCGGAATCACGACGACAGGGATCTCGCCACGTTCGACGATTCTCGACCCTTCGATCTCCAGGCGCCGTGTCGGCGGTGACGGTAGACGACAGGGTGGCGGCGGGCCGATGAACGGGAATGCGGGCGGATAGCTGCTTGACGGGAACCAGCCGATCGCTTTCGGGTTGCGATGCACACGAAGTGCCTCTGAGGCGATGCGGTACTGGGCAGCGAATGCAGCAGACTCTTTCCAGAGCTCATCCCTCGCCTGGCGCGTGGCGGCATGGAACCTGGGTTTCGGCGAGCTCCTGGGCTGGCGCGTCGGTGGCTCCAGGGGCGGAAACGGTCTTCAGCACCTTGTCGTCGGCGAGATTGCGGAGAGCAAGCATTTGGCCTAATCTCTATCGAAAACACTTGTAAGATAAGTCTGACATTCGATAGGCTATCTGGCAATGACTTGACTTATCGAGAGCCTGATCTGGCCCTCGATGTTCTGAGCGACTGTCTGAACGGCATGAACGCTCCTGTACCGGGCGCCGAGCTGCGACCCGAAGGAGAACGTGTTCCTTCTCGAAGGGGCGGAGCTTGGGGTCTACCTCGAGAGACCCTGTAACCCTAGGAGGACAAGGACTGTGAAGAAGCGTTATCTTCTCATCGCGGCACTATTGAGCTTGACGTTGGTATACCCGGCTTCCAACTACTTCACCTCATCGGATGAGGTCGTCTCACCCTACATTCCGATGACCAAAGCCGACAAGCTGGAAGTCGCTTTCGCCAGCTGGTCGGAGGGGCATGAATCGAATGGCGGCGATCACAATGTCGTCATGAGTCTCGGCTGGTCGAAGGGCCTTTCGGACGAGCTCACCTACGCCAAAGGCAAGGCCAAGCTCGATCTGATCGAAGGCTTCGTCGAGGTCGAGGTCGAAGACCTTGACGATGTCGGGATCTCGGAGGTCTGGCTGGTCGACAACCTGAACGACAGCTCGGTGCTACCGGAACCCGAGGACAACTTCCTGCATGTCGGGACGCTGACAGCGGAGGGCGACCGCGGGACGCTGAGAGCGGATGTTGGCAACGCGTTTGGCACCTTCGAGGTCGATTTGCTGATCGTCAGCCGCGCGGGCCAAGATCCCGTCCAGTCGCGGGTGCTCGTCGGTTCTTCCAGTCTCATGCAGCGCCTGTACACGCGCGCTCGCAGCGGTCGATTGGCCATCGGCAGCGAGGATCCCGGCGGACTCTCAGCCGCCTTTGGCGCTCTCGGCACGCAACCGGTTTTTGCCAGCGATTTGGTGCCGTCGTTCGATCCATTGATCGAGCAGGGCGCCGATCTGTTCTTCAACGAGACCTTCGCCGGCAACGGTCGCACCTGTGGTACGTGCCATCCGGCGGAGCACAACTTTACGATCGATCCAGAGTTCATCGCCACCTTGCCGGATGACGATCCGCTGTTCGTGGCCGAGTTTGTGCCAGCGCTCATGTCGAATTTCGAGAAGCCTGAGCTGATGCGCAACGTCGGTCTCATCCTCGAAAACACCGACGGTTTCGGCGACCTGGCCAACAGATTTACCATGCGGAGTGTCCCCCACACGTTGGCTCTGGGCAATGCCCTAACGCCAGGGGCTGACGGCACCACGACGCCTCCCGATCAGCGGACGGGTTGGTCGGGTGATGGCGCACCGGGTAGCGGCACCTTGCGAGAGTTTGCAATCGGCGCCGTCACCCAGCACTTTCCGCAGACGTTGAATCGGACTCCCAATGTCGACTTCCGCCTGCCCACCGATGCCGAGCTCGATGCCATGGAGGCGTTCCAGCTATTCCTCGGTCGTCAGGACGAGCTCGATCTGTCGACCCTGACGCTCAAGAATGCGGTCGCGGCGCGAGGCCAGGAGGTGTTCGTGGCGGCCGATACTGTCGGCGGCACCGTCGCCGCCGGCAAATGTAACACCTGCCACTTCAACGCTGGGGCCAACTTTTCACTCACCGGAGGGTTCGAAAACCGAAACTTCAACACCGGGGTCGAGGCCCTGCCCGATCAGCCGGCAGATCTCATCGATCCGGCCAACAATCCGCCCGACGGTGGCTTCGGTCAGGCGCCAAACCCCAACGGCGGTTTCGGCGACGGTTCGTTTAATACACCGGTGATCGTCGAGGCGGCGGATACCGGTCCATTTTTCCACAACAACGCGATCGAGACGGTTGAGGGCGCGGTGGCCTTCTACAACAGCGACGCGTTCAACAACTCGCCGATCGGGCAGTTCCTGGCCTCGGTTGATACGGGCGGTATCGGCATCGATCTCGAGACAACTCAAGTGGTGGCGATCGGCGCCTTCCTGCGGGTCATCAATGCGCTCGAGAACAATCGCAGCGCCACCGAGACGGCCACGTTCGTGAAGGATGTCGACGACTTCGCCACCGCTAACTCGCTGCTCGAGCTGGCGTTCGCCGAAGTTGAGGACGCGATCGGAGTGCTGGACGGCGGAGGTCTGCATCCGAAGGCGGTGAAAGACTTGAAGGCTGCCCAGATTAGTCTGGAGATTGCGGCCATTACCGGCATTCCTTTCTTCCGCGATCTTTTCATCGACATCGCGGTCGATTTCATCGCGGACGCCGACGCCGACATGGTCTAGCAGGCGCCGCCAGGTCTCGCTGATTCCGTAGGTGGCCCGTCCCGGCCCGTCCCAGGGCGGGCTTGCTCGTGGAGAAGACCTGCGACTCTACGAGATCACGCCATGCTTCCGGCCGACCTTGACGAAGGCCTCGACCGCGCGCTCGAGATGCTCCTGGCTGTGGCCCGCGGAAACTTGGACGCGGATACGGGCTTTGCCTTTGGGCACCACCGGAAACGAGAAACCGATCACGTAGATGCCTTCGTCGAGCATGTCGGCGGCCATGTCTTTGGCCAGGCGGGCGTCGCCCAGCATGATGGGGACAATCGGGTGTTCGCCCGGAGTGATGTCGAAACCGGCGTCGGTCATGGCTTGGCGAAAGAAGCTGGTGTTGGTGACCAATTGTTTGCGCAGCTCGGTGGTCTCACTCAACATTTCGAGACAGGCGAGTGAGGCGCAGGTGATGGTGGGCGCCAGGGTGTTGGAGAATAGATAAGGACGCGAGCGTTGACGCAATAGGTCGATAATCTCTTGCCGACCGGTGGTGAAGCCCCCTGAGGCGCCCCCCAGAGCTTTACCTAGGGTGGAGGTAATGATGTCGATGCGGCCCTCGACGCCGCAATGCTCCGGGGTGCCACGGCCGGTGGCACCGAAGAAACCGGTGGCGTGGCATTCGTCGATCATCACCAGGGCATCGTAACGATCGGCGAGATCACAGATCTCAGGCAGTTTGGCGACGGCGCCGTCCATCGAGAAGACACCATCGGTGGCGATCAGTCGGGTGCGGGCGTCCTGAGTTTGCTTGAGGATGCTCTCGAGTTGATCCATGTCACTGTGGGCGTAGCGGTGACGCTGAGCCTTCGACAGGCGGATGCCGTCGATGATCGATGCGTGGTTCAGAGCATCGGAGATGATCGCGTCCTCGGGTCCGAGTAGGGTTTCGAAGAGGCCGCCGTTGGCGTCGAAGCAAGCGGCGTAGAGAATGGTGTCCTCAGTACCGAGGAAGGTCGCGATCGCCGCTTCGAGCTGCTTGTGAATGGTTTGGGTGCCGCAGATGAAGCGTACGCTGGAGAGCCCCAGCCCCCACTTCTCCAGACCGTCCTGGGCGGCTTTGATGAGCTGAGGGTTGTTGGCCAACCCGAGATAGTTGTTGGCGCAGAAGTTGAGAACTGCGCGGCCGCCGACCGAGATCTCGGCCGACTGCTGAGTCTCGATGACTCGCTCGTCTTTACGTAGACCGTCGGATTCGATCTCATCGAGGGTCGCTTGCAAGCGTTGCTTGATGTCACCATACATGATTCAGGTCTCCCGCTGATGTTGCCGCGCCTAGGTTTGCGGTGTGGCTCAAGCGTAACGTTGCCGGATATTGGGAAGTAGGTACTCTTCGATCGCCCGATTTAGATCGTATTGCGCCTCGAATCCCCATTCTTGCCGCGCCAGGGTGTCGTCGACGTCCTCGGGCCAGGAGTCGACGATGGCTTGACGTTTGGTGTCTGACTCGAAGCGGATGTCGGCGTCGGGGAACGCGCCGCGGACCAAAGCGGCAAACTCGCCGGCGCTGGGGTTGAAGCTACGGATGTTGTAGACGTGAGTCGAGAGCGCCTCGGCGGGCGCTTTCATCAAATCGAGCAGCGCTTCGATCGCACTCGGCATGACCATGAAGGGAATGCGGGTGTCGGCCCGCACGAAACAATTGTAGGTCTCACCTTGGGCGGCGGCATGAAGCATCTCGGGTGCGTAGTCACTGGTGCCGCCGGACGGTAGGGTGAACGCCGAGATCAATCCCGGGAAGCGGATGCTACGAAAGTCGACCCCTTTGCTGTCGGACTCGGCGGCAAGCTGGCGATAGTGATGGGTGAAGTAGCGTCCCAAGTGTTCGCAGTAGAGCTTGTTGCAACCGTACATCGTCGTCGGCATGTTCCAGTCTCGCTCGATGACTTTGCCGGCGCTATGTTTGGTGGCGAGATCGGGCAGACCGTAGGCGGCAATGGAGCTGGGGAAGAGGAATTTGACCTGGCTGCCGTGCCAACGCGACTGCTCGACGGCGAGCTTGAGCAGGTTGAGCGTCCCTTGGACGTTGACCTCATGGGCGGTCTCAGGGGTGAACTCGGCGCGAGTCGAGAGCAACGCCGCGAGGTGGAAAATGGCGTGGATCTCGAATTCGCTGACCAGGCGCTCGAGCAATCGGCGATCGAGGATGTCGCCGACAATTGTCGCCGCACACAATGGCGCGATCTCGGCATCGAGCTCGCGGATATCGAGCGCCAGGATGTCGAAGCCGTTATGTTCCGCTAGCCGATGGATGAGCCCGTGACCCATCTCGCCGTTTGCACCGGTGACCAGCACCACAGACTTTCTAGACATACACAGTGCCTCTAGACATACAGAGTTCCTCGATTCGGCCTTCGTGTTGATGTGTGCGCGTGTTTACCAGATGGCCCTGCGGTCTGCAACAGAATCGTGCGCGGGTGCGCTGGCGGTGATGTCTCAGAAACCGAAGCGGTCTGAGTACCGGTCGGCGTACTCAGCATAGAAGGGACGAATCTCAGTCTCCATGTCGGCTTAGTAGTCTCCGGTCGGTTGGATCATCGGCCCGACCCGGATCAATTTCTTCTGGGGGTCGATCGACGCGAGAAGTAGAGGCACCTGGGCGCCGACGGCAATGCGGTAGAAACCGGTTTTCCAGGGCACAACTTTCTTGCGCGAGCCCTCGGGAGAGAGCCCCAAAATGTACTTCGAATGCCGTTCGAATTCGACGATCGCCCGCGGCACCAGGCCTTGGCTCGCCGCACGGTCGACGGAAATGCCGCCGAGCCTCTTCATGAAAGGATAACGTACCACCCAGTCGATGCCGAACCACGACACCCGGACACCGATCGCCAGCAGGGCCACCATTGCGATCGGGAAATCCCAGCCAGTGGTGTGGGGCGCCGCTACCACCAGCAGCTTTTCCCGATTCGGAATCGTGCCCTCGACCCGCCAGCGCGCCAAACGCAGCAGCCATCTGCCGACGGCACGGGTCAACGCGTTGCCCTGGCACGGCAACCGGTCGCCGAGCGCTGGCACAAACAATCCAGCATGTTCCGCCATTCACGTTGAATATAAATGGCAGCGTGGCGGATCGGCAACTCTGAGTCGGGTCGCAGGTCGAAGCGTGGTTTACGGTGGTGAGGAGAGCAGTGGCGAGAGAATCTCGTCGGGTGACGCGGCTAGCCACGAACGACCGGCTTCGAAGGTCGCGAGCCGTGTCCGCAGGAGTTTGATGTGTTGCCCGTCCGTCGCGGATTGGGATTCAGCCTTCGTCACCAGATCGCGCTGCAAGGCGGTGGCTGCCGTGATGTCGCCGGTGGCGGCAAGCGCCAGGGCGAGCGCTTCCTGCACCTGCGAGTCCTGGCGCTCAGCGTAGACCCGGAGAGCAATCTCGAGTGCGAGATCACCGTCTCTGACCTTGGCCTCGGGCGCCATCGTCAGCAACTGCACCTGGGTCAAGGCGAAGCTGGCGTGGCGTGGGAAGGTCCGCAAGGCTTCTTGCAGTTTGACTCGTGCCGGGCCGTAGTGTTGGCCGAGCACCAGGGCGACGATCTGACCGCGCCGTCCCTCGGCGTGCCGGGGAGCTTGGCGAATGACGTGTTCGAATTGTTGCGCCGCATCGTCGAATTGGCCGCTCTGGCCGAGGGCGTTGGCGAGGCCCAGACGAGACTCCAGATCGTTCGGGTCCTGCGCTAGCACTTCGCGGTAGAGGACCGCCGCGGCGGTAAATTCACCGCGTTGCATGTGGCGTCGAGCCGTCGCTTGGGCGGCTAGGTTGGGACCGTTCGAGGTATCTTCGAGGGTGAGCCTCTGCACCGCCAGGCGCTGCTCCCGAGCACCAGCTGGGTTGCCCATCAATTCCAATGCCTCGGCGAAACGTCGCCGAAGCGCCACCTCTTCTGGCGCTGCTTCGATCGCGCGGGTGAAGTCCGCCACCGCCTCTGGCCACCGTCGGAGGTTGACGAGGGCGATCGCCCGTTTCTCGAGGATGGCGCTGGTCCACTCGGGCTCGAGCTCAATCAATCGGTCGTAGGAGGCGATCGCCTCTTCGAATCGTCGAGACCGAGCGAGAGCATTGCCGGCCCGTAACAAGAGATCGGGCTGATCGGGTCGCAACGCCAGCGAGGTCTGATAGTGCGCCAATGCCTGAGCATCTTGGCGGAGGGTGGCGGCGAGCAATCCGAGCGAACGTTCGATGCCGGCACGCTCTGGAAGGTCGTCTTCTTCGGTGCCGGTGGTAGCCTCGTCGAGTGCTTGCTCGAGGGTGCGGCGCGCACCGTTCGGGTCACCCAAGCGCTCGAGACTGATCGCCAGCCCGCGAAACGCTCCGAAGCTGGTGTCCTTGCGGTCCAGGGCGCTCTGGAAAGCGGTTGCCGCGGTTTCGAAATCGCCGTTGTCCAAGGCTTCGGCGCCTTGAGCAAGGTAAAACTGAGGGCTTTCGGCCATGCCGGCTAGCGGGTTGATCAGCGGATCGACGATCCGTGCCGCAACATCTCCGGCTTGTTGGAGATGGGCCCGAGCCGGGTCCATGTGGCCGAGATTACGGTGCGCCACGGCGAGCGCGTAGTGGATGCTGTTGGCATCACGATCGAGCTCCAGGGCGCGCTCGAAGTGCGAGATCGCAGAGGCTTCGTCGCCGTCGGCTGAGGCCGCTTTGCCCAGCCCTTCGTGGCCCGCAGCGGCACTGGGATCAAGGGTCACGACGCGTTCGAAAGCAGCCTTGGCCTCGGCGGTACGCCCTGAGGTCAACTGGCTCCGACCGAGGCGTAGCAAAGCAGGGACAAATTCAGGCTCGAGGTCGAGAGATCTCAGGTAGAGCGCGGTCGCCTCGTCGAGGTTGCCTTGCAGACCTCGCAGATAGCCTTGAAGGTAGGACCAACGATAATTATCGGCATCGAGCCTTAGCGCGTTTTCGAAGCACACTGCGGCGTGTTGGTGAAGATCGTAGATCACATAGAGCAGACCTAGATCTGCGAATGCCTGCGCCAGATCAGAAGACTCAGAGTCGGTGTCGCGCTGCAGGGCTTCGACAACTTTGTGCTGTTGTTGAAGCTGCTGCCGGGCTCCTGCCACGACGCCGGTCATGTCAGCCTCGGGGAGCGTCAAGAGGGACGGCGGTGAGGGATCGTCGCCGGGTGCGCAGGCAGTGCTGACCACGAGCGCTAGGCACAGGAGTCCTGACACGACGTTACGTAGGTTGAGCTCCAGGGTGGATCGCATAGGAAAACCGATCAAAGCAACGTTGGCATCGTGGACGGGTGATTCTAACAAATTGACTGATGGTCAATGTCTTCAGAGCTCAGCGTTGGTGTTGGAAGGAGATGGTCATCCGAGTGTCGAAGGCTACCGGCACCCCATCGTGCGTTGCCGGTTTGAAGACAGAGCCGCGCGCCACCCGTACCGCTTCCTTCTCGAAGCCGAAGCCCATCGCAGCCCCGACAGGCTTGGCGTCGGTGACGTGGCCGTGCTCATCGACGGTCACTTGTAATTCGACGGTAGCTCGGATCTTGTTCAAGCGTCTCGCCATGGTTGGGTATCTCGGTCGAGGCCTCTCGAGCAAGAGTGGGGGCTCGACCGCTGACGGCTCAACGGCAGGCTCTGGGGGAGTCACCGGTGGCGCTGGGGCGGTCTCCGTAGGCGGTTGAGGTATGACCGTAGGCTCCGGCGCCACAGCGGGCTCCGGCTCCACAGCGGGCTCTGGTTCCATAGAGGGTTCCGGTTCCACAGCGGGCTCTGGTTCCACAGCGGGCTCCGGCTCCACAGCGGGCTCTGGTTCCATAGGGGGTTCCGGACTCGGCGATATCGCGAATTTTGGCGAAGGTGCAGCTGGCGGCGTAGGTTCGGCGGGAGGCGCAGGTGCTGGCGTGGGCTCGACGGAAGGCGCAGATGCTGGCTTGGGTTCGATCGGAGCCCTGGGAATCACCTTCGGTGGCGCTGGCGCCGCGAGAGGTGGTGATGCCGAAGGGGGTTGCGGTGCCGGTAGCGGTGCCGGCGCGGTCGCGCCAATCTCGTCGATCCGGTGCAGGATGCGCTCATCGGCATCGGTACGCTCATCCGAATCGGTACGCTCATCCGCAGCGTCCTGCGGGGCGGGCGCCGCGTGGGCGGTCGGATATATGCTCCAGCCGGGAGCGATCGTGGCGACCAGGAAGACAGCGACGCCGGTGGTAAGGACAAAGCCACGCCGCGAGACTTCCGAACGGTGAGTGCTGTTTTCCGAGAGCAATCGATGAATCCGTTGGCCGAGCTCACTGCCTTGACCCGCGATGCCGGGTGAGGGAAAGAAGTGTGGCTTCTCGATCACCCAGCCTGCAACTTCCGTCAAACAATGGATCAGGCCTTTGGCGTTGCCGGTGTGGCGTACTGCCCAATCGTCGCTGAGAATCTCAGAGAGCTGGCGTAGTCGTTGACTCGCCAGCCGGTTCAGCGGTTGAAATGGAAACAGCCCAGAGATCAGTAAGGCCGCCAATTGCCACAGTGAATCCCGGCGCACCAGGTGGGCGAGCTCGTGGGAGAGGAGAGCCCGTTGCTCGCTCGTCGAGAGCTCGGTGAGGGTCCGTGGCGGCAGGCAGATCTCGGGGCGACCGAGGCCAAGGGCGACCGGCACCGTCAGCCGAGAGGAGGTGCTCAGACGAACCGAGCGGCGGTAGCCGGTCTCTTGACAGAGCTTGTTGAGCATCTCCGGAAGCGGGCCTTGGCCAAGCTTGGCACGGGTCGCGAGCCGCCGCCAATGGCGCCAACTCTGGCGTCCGAGAGCGACCCATGAGACGAACGCGCTGACCAGCCAAGCCAGCAGCAGCCAATTCGTCGCGGAGCCCGGTCCGCGGGCAGGATTCGTCGCGGAGCCCGGTCCGCGGGCAGGCTTTGCCGCCGAGCTCGGTACGCGGGCAGGACTCGCTGTGGAGCCTGGGCGGTCAGCGGCACTCGAGTGGGCCGGCTTCATCACATTCGGGACCCCGATTGGCGAGGTGGCGGTGGTCGACGGGACCGTGTCCATCAGGGTTGAGGTTGACGCCAGGGGCCAGAATCCAATCATTGGCTCCCGTTGTATCGATAGCTGCAAGGAGGCGGTCAACACGCCGCCGATCAGGGCGCCTTTCCACAATGCGTCTTCGAGCCACGGGCGGTGACCGAACCAATTTTTCGACACCCTCTTGTTCGTCATGATCCAGGCGGCGACCAGGAAAAGCGTGCTGTGCAGAGTGTAGGTCAGCAACCAGCACAGCAGGCGGCCGGTGGTGGTGTCGAAGACTTGGTCGGTGAACATCATTTCCCCTCCTTGGCGGCGATCGCCGTCTTGACTCGTTCCAACTCGTCTGCATCGAGATCGTGTTCGGCCAGCAGATGATTGACGAAAGCCGTGGTGTTGCCTTGGAACAATCTATTCCCGAGCTCTGCGACCATCGAACGGCGGACCGCGCTTTCACTCACTTGCGGGAGATAGATGAACTTGCGGCCTTCGGTGCGATGGGTGACCACACCCTTTTTTTCCATTTTGACCAGCATGGTGGCGACGGTGGTTGGAGCCAGTCCGCGCTCTTCGCGCAGCGCTTCGTAGACCGTGGCCACCGCCGCTTCACCGCGGCGCCACAAGACTCGCATGATGGCCAGCTGGAGATCGCCGAGGCGGTATTTCGTCGATTCGCTTCGATCAGGGTTCATGGGTTCTCCCGATGTTCCATACGTCAAACTACAGGAATAGTACTACCTGGGTAGTTGTAGTGTCAAAACACGGGTTCTCTTTCCAGGGAAGTTTGCCGAAGAACGCAGGTAAGATAGGCATATGCCAGTGTCTGATTCGCGCCAGAGGCGCGAGCTCTTGTGGCGAGGGCTCGTGTACCTCCCTATATTCTTGCTGCTCGCTTTTCAGTTTTTCGAGGCGAAGAAGAGCTCGGGCAAGCTGATTGGTGTGACCGTAGAGCCGTTGGAGAAGCACGCGCTGATCGTCGCGGTACGGTCCGAGGGGCCGGCAGATCTCGGCGGGCTGCAGGCTGAGGATGTGATTTTGAGGGTCGACGGGCGGTCGATCGAATCGTTGGTTGACTACGGAATGGCGGCGGCGCAATTCGAGCGCGGTAGAGGAGTCGAGTACCAAGTCCTCCGCGATCAGCAGCCGCTGATGTTGACGGTGATTCCCGGCATGTCTATCGACTGGTGGCCGTTGCTGCTGAATGCGCTGTTGGTGGCGGCGTTCGGATCCATGGGATTGCTGTCGATCGCCAAACGTCCGGGATCGCTGCCGGCGGATCTCCTGTATTGGATGTTTGTGCTCGCCGCGGTGGAAATTGCACAACCGTTCAGCGTCATCGGTGCGCCGGTACTGGCGATTGTGACGGTGTCGACCTCCTTTCTGTTGAGTGGCGCGCAGTTCAGTACGATGCTGCATCTGGCGACCGTGATCCCGGAGAAGCAGCGCTGGGTGCGGCGTCGACCCTGGGTTATTCCCGTGCTCTACATCGTCGGATTCGGTTTGGGAACCTCCGCCGCGGCGACGTACCTGATCGAGGTCGTTGGGCAGCGCGACGTGTTTCCGTGGAGTTTCGAAGTGTTGCAAGGCCCGGTGAACCGGATCTGGATGCAGGTCTGGGCCGCTTTGATGATTGTCTTCCTGGGCTTGCCGGCGTGGCGTCATCCGACACGGCAGGGGCGCCGGCAAGCGGGCTGGGTTTTGCTCGGGGCGTTGCCTTGGTGTCTGTTCACCCTCGTCTACAACTTTATGGCGGTTTTCGATTGGAGGATCCCTGGATGGCTCGACAACACTTGGGCATGGAGACTGTCGTTGCTTCCTCTGCCACTCACCGTATTCATCGTGCTGCAAATCCAATCGATGATTCAGAACACGTTGCTGTTGCGACTCACCAGCAAATTGCAGCACGCCGGTTCGGTCGGCAAGATTTCGGAGATCATTAGCCGCGATCTGAAACTGGCCTTCAACACCCAGTGCAACTATGTGTTTTTCCGCGACGATTCGAGCAGTGATTTGACCTCGGTACACTCCTCCGGCGCCCGAGTGGGAGTCAGTAATATCCCGGATAGCTTCGAGATCTTGCGCCTCGCGGATCGTAGCGGCCAGGCGCTGGTGTTTCCCGACGACCTCATCGAAGATCTGCCGGCCAACGAAACCCAGTGGTTTAGGCGTTTGCGAGCCAAGTTGATCGTGCCGGTGATGGCGACCAACCAACACTTGATTGGACTGTTGATTCTGGGCGAGAAGGCTTCGGAAGAGGCCTACACGGACCATGATCTGGAGATCATCGGTGCACTGACCGGGCAAATTGCCCTGGCATACGAGAACATCGGCCTGCACGTGCAAGTGGACGAACAGGACCGTGTCCAGCGGGAGGTTCTGAACCGTTTCGAAGACCAGGAGATCTACTTGGTCAAAGAATGTTCGATCTGTGGCCGCTGTTACGACAGCAGCGACGAGGTGTGCGCCAAGGATGGCTCCAAGCTTTCCTTGACGTTGCCGGTCGAGCGCACCATCGACGAGCGTTACCGTTTGGACAGAGTACTGGGCAAGGGAGGCGTGGCGGTGGTTTACGCGGCCCGTGACCTACGCTTGGATCGTCCGGTGGCGGTCAAAGTGTTGGCGCGGTCGGTGATGGACGCCCCCGAGGCCTCGCGACGTTTCGAGCGTGAAGCCCACATTGTGGCCAAGCTGGCGCATCCTCGGATCATCACGATCCACGACTTCGGCAAGACCGGGCATGGTTGTGCCTACTTGGTCATGGAGTACTTGGAGGGTGCGACGATGGGCCAGATTCTGCGTCGGGAAGGCCCGTACAGCGCCGATCGGGCCGCCGAATTGTTCGATCGGATTCTGGATGGACTCACCGCTGCTCATCGTCGAGGGGTTGTTCATCGGGACCTTAAGCCCGACAATGTCCTGATCTCTGGGCCTGTCCATGGCGATGTTCCTGTCCATGGCGACGTTCCTGTCCATGGCGACGGTACTGTCCATGGCGACGTTACTGTCCATGGCAGGGGTGCCGACAGCACCGTCAAACTACTAGACTTCGGGCTCGCCAAGTTTCATGCTCATTCCGGGATCGAGAACAGCAATCTCACAATGCCTGGATTTGTCATCGGGACCTTGGCGTACATGGCGCCCGAGCAACTCGGTGGCGAAGAAGCGGATGAGCGGTCGGATCTATTCGCCATCGGTGTGATGGTGGTTGAAGCCCTGTCGGGCCGCAAGCCGTTTCGCGGCCGTACACCGGGACAAGTTCTGAGCTCGATCCAAGAAAGCAAAATCGAGATTCCCGGTGACCGTCTCGCGTCGCACGAGCTCCAGATCGTTCTCGGACGTTGTCTGGCCTATGAAGCAGATGAGCGTTATCAGTCTGCTGCCGATCTCCGGGCTGCATTGATTCCGGCACTGCAGGCTTACTTCGCCGCGATGGGACGGGCGCCGATGACGGCGTGACATCCATAACGCATCC
>JAJCXQ010000125.1 GCA_029263355.1 Acidobacteriota bacterium | reverse complement strand
CGATGATCTTGGGCGATGAGATTCGCCTCGAGTTCTGTCACCCGGTCCCTAAGTGCCGATTGCTCACCTGTGAGCTGGTTGGGGTTCGGAACATCCGACGTCTCCGCGGCAACATCCTCTTCTGCTGTCATCTGGACCTCCAACTCAAAAGAACCTCAATGATTCTTAGCGTGCGTTTCTGTTCCGATGCTACTCAGGCCCCTTTATCACGGGAGCGTAAGAAAGTGTGGGGCACCTGGTGGTGCTGCCTCCGAAAAGCGCGCCGCCGCAGATGCAGGATGATGCCCGCCACCCCGGATTGCCCCACACTTTTTTATGCTCTCAAAAGTGTCCCCGGATTCGTCCCAGCACACTACCTGCAAGTCATGCGGTAGCGTTGGAGCGATGCTTCAGATCCTCCCCTGGGAGAGGATAGTCTTGTTCCCCGAGCGTCGCCACCAGGGGCTACCCTAGCAATTTAGCAACGAGCTGGGCGAAAGCATAGATACCGCCGAAGATCGACCCGACAGCGGCGAAGCCAAGGATGACGCCCAAAATCACGTGTTCAGTTGTGAAAGAGGGACCCTTCTCAGGCATATGGGTCTCCTTCTCTTTTGAAACTCAGGGTATTGGAGGTGGCAGCACACAGCTGACGACGGATAGGATAGTGATGATCCAGTGTAGGAAGGACGATTTGTCGATCGGCACTCTGGATCGATGACACCGCTTGCCCTACAGGCGATGTCGTCTGTTCTTTGAAGTAGCTCAGAAGTCGGAACATGCTCACTCCTTTCCAGGCTTGTGTCTAGGCAACATTCCCGTTCAGCGCTTGCCCCTTCACAGAAGGAGGCACCGCTAGGTGCTCAAAGCTTTCGAGATTCGAATTGTTGAAGTGAGGTGAACCGGCCGACGAGTCAGTATCCAATCCGGAAATTGGAATTGAGTGAAAAGATTCTGGGACCTCCGGTGCCTACTCTGATGGAGAAAGCCTTTAGGCATCTCCTATGGATTTTCGTAGATCCAACAACTCTTATCCGATTCGATGGAGAGTATGCGGATGACCACCACCGACGCTTGGAAAGACCGCTCAGCCACGGACCTTGGATTCTGTGAGAATATCTCCAGCAATCTCTACAGGGACAAAAACCTCCGGCTGTTTATGGAGGGGGTGTGTCGTCGGGCATTAGGAAAGTATGACTACATGGTTTCTGATGCCGAGGCCTTGGCGCTCGACAAGCTGGGCCGGTGGATCGCCGAGGGCAACAAACCAGAGTCGCTCAAGGCGGTAGCACACAAGGTCGCTCACCGCACGGCTTCCAATATGGCGCGGACGGAAAGCCGGCTGAAGCGCCACGAATCGGACAATAGAGCATGGTTCAGTCGACGGGCCGAAGCCGTCGCGGTCGAGGACGCGATCGGGCGGAAGATTTATCTGAGACAGCGCCTGGATCAGACCAGGCAAGAGATGACACCTCGACAAAGAATAATCCTAAAACTGGCCCTTCGTGGCTATCTCCAAACAGAGATAGCCGAAGTACTTGATATTTCTGACCCTACCGTCAGCAGAGAGATGCAACGAATACTCACGATATTGGCTCGCCAGGACGACCATCGCGGACCGGATGGAGACGGCGGTGGTCATTCCGGCGGTGGGACCACCAGTGGAAATCAGGAAGCAAACAATACGGGTGTTCACGGACCGACGCGGAAAGGACGGACGAGAATGGAGACCCTGGATCGGGCTGCAATCGAAGAGACCGCGAAGCACAACGAGCTTCTGCGGCTCGTGATGCAGCTCCCAGCGTTCCACGATAGCGAGTTCTGGAAAGTGGATGGGGACGAGGCCACAGTGCCGTCGCCGACTGAGGCACGTAGTTGGCAGGCTGCAGCATATGAATGGTGCTCTAAGGTCGCTGGCCTGATGCGGAAAGGGGTATCTATATTCACCCCCAATAGTCTTGAGGTCACAACTGAAGCCTCGGTGACACATCGGAGCTTTTTTACTCCACCGAACGGCTCTGGGACGGTCTTAGAAGCGTTGGGCCGACTGATCCGTGCTGCGGTGTCTTTGCCGTCGAAGGACGACAGGCTCCCGACGCGGACAACGACGTTCAGCTGCATCCGCTGGCGCAGCGTAGACTTCTTCCTGGTGGGCCTCTGCCTGGCGGGCTTGGCGGTCCCGGTGGGCTTCTTCCTAGTGGGCCATTCGCTCGCCGCCGCCACCTCAATCTTGGTCCTGGTGGGCTTCCCGGCGGGCATAGGCCTCACGACCACGACGGTCAGCGGTGCCCGCTGGTGCATCGTGGGCCTCTGCCTGGCGGGCTTGGCGGGCCTGGTGGGCTTCTTCCTAGTAGGCCAATCGTTCGCCACCGCCACCTCGATCTCGACCGCGGTCCTTTACCTGGTGGGTATCCTGGCGGGCCTAGGTCTCGGCCTGGTGGTGGACCGTGCCGGGGCGTGTTTGACGCCGCCGAAGGACGCCTGGCGTACACCCTTCCCGGTGGGCCTCTGCCTGGCGGGCCTGGTGGGCTTGGCGGGCCTGGTGGGCTTCTTCCTAGTGGGCCAATCGTTCGCCACCGCCACCTCGATCTCGACCGCGGTCCTTTACCTGGTGGGTATCCTGGCGGGCCTAGGTCTCGGCCTGGTGGTGGACCGTGCCGGGGCGTGTTTGACGCCGCCGAAGGGCGCCTGGCGATAACCCTTCCTGGTGGGCCTCTGCCTGGCGGGCCTGGTGGGCTTCTCGCTCGCAACCTCGATCTCGACCGCGGTCCTTTACCTGGTGGGCTTCTCGTTCGCAACCGCCACCTCAATCTTGGCCCTGGTGGGTATCCTGGCGGGCATAGGTCTCACGACCACAACCACGACGGTCAGCGGTGCCCGCTGGCGCATCGTGGGCCTCTGCCTGGCGGGCGTCTTTCTGGTGAGCGTCTTCCTGGTGGGCCAATCGTTTGCCACCGCCGCCACCTCGATCTCGACCGCGGTCCTCTGCCTGATGGGTATCCTGGCGGGCATAGGTCTCGGCCTGGTGGTGGACCGTGCCGGGGCGTTTTGGACGCCGCCGGTGGACGCCAGGTCCTCAAAGATGGACAGCGGCGGCGCGAGCCAGACCTGCGTCCCGACCATCACCGGCCGAGCGGACCTACTCATCGAGCACCAACTGAGCTGGATGCACCCTGAGGCGCAGCATCTTCGAGAGTTGCGGGCGGTGGCCGAGACCTACGTCGACGAGCGATGTGCCGGAACCCTGTCGCGGCAAGATCGTCGGTGTGTGGTCTACGCAGCACTCGCGGAGGGGCTCTGGAGTGGCGGTGAAGACGACCCTGGCCGCTTACAGTTCTTGGAAGGGGATCTCGAACAGCGAGTGCGACATCAGATCATCAAAGTGATGAGGGAAGTCCTTTGGGGGCTTAAACCCTTGCATCGCAGTGTTCTGGTTTGGGATTTCTCGCTGGAACAGCTCTTCGATCCGCCGATGATGAACTTCGTGGGTTTCCCAGAGGGCTTTGACGAGTATGAAGCCGCGCATTCTGACGCGTTGAGGAATCTCAAGATGGCACTCGTCGAACGAGCGTACAAGTCGACGTGATCCATGGCGTCGGTCGGTGTCAGCACGATTGATGTTGACCCTCCCGGCGCCGGCTCGTCGGCGCCGGGTTTGTCTTTGGCCGCCACCGATCCTAGGGACCATAAAAAACCGTTCTCCTACTCAGAGGCCGGCTATGTCGGTGGAGCAGTTAATATTGACCTTGATCAGTCAGTACACTGACTAGCTTAGTCTCCGTGGCGGGGCCAAGACAAGCCAAGACTCTCCAACCTGTACTGGTTGCAGCGCAAGCGCGTCGCCGACGAGCTCGCCAGCCACCGCAAACCGTCGACAGGACCTCAAAACTGCAGCGCGTCGGGGCGCAAAGCCCCTCCTCTCATCGCCCACGGACACCAAGCCAATAGCTCAGACGCCGCATGGCTCCAGAATGCAACGGCCGAAGTCGAGTGCTTGTCTTGAGACACGAGCTTAAATGACTTTCTGACGTCAGGAACAACAACGGGAGCCGCCATGAGATCAGCCATCGGATACGTAAGAGTCAGCACGGACGACCAAGCCGCGAAGGGTGAATCACTGACCATGCAGACGGAGAAGATCCGCGCCATGGCCACGGTTCAGGATGTCGAGCTGCGCGATGTCCTCACTGATGCCGGCGAGAGTGCCAAGTCACTACACCGGCCGGCTATGGAACACTTGCTCGACCTGGTCGATGCCGGCGCCATCGATGTCGTGATCTGCTACAAGCTCGACAGGCTGACTCGGTCGGTTCGAGATCTCGGTGATCTCCTCGAGCGTTTCGAGAAGCAGGGTGTTTCGCTGGTGTCTCTCTCCGAGAGCTTGGACACCAGCACAGCAGCCGGCCGCCTGGTGCTCAATGTCATGGCGTCCGTTGCCCAGTGGGAGCGCGAAGTCATCGCCGAACGGACGCGGGAAGCGCTCCAGTCGAAACGGCGGCGCGGTGAGCGGGTTGGGACCGTCCCGTATGGCTTCCAAGTCGACGAGGACGGACGAGGGCTCCTCGAGCTACCCGAAGAGCAGAAAACGCTAGCCACTGTCCATCAGCTCCGCGAGAGCGGCCAATCCTTGCGAGCTGTCGCCGACGAGTTGAACCGTCGCGGCCTGACGACTCGACGCGGTACTTCCTGGCGTCATCAATACGTCGCAAACGTCCTGCGCGCTGCCTAAGCTGTCATACAACCGACCGGTCATATGACATGACTACCAAGAAGAGACGCATGGGGCGGCCGCCCAAGGGAATTGCAGGAGCAAAGAATACCCACGCTCTACCCTGCGCCTCGAGCCTCGGGTCCTCGAGGCCCTGAAGGCAGCA
>JAJCXQ010000124.1 GCA_029263355.1 Acidobacteriota bacterium | reverse complement strand
ATCTCGTGTCGCATCTTGATGGCCCTCATCTTCTGACGATGATATCTGCTGAGAGTGTACTCTCCAAAAACATACGTTTCGTTCAGTTTATCGGGTTTGTGCTTTCGTTACCGGCAGCTATACCCAACCGCTCGAGCGGCGGCAACCCGCTGTAGGTCTCCACCACCTCCCCATCCCGAACCAGAAATGATCTCGGCAAAGTTCGATAGAGAGGACGAAGCAACGCGAGAGGAGCTTCACGTATCTCGAACGAAGGGGCGAGGCTGAAACGAAACGTGAACAGCTCGTCTGTTGATGCGTCCGTCAAGACCCACAGTGCCGGACCCGAAGCCGCCCAATGATACTCGTTCAGCGCCTCGACATGGTCGGTGAACGGGTCGTCCGTCAACTGTGCCATGACAACGATATGTTCACCATCGGCCAGCTCAGGCAGGATCCCGTCCATACAAACCCGATTGTTTTTTTCCTCAGATCCGGCACAGATCGACAGCGCCTCGGTGCCGGGCCGCAGGCGTGTTGCCAGGTTGTCGAGCGGCAACTCAGGAGCCTTCCAGGCCACCAGCACCGTCACCGCGGTCAGTACACCGACCACCACCAACCGCAAACGCGGCCATTTGCCACCGCGATCAAAAGCCAAGAAAGCCAGCAGCAACGCCGGCAACATCAGCAACAAATCTTGCCAGAAGGCCTCCGCCGGAGTGCGCTCGACAAGGTTGCCAAAACAGCCGCAGCTAGCCCCCTCTTCGGGCTCGATACCGCGAGCGTAACGCCAGTACCCGCGGCCGGTAAGGAAGAGGAAAAAGACCACCAGGCTGGCGGTTGGCACTAAGATCCAGAGCCGCCGGATCGCCAACAGCAAGGCCGCGCCCAGAAACACCTCGAGGGCCAACGCGATCAGCGCTACGATGTTGGCTGGTAAAAGAAAATCCAGACCTTCCTGTGTGATCTGGGTCGCAAAGGCTGATGGGTCCAGCGTCTTGGCCCAGGCAGCAACCAGAAAGACCGCGCCCAGCACCACCCCGCCGAGTCTCCCCAGCCAAACTTGCCAAGTGGGATGAGAAGCAACCGAAGACGTGGGAGAAGAATCGTTCGAAACAGAATCTTGCATCTCGAGATGCTAGTGTCGCCTCGGCAACGGGTGCAAGATGTCCCGAGCGAGATTTACGGCTGCTTTACGCGGCGGCTCAAGCCTGTCGCCGTACCTCCGTGCCTGCGATCAGATCATGCAGGCCCCGCTTCGACTTGCTGAAGGCAATCATCAAGAAACCGATGCCGAGCGTTACAGTGCTCACGAGATACCCAAAAATCCGCGCCAGCGCCCGTGGGAACCCGATCCCAGCATGGTTTGCAGCCCCCACACTGAGGTACAGCTTGCAAACCCGCTTGCCCGGCGTAGTCCCCCAGATCGCCCAACCAAATAGCATGACGACGAAGGACAGCCCGGCCCCCACAATGGCCCCGACCTCCTGACCGCCAAAGAAGTACGCACCTGCGGTCGCCGCGGTCATCCACACCCAGTCGATGCAAAAGGCGAGGAAACGAATGCCGAATCCCGCCGTCGCCGCGGTCGGCGCCGGCGAGCTATTAGGGTTGCTGTAGGGATTTTGCGCCGTTGCGGTGGGCGGCGGCGGATTCTCCGCAGCTTCCATTCGGATCGCCTCGAGCATCTCGGGACCCATCGTGGAATCAAATCCATCCAGGGACGGCAAAAGCTCACCAGTGTTCTGATCGAGGCGCACATCGCCGGCCGCCTGAACCGCGGCAGACGCCGCAGGAATCACTGGCAGAACTGGCGCTGCTGGCTGCGCAGCAGAAGGGGCTACAGTTGAAGGAACCCCGGCTCGAGGCGCCGCAGGCGGCGGCGCAGCAGGCGAATCTGCCGGCGGCGAGAACGCTGGAGGATGAATGAGCGGAGCGGTCGGCGGCTCCGGAGATCGTGGCGATGCGACAGCTTTCGGCGGCGCTGGTGCGGCGACCGGTGGTGGCGCCGCTGCGGTGACCGGCGGTGGCGCCATATGATTGACGGGCTCTGACTCTACCGGCGGCGGCGGCGGTGCGACAGCTTGCGGCGGCGCCGGTACGGCGACCGGCGGTGGCGCCGGTGCGGTGACCGGCGGTGGCGCCATGTGTGATGGCCCCCCCGCAAACGTCAGCGGGGCGCCTTCCGGCGGAGCGAAAGCTAGCGGGGCATCAGCCTCATGGCTTATCGCCTCTTGCGCCAATTTGGCCGAAGCTTCTTGCAGGAAAAGCGTCGCGTCGCCGTGCCCCGGAGCCGGGAGCGCGTCCATCCGGACGGTCTCGAATGCAGACATCCCGATCACCCGAACCGAGACGTCAGCGTCGCCCAAACCGAGCGCGTCGCCATGGTGCAACTCGGCGCTGGCTTCGACCTTGACGCCGTTGACGAACGTACCGTTGCTCGAACCCAGATCCTGCAGCAGAATCCTGCCGCTATCCGCTTTGAGCACTACGTGACGACGGCTGACACTCGGATCGTCGATCGTGATGTCGCAGACACGGCTGCGGCCCACCGTCAACTCTCCGTCCGAGAGCTCAAAGGCTTCGTTCTTGAAATCGAGGAAGTAGGTCCACCCCGCGGACATCGGCTGCCTCCATAACAGGTCTAAACTAGAAACTTCTGCAAAGGTTGCGGTGGCAGTCTAACACGGGCTATGCGTCGGCTCGTCAACCGGCTCGCCAACCGAAATTCGGCGTAACAACTCGGCCTGTGCCAGCACCGCGGTGACCGCGGTTTCGACCCGCAAGATCCAAGGCCCCAGAGAGCAGGCGACAAATCCTGCACGTTGGAACGACTCCACCTCACGATCGATCCAGCCACCTTCGGGTCCAATCGCGATTTCGAGACGCCCGCCAGCTGCCAACGAGAAGACCGTCTCGAACGATCCCGACGCATCGGGATGGGCCAGCACTCGCTGCGGGGGCTCCTCCGAGGCCTCGAGCTGCCGGATCAACGGCACCAACAGTCGGTGCTGGTGGACAGCGGGTAGGCGGGTCGTCATCCCTTGTTCGGCGCCGAGCAGCAGATGTTTGCGGATCGACTCCGGACGCAGCGCTGGCGACGAGAAAAAGCTCTTCTCCACCCGCCAAGCCGCGGTCAGATCGAGCCGCCCCACCCCCATCGCAGCCACGGTCTGCAGAACCCGGTGCAAAACTGCAGGGCGAGGCAACCCGACGATGAGGTCGATCCAAGGACGCGCCGGGACGGGGTTGTCGATCTCGACATCCAGTTCGACGCTTCCGTCGTCAAGGGACACAACCCGGCCGCTACCGATCCCACCGCCGATCACACCAACCCGCAACACTTGATCCGGAACCGCTCGCAACACAGAGCGAATATGCTTTGCTCTCCGGTCACGCAACCGCGTTCGACCTGCCGCGTCAACCTCGGCAGGCTCGAGAAGTAATAAATTCAAGGCGTGTCCGAGACGCTAGCAGACTCGGCGGAGGCGGAGGCGGAGGCGGACTCGGCAGGCGACGTGTACAGATCGATCACCTGCTCGAGGCCACGCTGGCATACGGCACAGAAGGGCACTGGGTCACGGGTAAACATGATGCAGTCGATCTGTGGCCGGTAGTAGCCGCGGGCGGCATAGTTTGCGCCTTCGAAAGCCCCCACCTTGCCTGCCAGGGGCGCCGCCCCCAGAAGCTTGGTTGTCGCCTTGCGCTCTTCACGGAACAGCGCAGACATCTCGGCCTCGGGCCGATTCTCGGCACGGATGGCGCGTCGGCGCTCTTGAATCGATCGCGAATAGGCTTCGTATTCCGCCTTGGGCCAGGCTGACGGCAGCGCGACACCTGGCTCCACCAGGTCCTTCCACTTCAGATTCTCGGGATCGCTGAGCGCCGTCGCGTTGACCTCCCAGGGCTCGACCCGACTCGCTGGGATCTCGTAGGCCACCGACGAGGTGTAATACTCGTCGGCCAGACCCGCAAAATGATGGCCGAACTCATGGACGAACACATAGTCTGCAAAGTCGGTGTCCACCGCCACCGTGCCGTACAAACCGTAAATGCCGCCACCACCATAGGTTTCGGCGTTGACCAGGATCTCGACAACGTCATAAGGGGCCCACGCCGCCAGGTCGCGAAAGGCGCGATTGTTGAAGGTCAGGACATAACGCTCCGAGCCGAAGGCATCGTAGGTTGTGCCTACCGGCGAGCGCAAGTGAACCCCAGTGGAGGGACGCGAAACTCCCGACGTCGCGGCGGTTGGACAAAGCCCCCAAACATTGAAGTCGGATCGGCGCTCAGCGAACGGTGAGACCGCGAACAGCGCCTCGGTCATGCGGCGGGCATCACGTTCGAATTTATCTCTCTCGTCGGCGGCATAACCATCACCGAGCAGCAACAAGTCGACTTTGGAACCTGGATCGCCCATCTGTTGGATCGCGATCAGCTCGGGACTCGGCACCGTCGAGCGGTCGACGAACATGTCACCAGGATCGACGGTAAATTGCCAGATTTCCTGGAAATCATTGCGCTTGTCGCGCTTGCTCAAGATTACCCGGACCGGCTTGGTCGGCATCGGGAACCGCAGCGATTCGTGGAATGTCCGGTGCATTTCGCGCGCTTCGCTGGTGGTCTCCCACTCGCCATAAATCGAGGCGAATCCGCGCGAGTACAAGGTCGAGCCAGTGGCCACGTCGTCGACTCGAAAGAAGTATTTGCCGAACAACGTGTCGTCGAGCGGGCGCTGCGGATTCCCTGGCCACGCCAAGGGCTCGACCACCAGGCGATCCAAGCTGAAGATCTCCTGGCTGGCGTTCCCGGTATGGAAATAATCGACTCGCAAGGTCCTCGGAGCTTCGTCTCCCCAAACTGTGGGCACAACGAAGACCGTGGCCGCAACGAAGACCGTGGCCGCAACGAGCACCGCGAGAAGAATCATGTCAACCCGTCGTAGACTTAGCCTCACAGTCACCTTCCTATCGTTGAGCCCTAGCAGCATCCGCAGGCAAGATGATATCTCAGGCGTCAGCCTGCAATTCGACGCTGGCGAATCAATGGCATGCCAGCGATTCACACCACCCTGGTTTGGATCACAAACATGATATCTTGCGGATGGTAGGCGGCCCCATCTCGAGACGGCAATCTAGACAACATCGCCGGGAGAAATCACCGAGCAACACCGCTCCGTTCCTTGCAACCAGCCGCCACGAACCACCCGGGGAACCACCAGCGCTCCTCAGCGGACCGCTCAGAAGACAGCAATGGACCTTGGCTTCGAAAATCGGCTCAACCAGGTACTCGCTCAGGCCTTCGAGCGGGAGCCGGAAGACCGTCAAAAGTTCCTCGAGCGTGCCTGCCACGACGATAGTGGCCTGTTGGCTGAAGCACTGACGTTCTTGGCGCGCCACAAAGAGATCGACGACCACCGCGCCTCCGGCAGCTGGGCTCCCAACGACTCGACCACCTTGTTCGACCGCGCCCGTTGGGGCGCAGCGACACCGCACACCATGCCCGGACCGGTGAGCTCGCTCAGCGGCGCCACCGTCGGTCATTACCAAGTCTACGAACGCCTCGGCAAGGGCGGGATGGGATACGTCTACCGCGCCGAGGACACCCGTCTCGGCCGCGTCGTCGCCCTCAAGTTCTTGTTGTTCGAGCTCAACGAAACCGCCGAAGCCAAGTCACGTTTCCTGCGCGAAGCGCGGGCCGCCTCGAAGCTCGACCATCCCAATATCTGTACCGTCCACGAAGTCAACGAGACCGACGATGGACGACTTTATATGGTGATGGCCTGTTACGAAGGCGAGACCCTCAAACAACGCCTCGAGCGTGGACCGCTGCCGATCGACGAGGCCATTTACATCACGCGTTCGGTGGCCGCCGGTTTGGCGCGGGCTCACCGTAACGGCATCGTGCACCGTGACATCAAGCCGGCCAACATTTTTCTGACCGAAGACGGTCAAGTGAAAGTGCTCGATTTCGGCGTCGCAAAAATGGCTGGTGACGCGGCTCTGACGCGCACCGGCCTATCGATCGGCACCCCGTATTACATGGCGCCCGAACAAGCCCTCGGCGACCCCGGGCCACGTTCCGATCTGTGGGCCGTGGGGGTCATCCTCTATGAGATGTTGACCGGCAAACGCCCATTCAACGGCCCTCACCAGACCGCCATCATTCAGGCCGTCCTCAACAAAGAACCGATCCCGGTGCGCGAGTTGCGCCCGGAGACCCCGGACGTGCTGACCCAGGTCATCGATCGCGCTCTGATCAAAGATCCCGATCAACGGTTCCAAAGCGCCGAGGAGATGGCGTTCGCATTGCCGGTGACCACCGAAAGCTCGGTGATCGGTTTGCCAGCGCCTGACTTGGAGACGATCGGGATTGCGCAAGACACCGCTCGAACGGCCGGCAAAAATGCTGATGGCGACTCGCGGTCGAAGCTTGGCGCGATCGTCGGTCGTCGACGCTCGCTGCTGCTGACTTTCATCGCTGGCGTGCTCCTCACCGCCGCGTTGGCGGCGGGCTGGATCTATCGGATCCAAAACTCACCTTCTGAACAAATCCCCCGACCGCCGACCGCGATGGCGCCAACCGCTGTGGCCGTGCTGCCCTTCACCGTGCGCGGAGATCAAGGTTTCCAATACCTCAGCGAAGGCATGGTCGACCTCTTGAGCACCAAGCTCGACGGCGCTGGAGACCTGCGCGCGATCGACTCCCGAGCGCTTCTGCGGCGCCGGATCGAGAAGCCGATCGACATCTCCGACCCGGCGAGCGCTGCTGGACTGGCTCGCCAATTCGACGCCGACCTGCTGATCCTCGGCAATATCTTCGAAGTTGCGGGGCAACTCAGATTCGACGCCAACCTCTATCGCATCACCTCCTCCGGCGCGGAACCCGCTGCCAGCGCGGAAGCGGAAGGTCCCGCCGCCGAAATTTTCTCTCTGGTGGATAGTCTGGCAACCCAGCTGCTGGCTGAAATGGACCGTGGCTCGGCCGCCAGGATGAAGCGACTGGCGGCACTGACCACCGAGTCCTTCCAAGCCCTCAAGTTTTATCTGGACGGCGAAAACGCCTGGCGGGCAGGCCGTTTTGGCGACGCCGCGGTCGCCTTCCAGTCGGCGGTTTCCGAAGATCCCAAGTTTGCCCTCGCTTGGTACCGGCTGAGTCTCGCCCACAACTGGACCCTCGATCTCCAGGGCTACAACGAGGCACTTCAAAAGGCGATCAGCAACGCTGACCGGTTGGCGCCCGACGACCGTCGCCTGCTCGAAATTGCGGTCGCTCTCAACAACGGCGACGAAGTGACCGCCGGCAGCTTGCTGACCGAGGTGCTGAGTCGGCGTCCCGACGATCTCGAAGCCTTGGTGGCGCTCGGTGAGCTCGAGTTTCATCTCGGCCCGATGCGGGGTCAGTCTTTGGTGCACTCACGCCGCAGTTGGGAGCGTGTTCTGGAGCTCGAGCCCGATGATCGTCTGGCTCATCTGCACCTCGCTCGGATCGAAGGTTACGAGAAGGATTTTGCGTCCCTGGGAGCTCGAAACCGCCGGCTGACGGTCTTGTTGGAAGGCAGCG
>JAJCXQ010000123.1 GCA_029263355.1 Acidobacteriota bacterium | reverse complement strand
ATGTCGCCCAAGGCGATCTGATGAGGCTCCGGCGCCTCGCCCGATGAACACACCTCGATCGAGATGATGTCCTTGAGCTCGGTGAGCCCCTGGTGTTCACTCACCTCGCCACGAACCAGCAGTCGGTCACCGATGGCGACGTCAGGTCCACGTGGGGCAAAAACAAACAGCCCTTCCGAAGACAGGGGGTTGGCGTCCGCCTCGTCGCTCTGCAGAAAAAATCCACCGAGCTCATCTCGACCTTGGAAATCGCCGACGACCACTCCACGCACCGTCACTCGTTCGCCGTCCAGGGGGCTCGTCGCCTCGACACCCTGCACCTGAGAGATCGAGGTTGATGGCGCGCTGCAGCCCGGAGAAGCAACAGCGACCTCATTGGGAAGCTCGCCAGTGCTACCGCATCCGGAGAGCAGCCAGAACAGCAAAGCTGCGGCACCGAGTCGAAATCTCAAACGTATCAACGTGGCACTCTTGTGATGTACAGTTCTCGTGGCGAGCTATCCTCGGTGACGCAGCTCGGTCTACCGCAGCCAAACCAGAGCCGCCACCGGCCGCGAACCCAACCTGAGGGCAACGCGCATCGTATCTAGGTTCAGGCTCATCGACCGCATTGTATCGCTTTCTCCGCCCCACTCATCTCGCTTGGAAGAACCCAGCCTATGACGACCCACACCATTCATCTGGTTGACGCCAGTCCGTATATCTTTCGAGCCTATTTTTCGATTCCCACCAAGATGGTGGGCAGATCTGGACTGCCCGTCAACGCCGCCTATGGCTTCACCCAATTCCTGCTCAGCTTGATCGAGAAGGAAGGCGTGACCCATCTCGGGCTGACCTTCGACAAGAGCTTGACCACCAGCTTCCGCAACGAAATCTACCCACCTTACAAAGCACAACGCGAGCTGCCACCGCCGGAGCTCGAGGCGCAACAAAATTGGTGTCAGGAAATTGGTGAAGCCCTGGGAGCGGCGATCTACGTCGACACCCGTTACGAGGCAGACGACCTGGTGGGTACGCTCTGTCGCCAGCTCGAGCCGGCGGGACACGAGATTGTGTTGGTGACTTCGGACAAAGATCTAGCGCAGCTGGTGAACGAACGAGTCACATTGTTCGACTTCGCCAAAGACGAACGTTACGACCCAACCGCTGTGGCCGAGAAATTCGGTGTGCGACCGGATCAGATCATCGATTATTTGGGGCTGGCAGGAGATTCTGTCGACAACATCCCTGGCGTCAAAGGCGTCGGTAAGAAGACCGCGGTGGCGTTGTTAGGCGCCCTCGACAGTCTCGACAACATCTATCAACACCTCGACGAGGTGCCAACGTTACCGATCCGTGGAGCCAAATCACTGCGGACCAAGCTCGACGAGCAACGCGAGACCGCCTTGCTGTCGCGGCAACTGGCGACGATCGCCCTGGACGCGCCAGCCTCTGCAAATCTGGACGAGCTGCGCCTCGATGGCGCCGACCCGAAGCTCGTTGACCCACTGTTCGAAGAGCTTAAATTTGGCCGCATCCGCGATCGGATCGCCCACTGGAAGTAACGTTGGAATGGGCCGATCGACCGTACCTCCGTTGTTGGCTGATCGGATCCTGAGCCGGTGCTCGGTCTACAAAATGAGCTTTGGACAAGGATGAGGCGAGTGTGATGAGATCAAACCGTCGGCGCATTGTTGGATGGAGCCTCGCTGGCGCGATCAGCTTGCTGTTGACCGGCTGTTTAGCCACCTTGACGCCGGCCAACCTCGACGAATTCTTCGATCCTGCCGCAGCCGAACGTTTTCCAGACCGTAATCCGGTGATTGTCATCCCGGGTTTCCTTGGCTCGCGACTGGTAGATGAGGACTCTGGCAAGGTGGTGTGGGGAGAAGTGGGTGGCGACTACGCTGCACCCGACACACCCGAGGGCGCTCGCATCATCGCTCTCTCCATGCGTGACGACGTGCCGTCTCCCAACGTGCAACCCGCCGGCGTGCTCGACCGGATCCGTTTTCGCCAGGTGTCCCTGCGACTCAGGCCCTATTTCAAGATCCTTCGCGCCCTCAGTGCCGCCGGCTACCGCGACGAAGACCTGAGCCAACGGCTGGGCGAAAACTTCGACGGTCAACATCTCAATTCCTTCCAATTCGACTATGACTGGCGGCTCGACAATGCTGCCAATGCACAACGCCTACATGCCTTCATCCGCGAAAAGACCAGTTACTGCCAGAAGCAGCGTCAACTCCACGGCAAACCCGAACAGGCCATCCGCTTCGACGTCATCGCTCACTCGATGGGGGGCCTGCTGACCCGTTACTACTTACGTTACGGGCCCCAGCCGCTCCCTGTGGATGGTTCGTTGCCGGACCTCACCTGGGAAGGGGCGCGCTACATCGCACGGGTGATTCTGGTGTCGCCGCCCAACGGCGGATCGGCCAAGGCTGCGATCAATATGATCGAGGGGGTACGTCACGGCCCCGGCTTTCCGTTTTACGACGCGCTGCTCAACGGCACTTTCCCTTCCGGTTATCAGCTGTTTCCAAGGGCGCGCCATGGGGCCTATGTCGATGCCAAAGATCCGTCTCACGACGCAGGTTCGTTGCTCGATCCAGAAATATGGGAACGGCATGGCTGGGGGTTGGCGGCTCGTGACAAGGACTCGATGCTGCAATGGCTTTTGCCCGATATTCCCGAAGCCAAGACTCGTCGGCGCATTGCCCTTGACTATCAACGCCGGATGTTACGACTCGCCGACCAGTTTCAACGGGCGCTCGATTTGCCAGCATCTCCGCCTGCAGGTACCGATCTTTTCCTGCTTGCTGGCACCTCAATGCCGACGCCCGCCGTACTGGCGATCGATCCTGACACCGGCGACATCCAAACGATTGTCCGCAATAGCGGTGATGGTAGCGTGTTACGCAGCAGCGCCTTACTGAATGAAGAATTCTCCGCTTTGCCGGCAGAACGAAACCCATCGATCGCCTTTAAAGCCGCCGTCTTCATCCCCCGTAAGCACAGTCGCATGTCCCTCGATCCGGTCTTCGCCGACCGTGTTGTCTATTGGCTGCTCGAAGCCAAACGGCCGTAGGGGCTGCTGCGACCCCTACCCGGCATAAATCTGCAAATCCGTCCCAACCTTGTCGGCCATCGCCAAGGTGGTCTCGAGATCGGTGTGCCGCACGACGAGATATCCGTCGGAAATCAGAGTCGCTCGCCAATTGCGACGGTGGGCGCCGATCGGCAACAGGTCGACGACAGCCACTGAGTCGCCAAACTCGTGGAGCAAAGGCTCGAGGCCAACGATGTGCCGAATCCGTCCTTGCCCCTGGGCGCGTTTGAAAATCACCGCGGCGTTGTACTTACGCTCGATGGTCTGACTAAACCGTCCGTGACAGACGGCTTCCGCCCAGCCGGAGTAGACGTCGATGTCGTTGGCGTAGTTCATGATATCGACCGAACGCGCCCCCGGTGGGCGGGCGCCGATTTCACCAAACACGGCTTCGCCATCAGCTTTCAAGAACCACTCCATGTGGGTGAAGCCGGTCTGAAATCCCAGCGCCTTCAACACCGCTTTGCCCATCTCGACGCCTGGAGCCAACGGCTCTGCGTCGACCTCTCGCAGCGTCACGGTTTGCGGGCTGATCCACTCCTCGGTGCGCGCGATCAAGGGCCGAGGCCGGTACCAGGCGACGTTGTGGTAGTGGATCTGGCCGCCGGAGCAAATGGTGTCGAAGGTGTACTCCTCACCCTCGATGAACTCCTCGACGCTGACCTCCGGCACGTGGCCGGTTTTGGCCAGCACATCTTCGAGCTGGTCGTCATCGTCGACCCGATAGGTGTCGGCCGAGCCTGCGCCGGCGATCGGCTTGATACAGATCGGGTAGCCAATATCTTTGGCACCCTGTCGCACCTGTTCCTGGGTGGTGGCTCGTCGGTGGCGCGGAGTACGGATGCCGGCGTCGTCCAGCACCTGCTTCATGCTCGACTTGTCGCGGAATGGAATCGTCTCCGCGACCGTCATCCCGGGCAGCTCGAGGGCCTCGCGCAAACGAGCGGCGAGCATCATCCCCGGCTCCCACAGGCATTCGACTTGGTCGATCCTCACCCGCTCCGCCCAGCGCTTCACCTCTTCGATCACCGCGACCTCGTCGAAAAGATTGCGCACCCGCAGATAGTCAGAAAGGCTCGAACGCGCCGCCTCCGGCAACATCTCAACGGGCTGGTCGCCGAGGCCCAGCACCTTCGCCCCCACCTGCGCCAATCCGCGGGTGAAGTAGGGCATCTCCGCGGGAAACCCGGGGGAGAACATCAGAACATTCATGATCACGTGCTCCTTGGCTTGCTGGATTCCCTGGTCTCATTCAGCGTTCTTTTTCTTCCTCTTCTTCTTGCCCCATGGATTCCACTTCTCGGGGAAGAGCTTGAGGAAGACGATGCGAGCTGAAAAATCGCCCTCTCCGGGCCCATCGAGAGCGATGCCGAGCTCGAAGTTGGTCAGAACATTCCACGGCAGGGTGAGAGAGCCTTCCAGGCCAACGCCGGCCAACAGCTCGTTGTCGAGGCCGGTCTCCTCGTTGTTGGCCCACACCGCGTCACCCTCGAGCTCGAAGCGGAAAAGTTGGCCAGCGTTGATGCCGGTCGAGAAGTGGACGCCGGTGGCATCGTCTGCCCGCACCAAACCACTTTGATAACCGGCGACTGAGGAATCGCCGAAGATACCAAAGTCATAACGAGAGAAACGATCGAGATC
>JAJCXQ010000122.1 GCA_029263355.1 Acidobacteriota bacterium | reverse complement strand
CGTTCTGGGGCGATCCTCCGTCCTGTAGTGTGGGTGAGCCTCGTAAGTCGTACCGTGGCGAGAATTCGTTTCCGCTCATCCTGCAGAACGTTCACCGCTACTTCCTCTACTTGGCCCTGGCGTTCTTGGTGATGTTGGCCTACGACGCCTGGAAGGCTCTGTGGTTCCAGAACGCTGACGGTACGACTTCCTTCGGCGTCGGTGTGGGTTCCTTGGTGCTGATTCTCAACGTCGTGTTTCTCGGCGGTTACACATTCGGGTGCCATTCTTTGCGCCACCTGGTAGGTGGTCGCCTCGACTGCATGTCGAAGTCGCCGGGACGGTTGGCGTCCTACAAATGTGTCAGCTGTTTCAATCGCCGGCATATGAACTGGGCCTGGATGAGCTTGGTGTGGGTGGGCTTCTCCGACATCTACGTTCGCTTGTGTTCGATGGGTATCTGGACGGATTGGAGAATCCTCTAATGGCGGACCGACGGACGCACGAATTCGATGTGTTGGTGATCGGCGCGGGGGGGGCTGGGCTGCGAGCCGCAATCGAAGCGTCTTCGGCTGGCGTCAAGGTCGGCGTTGTGTGCAAGTCGTTGCTCGGCAAGGCCCACACTGTCATGGCCGAAGGTGGCATCGCGGCGGCGATGGCCAATGTCGACGAACGTGACGGCTGGAAAGTACATTTCGCCGACACCATGCGTGGCGGGCAATATCTCTCGAACCCACGGATGGCGGAGCTGCATGCTCGCGAGGCGCCGGATCGGGTCAACGAGCTCGAAGCTTGGGGCGCCGTCTTCGACCGTACCAAAGACGGCCGGATCCTGCAGCGAAACTTCGGCGGCCACAAATACCCGCGTCTGGCCCACGTCGGTGATCGCACCGGCCTCGAGATGATTCGTACTCTGCAGGATCACAGCATTCACGCCGGCATCGACTTCCTGATGGAAGTGACGATCATCGAGTTACTCAAGGACGGCGATCGTGTGATCGGCGCTTTCGGCTATGAGCGTGAGCTTGGACGCTTCCACATCATTCGCTGCAAGGCAGTGATTCTTGCGACGGGTGGGATTGGCCGGGGCTTCAAGATCACCTCCAACAGCTGGGAGTACACCGGAGACGGCCATGCCCTGGCGTTCGAGGCGGGCGCCGAGTTGATCGATATGGAATTTGTGCAATTCCATCCCACCGGCATGGTGTGGCCGCCGAGTGTGCGCGGCATCCTGGTGACGGAAGGTGTGCGGGGTGAGGGCGGGGTGTTGCGCAATTCCGAAGGCAAACGTTTCATGTTCGACGACATCCCAGATCTCTACAAAGATCAGACCGCTGACAACGAGGAAGAGGGCTGGCGTTACACCCAAGGTGACCGCAATGCTCGCAGGCCGCCAGAGTTGCTGACCCGTGATCACGTCGCGCGCTGCATCGTGCGCGAGATCAAGGAGGGCCGTGGTAGCCCACATGGCGGTGTGTTTCTCGACATCGCTTGGATCAAAGAGCGTTTGCCGAAGGGCGCCGAGCACATTCGACGAAAGTTGCCGAGCATGTATCACCAGTTCAAGGAGCTGGCGGGGATCGACATCACCGAGGAGGCGATGGAGGTGGGTCCGACCACCCACTATGTGATGGGAGGCATTCGAGTCGACGCCGAAAGCCAGATGTCGACGGTGCCGGGACTTTATGCAGCTGGCGAGTGCGCCGCGGGTCTGCATGGCGCCAACCGTCTCGGTGGCAACTCACTGTCGGACTTGTTGGTGTTTGGAAAACGTGCCGGGCAGCATGCTGCCCGGCACGCTCAGGAACAGGGCAACGGTCGCATCGACGGCGGTGACGTCCAGCGGGCGTCGAGTCGTGCCCTGGCGCCGTTCGAGCGTGATGCGGATGGCGAAGGCCCGTTCCAAATCCAATACGCCTTGCAGGAGATGATGCAGGATCTGGTTGGCATCGTGCGCAACGAAGACGAGATGCAGCGTGCCGCGAAAGGCATCGCCGAGTTGCGACAGCGGGCGGAGAAGGTGGCGGTGGTCGGTAACCGCGAGTACAACCCCGGCTGGCACGCCGCCCTCGATCTGCCCAATCTGTTCACCGTCGTAGAGGCGATCACCCTGTCGGGAATCGAGCGCAAGGAGAGCCGTGGCGCCCACTTTCGGGAAGACTATCCCGAAAAGAGTGATGAGTTCGCCAAGGTCAACACCACGCTGCGGCGCGCCGCGGACGGCTCGATCGAGGTCCGCCGCGAGCCGGTGCCGGCGCTCAGCGAAGAGCAACGACAGATCATCGAGGAGATGAAGTGATGGCTGAGACGACGTTCAGCATCTGGCGAGGCGATTCCGGCGGGGGCGAGTTGCAAGACTTCACCACAGAAGTGACAGAAGGCATGGTAGTGCTCGACGCTGTGCATCAGATCCAGGCCGAGTCCGCTAACGACTTGGCGGTGCGGTGGAACTGTAAAGCTGGCAAGTGCGGTTCCTGCTCCGCTGAGGTCAACGGCAATCCCCGGTTGATGTGTATGACCCGGCTCTCCGACCTCGATCTCGACGAGCCCGTCACCATCGAGCCGATGAAAGCTTTCCCGGTGATGCGGGATCTTGTAACCGATGTCAGCTGGAACTACAAAGTCAAGAAGAAGATCAAGAAGTTCAAACCGCGCGCCCCCGATTCCGACGACGGGACCTGGCGCATGGTGCAAGACGACATCGACCGAGTCCAAGAATTCCGCAAATGTATCGAGTGTTACCTCTGTCAGGACGTCTGCCACGTGTTGCGCGAGCACCATCTACACGAAGAGTTCGCGGGGCCGCGGTTCATGGTCTACTCGGCTGCCCTCGAGATGCATCCGCTCGATACCGAGGACCGGCTCGCCGACCTCAAGGACGACGGCGGCATCGGCTACTGCAACATCACCAAGTGTTGCACCAAGGTTTGTCCGGAAGGCATCACCATTACCGACAATGCCATCATTCCTCTCAAAGAGCGGGTGGTCGACGAACACTACGACCCGCTGAGGAAGCTGTTCAAGATCTTCCGCAAGTGATACGTCTGTCAGTGACACGTCCGCAAGTGATCGGCCTCTCGATTCTGAACCCAGCAGGAGCGTGCCTATGATCGAGCTCAAGCCCCTCTCTCACGAAGCCGTCGAATCTGCCCTCGCCAAAGCTGATCACTACCGTCATCTGAACGAGCCGGTACAGGCCGAGTCGATCTGTCTCGATGTGCTCAAAGTCGAGCCTGACAACCAGCGCGCTTTGGTGACTCGCGTGTTATCGCTCACCGACCAATTCGCCCAGAATCTCAACCGCGCCTTCCGTGAAGCCAAGAGCCTCGTGCCGAGCCTCGATAGCGACTATGCCCGGGCCTACTATTGGGGCATCGTCTGTGAGCGTCGCGCCCGTAACCACTTGCAGAGCGGCAGCCTGGGCTCCGGCCACATGGCCTACGACTGGCTGCACCAGGCGATGGGTAGCTATGACACGGCAGCTGCCAACGCCCCTGCCGGTAACGAAGATGCAATCCTCAGGTGGAACGCTTGCGCCCGCGTCATCAATCGCAACCCAGATGTTGTCCCTGAGCCCGAAAGCGTCGGCGTGCCGCATCTGTTGGAGTAGCCACCCTGACCGCCAGGCCCTGAACCTCAGCGCCGCATTGTGGGGCCATCGAATTGGTATGGAACCCCACAGGGTTCGTAACTACAGCCGAAGCCAAGCGAATTCGTCTCATGGGTTACGCTTCGCGAGCTCATCCGCTTGGTATGCTTTCCATAGTCGCCAGGGAAGCGTTAGCAGTAGTACGAGCCACCTGGCACAGTTCAGTGGCAGTGCCACCACCGCGCGCGCCAGACCCCGTTGTAGATCCCGCTTGAATCGGCGCTCCCATTCCGCAAAGTCCGTGGCAGTAACCGGCTTTTCGTGGCGCTTACGGACTTCGTCTTCGATGTCGATCACCAGCCGGCCGCCGAGTGACTCCAGTGCAAGGCGCGTGATGTCGAAGAGGAAGGGCGGCTGTCCGACGTAGGCCTGCATGTGCACCTTCCGCAGCTCTTCCGTCTCTTCGTATCCTTCCACGACCTCCGGCATTGGGAAGCCGTCTTGGCCCTCGCCGCAATACTCACGCACTGCTCCCGGCCGATAGCATCGGAGCTTGAGCATGGTTTCAGGGAAGCCAGCGAGCTGGATCTCGGCTTCCAGATCGTACAAGTCGAATTCCGGATCGTGGGCTAGTTCGGTCACCTCGACGGGAAGTCCGGCGATCTCGGTGACCTTCTCCACGACTTCTGCGAGATCGGGATGTTTGCCCTCGAAAGTGGCCGAATGGAGGACTGTTCCCATGAATTTGAGACTACACCAAGCGCGGCGGCAGTACGCACCGCATTGGTGGCCGATCGTTGTGGAAATCGGAATTGAGTAAGGCACACGGAAACGATTAAGTATCAAGTCATAGTAGATCGACGGCCACCGTGCGCCGCAAGACAGCAGAGCATCAGTGGTCGATTACCGGCGATGAGCCTCGAGCTCTCTGAGTTCCCTCTCGAGACGACGTTCGGCCTCTGCGGAGCGAACGCGTTCGCCGATCTCTGACACCCGAGCTTCCAAATTTCGCAGCTGTTCCTCCAAACGTTCGGCCTCCGTGGCGAGGGCGCGATCATCAACCTTCGACGCCCGAGCTTTCAATGCCCGAAGCTCTGACTCCAAATGCCGGGCTTCCGCCTGGCGAGCCTGTTTCTCGATAGCCGCCGACCGAGCCTCCAAATCCTGGAGTTGCTGCAACACCTGGCGCCGGGCCTCTGCTTCGCGGGCGCGGCCCTCGAATTCTGAGGACTGCACCTTCAGTTTTTCAAAATATTCCAATTCCAGAAGCCGGGCCTCTTCGTGGCGAGCGTGCGCTTCGACTTGCGCCGACTGAGCTTTCATTTGGTGGAAGTGATCCAATTCCAGGCGTCGGGCCTCGGCCGCGCGAAAGCGTTCATCAACCTCCGCCCTTCGAGCCTTCAACTCTTGGATCTGCTCGACCACCAGACGCCGGTCTTCCACATCGAGGGCGCGCCCATCGATCTTCGACAACCGAGCTTGTAACTCCTCGAGCCCTTCTTGGAGACGATGGGCCTCAGCTTCGAGAGCTTGCTCATCGTCTACCGGCGACGGAGGCCAGCCAGGCCCGGGCGCTGCGAAGGCCAGGCTGGCGACGGGCAAGAGGACAAGAGGAACCAGCGCCGCCATCCACCATTTGTGAGTTCGGGTGAGCTGTGGGCGGGAGGTGTTTTCCAAGAGTGCCATGATACGTCCTTCCAGTTGAGATCGAGCCGCCATGACGGGCGAGAGGCTCGCGCCTCCGCGGTAAGCCATTGCGGTCTCGAGCAGGTGATCGGCGTAAATTGCGGAGGGCACGCCGTGGTCGACGACCAACTGGTCGCAGGCCAATTCGCGCTCGAGTGTCAGGCGGCGCTGCAGCCACCAGACGAGGGGATTGAACCAGTGGACTGCGCAGGCGAGGTGACTAATCAGGGCGAGATAGATATCGCGCTGGACGACGTGACCCAGTTCGTGAGCGAGCACCGCTCGACGGCGCCCTGGGGACCACGAGTCGCAATCGTTGGGCAGAAGAACCGTGGGATGAAAGAGCCCCCAAACCAGGGGCATGGCCCGGTTGGAGCGTCGACGCAACTCAACCTGCGTCCAGACGCCGAGTTGACGCCGGGTGGCCGCTAGCAAGCCGAGCCAATCCTCATCGACGATCGGCTCAGCTCGACGCACCGCGCGATGGTTGGCCAGCACTCTGCCGAGCAATAACATCAGGAGGGCGCCTGCGATCCCTGACCAACCAAGGACCAGCCATTCAGCCCAGCCTTCGGGCCCCCGACTCGGCGCGCTCGCCTGAGACATCACGGGTGAGGATGCTGGTAGGCGGCGGTTTGTCTCCGTAGCCGGTTGCCAGCGGACCGGTGTGCCCGCCTCTGTCGTCTCGATGCCTATCGAAGCAGGTCTGGGCACCACGTCCCAGGCCGGCAAGACCCAGGAGAGCAGCGGCAACAAGAGGCTCGACCCGAGCGCCAGCGCGATCGTCAGGTGGCGGATCGACGCCGACGCACGATGCATGGCGACTAGTGCCAGCCGCGCCAGCAAGAGTACCAGGGTGACTTTGAGAATGATGAGAAGCGTGGCGTCGAAGCCACCCAATGTGTTGGCGAACCATGATTCCAACATCACGCTAGCTCCCTCTTCGCCTGCTCGATCAGATGTTGGAGTCGATCCAATTCCTGGGCATCGATCTCGGTCATGGGATCGGCGAGGTGTGCCGCCAGGGCGTCTCCAACGGAACCACGAAAGAAGGTGCCGAGAACCGTTGACAGCGCCGCTCGGGCGGCCCGCATCCTGGAGACCGCAGGACGATACAGGTGCCGCCTGCCCTCTTTCTGGCGCAGAACATAGCCCTTGCTCTCGAGGATCCGCAACAAGGTTCGCACTGCGGTGTCGCTCGGCGGATCGGGTATAGCGGCCGCGATCTCGATCACGGACGCCTGTCGCCGCTGGAACAGGGCGTTCATGATTTGTCGCTCTCGGCGGCTGAGATTCAAGTCGTGGGTCTTGGCCATTGTGAATGTGCCTCTGCGCCGCGTCCTGTAGGTGTTGTCGATCGGCAGGGTGTTTCTAAACGCCAATTTCTTGGCGCTTTGAGTGTGGCGCCCGAACCAAGGGGTTGTCAAGACTCAATCGCTAATTTCTTGGCGTTTAATTTACGGCGGCGTCCGCCGGCTCAGTCGCAGGCTGGGCAAGAGTGTGGGGCACATCATGAGTAGCACATCACTGGCTTCACTTCACCGGCAGCACTTCACTGGCTTTGCTTCACCGGCACGGCCACCGCAGCCTGTTAGACTATTAACATCTAAGTTTTGCTTCATTGAGTGGTTGCTGGTCGATGAGTTTATTGCTTCGTTGGACACAGTTCCTCGGCATTCGAGTGGGAGAGCACCGCCGTTTCCTATGGCTGTTTACTCACTCGCTGTTCAACGGTATTTGCATTGCGTTTCTGTTCTCTGCGGCCTACGCACTGTTTTTGAGCCACTACGATGTCGAAGACCTGCCGTGGGCCTACATTGCGACAGCGGTCATCGGTTATGGAGTGGTAGCGGTTGTCTCCCGTTTGGAGCGCGAGCTACCGTTCAGAAAGCTCTTGCTTTACCAGCTCTACGTCGTGCTGGTGTTTGTCATGACGTTTTGGGCAGCGGCGAGGTTGGGCAGCGCGAACTGGCCAATTTTCTTGATGTTCGTCTCTATGACGCCGCTCTTGACGCTTCTCGAGCTCGAATATTGGGCGGTTGCGGTTCGCCTGTTTGATTTGCGCCAAGGTAAACGTCTGTTCAATCTGGTGGCTACCGGCGGGGTACTGTCGTCGATCGCCGGTTTTTTTCTGGTTCCGGTCATGGTCACTCTCGGATTGATTGTCGAGCTCGAGGACCTTCTGTTGTTCGCTGCGGTAGGGGTCGTGTTGAGCATCATGACGGTGCGGGAGATTGGCCGGGCGTTCCACCAAGAGCTCGAGACCGCCAGCGCGGTGGGTGCGAACAGGCGTGCCGGCAGCTTGCCGCGGCTGCTTCGGGATCGCTATTTCTTGTTACTGTCGATTCTCGTCACCATATTTATCCTGACACTCTTCGTCGTCGATCTCAGTTTCCTGGCCGAGGTGGAGAGCCAGTACCCGAACGGCGCTGCGTTGGCCGCTTTCTTGGGGAAGTTCTACGGCATTGTCAAATTCTTGGAACTGTTGGTCAAAACCTTTCTGGCCGGTCGCCTGGGGACCCAGTTCGGAATCAGATACGGCTTGACCGCACTGCCGTTCGCTCTGCTGGTGATGATCGGGTTTGCTCTGGCAGCGCACTATGCCGGAGCTGGTGACGAGACCGGTGTTGGTGTCGAGATCTTCTTTTGGATTGTCGTGTCAACCAAGTTGGTCTGGCTAGTCCTCCGCAAGGCGATATTCGACGGCACTTTCAAAGTGCTTTATCAGCCTCTGGAAGACAAGGAGAGGCTCGCATTTCAAGCCCGGATCGAGGGTACGGTCGGCCCCGCGGTGACGTTGCTGATCGGCGGTGGCTTATTGTTGAGGAGCCGGCAAGGATTTGAGGCGATCGACCTGTTGGTCCTCGCGCTACCGCTGCTCGTCGGTTGGGTCGTCACCGTGGCGTTGCTCTATCGGAGCTATCGCAAGCGGCTGCTGCATGCCCTGGGGCGTGAAGTTGGGAAGGGAGTCATCACGTCACCGGTTGAACAACTTCGCGCGCACCTGTTGGAAGTGTCCCCACGCGAGCTCGTTTTTGTCGCAGGGGTGCTTGGAAAAGTCGATTTGACCGCTCTATCTCCGGCTTTGACAGCCGTTTTGCAGAATGGGGATGGGGCGCCGGAGCGGCGTGTTGCGGCGTTGCAGCTGATCGAGCAGCAGCGAGATTTTGAAACGGTGGAAGCGGTTGAAGGGTGCGTCGAGGATCCGATCCCGGAGGTTCGTCGGGTGGCAGCGAAGACGTTGACGAGCCTGCAGCAAGCGGTGAGTCAGGCCAGGGGGCCGGAGCGATTGTCGGCGCTTCTCGAGTCGGACCGCTCCGAGGATCGCGCCTTGGCGGCGTTGGCGTTGGGTTGGTCTGCAATCCACAGCCCCGGCGACCTGATCGGATTGCTCTGGGATCGTGATCCTGACGTACGTCGTGCCGCGTTGCTAGCGGCTGGGCGGCAGCGGGATCCCAGGTTTTGGTCCCGCATCATCGCGGACCTGTCGACACCCGGTCTTTCCGGTGCCGCATCGGCGGCCCTGATCTCGATCGGCGTTCCAGTGTTCCCCGAGCTCGAGGCTGTCTTTGGTCGGGCTGATCAACGGTCGGACGTACGGACTCGGATTCTGGATGTCTATGATCATGTGGGCGGCGCCCAGGCTCACCAGCTGATCGTCGACAAACTACGGTTCCCCGACAAGGAAGTCCGGCGTCGTGTACTGATTTTCCTGAGCCGCAAGCGCTACCAGCCCGAAAGCGCTGACGTGCCGGTCTTCAAGAACGAGGTCGAGGGCATGGTCAAGGCGATGGCTTGGAATCTCGCCGCGATTCTCGATCTGGGAGACCATCCGACGACGCTCACGGTGAGAGCGGCGCTGGAGGACGAGAACCTCCAGAACCGCGAAGCGCTCTTTCGTATGCTGTCTTTGCTCTTCGATTCGCGGGCGATCAGGATGGTGCAGACACAGTTGACTCGAGGACACCACGAGTCGGAGGTCTACGCGCTCGAGATTTTGAATGTCGTAGTGTCGTCGGATCTCAAAGGGATGATTTTTCCGGTGATTCAGGAACTGTCACCAGCCCGGGCGCTGGGACGCCTGGAGGCCTACTTCTCGCGCCAGCGAATGAGCCGGCTGGAGCGTTTGGAGGCGATCACGTTCCGCGAGCTCGACGAGATGAGCCATTGGACTCGCGCTTGTGCCTTGATGGCGATCGCCGAGTTGGGGAGAGAGCAAGTCCCCGACGTATTGGTGGCCAATCTGTTCAATCCCAATAGGATGCTCGAGGAGGTTGCCGCTGCCGGCATTCTAAAGTCTGCCCCGTCCCGCTATGATCATTACCTATCCAAGCTGCCGTTAGAGCATCGTGAACGCCTCGAGCGCGTGATCGAGCCCGGCCATCCCGAGCCAGAATCGTGGCAGCATCGATCCATATTTGGACGGTTGGCCGCGCTCCGCGAGGTCAAAGCTTTCGCGACCCTGCAGTGGGAGTCGGTAACGCGCCTAGCAGCCGATGTGCGCGAGATCGAGTTGGCGACCGGCGATATCTATCCGCCGCCGGATGCGTCGACCGACGCACTGCATGTGCTGGTCGCGGGGCGATTGGGTTCAGTCGCCGGAGGCGGCGGCATGCGAGTGATCGAGTCTGGATCTCTGATAGCGTTTGTCGGCGATATGGCACCGGTCAGAGTCTTGGAAGAGAGCCGCTTGTTTCGGTTGGTGGGTGACCATATCTACGAGCTCTTGATGGTCCATGATGAGCTGATTGGCGCGGTGCTTGCATCAGCGTCGCTGCCGGTCGCGCCGGAAGTGTTCAGTCTTTCCCGTAGCTTCGAAACCTCGATGTCGCTGATGCCGACCCGTTGACTGATGGATGACGAAGAGTTTTTCAAACGGTCCATGGCCTCCCTTGGAGTCGAGGCGCTAGACGGTAACGAGCACGGTGCCGGTAGCTCCGCTGAGAGGAGATTTGCCGAAGTCGAGGGGCAGATGTTTCGTCAGGCGATCAAAGAGCTCGACGGCGTGCCACCGGAGGTGTCATCGGACGAGCCGCGCCATCAGCAGGCCAGCGTGCGCCGGCTCAAAGCGAGTAGCAAGATGCTGCGACTCGAGGATCAAATTGACCTCCATCGTCTGCGGAGCGTCGAAGCCCTGAGGCGTCTCGAGGTGTTCGTTCATCGCAATTCAGCTTCGCGGGCCAGGAACATCCTCGTGATCACCGGCAAAGGCCATCACTCGCCGGGGGGGCGCGGGGTGCTGAGGGAACGGGTGGAGGAGTGGATTCAAGGTCCTGGGCGGCGTTATGTCAGCACCTACGCCCC
Organism: Acidobacteriota bacterium; assembly: GCA_029263355.1. Taxonomy (GTDB): domain Bacteria; phylum Acidobacteriota; class Thermoanaerobaculia; order Multivoradales; family J023; genus JAAELT01. The sequence goes on along the minus strand of JAJCXQ010000122.1, from coordinate 4,752 downwards.
GGCCCCGCGGGCTCAAGGAGGGCGAGGAGCTTTCGTCCTCTCTCTGCGCCATTTGCCTTGAGGTCGCCGGCAGCCAGGTTCCGCGGCGTGTTACCTCTGATACGTCTCGCGCCGAGGTATCATGGGCCATGACTCGGACAGTGAGCTCACGGTCATTGCGACCTGGTGGCGTGTCGAGCGGACGGCGATTTACCTGGTGTCCGGTCATCGTCCTGTGCCAGGCGGTTTTGGTGTGCGTCGCGGTTTTTCTGTGCGCCGCAATACCAGCAACAGCTCAGAAGCCCAAAGTCGAGATTTTCACGGTTGAAAACGGGCTTCCCAGCTCGACGATCACCGACTTGGCTCAGGATACCTCTGGCCGTCTCTGGATCCTCAACCGGTCTGGCGTCACCGTCTACGACGGACGATTCTTTCGGACTTTTTCGGGTACGGATGGGTTGCCGAAAGGAGAGCTGCGAGCCCTGGAAATCGACGCCGATGGGCAGGTATGGGTTGTCGCCCATTCGCGACCTAGGCTTTACCTCCTGGAGGATGAGACTTGGCAGGCCCTGCCGCCAGCGGCACCGCTCGGCAATAGAGAAAACGTGGTCACCGCAATGACCGTTTTGGGTAGCGGCGACTCGAAGCTGGTGGTGTTGGGTACCACCTCGAACGGTCTTTGGTATTGGAACGGTGACGTCTGGGGGCAGCTCGGCGAGCAGCATGGGTTGGCCTCGGAGCGCGTTCTCAGTCTGGGGACGTTCGGTGGTCGGGTGATGGTTGGCACGAGTCATGGGTTGTGTCAGCTCAGTCTCACCCTGCAGATCGACTGTGCCTTGCGGAAGCTCGGCGAGCGGCTGAATGAAGACATTTATGCCATTTATAGCGCTCCATTGGCTGGCGGCGAGCAGCAGTTGTGGCTACTGGGTCAAACGTGGCTGGGTACCCTGGAACGTGAAGCCCTGGACCGTGAGGCCCCGGAAGGCGCGGCCCTGAATCTCCTAGCTGATGGCTTTACGCTGAGCTCACTAGGGCCGATGCAACCGGGGGCCATCGCGCTAGATCGGGCTGGTGGAATCTACTTCGGTTCTCCGGCGGTTGGCTTCTATCTCGATCCGCAGCGGTTGAACATGCGGCTGCTAGGGACGCGGGAAGGGTTGGTCTCGGAGGGAGCAACGGCACTGCTGGTCGACCGGGAAGCGAATGTGTGGATCGGTAGCGTGCGCGGTCTCAACAAGATCAGTAGCCGTCGATTCCTGTCGTTCGATCGTAACCAGGGACTGCTCGAGCGGGAGGTGACGGCGATCGTCGAACCGAGGCCGGGCGAGTTGGTTTTGGGGCACAACACGGGACTGACTTTCTTCGACGGCGAGCGGACTGAGATTGCGCCTTTCGAGCGGCCGAATTCGCCACTGTCCTCGCAGCGGGTTCTGGATTTGGCGGTCGACTCGGAGGGCGTGGTTTGGGTGGCGGCGCAGAGCATGGGGTTGTTGCGCGTGACGGCAGGGCGATCATGGGTCGCCGAGCTGAAGAGTGAGCTCATCCGTTCGGTCGAGGCTAGCACCACTGGGGAGCTTTGGGCGCTGGCCAGTGAGAAGCTCTACCGGCGTGTTGGCTCGAAGTTCTCCGAGATCGATCTCGGGGCAGCGGGGAAGGCGGTCGAGAGTCTGCGACGGGTCGTCTACGGCGATGACGGGCGCCTCTACCTTGGGGCGCGCGGTGGGTTACTGTTCTTGGACAAGACCGGGCACGACGGGACGGGGGACGACCAGGCCGAGACCGACCCAACTTGGCCCGATCCGACCGGCTGGCAGCTGGCGCGGGGCCCCACCGAGGAAGCGAGTAATGTCTTCGACATTTTTGCTGAAGCGGGTGGTCCAGTGTGGGTCGGGACCAGCGCTGGCTTGTTCCAGCTTGCAGGGCACAACTTGGTGCCGGTCCGGCTGGGCGGTATAACGATCGAGCCTCCGGTATTTCTCATCTTCCCAGACAATGACGGGCGGATCTGGTTCGGGACCGATGATGGGGTAGTGATTTGGGATGGTCACGATGTCAGACATTTTAGCGTTCAGCACGGCTTGTCGGGGCGCGAAACCAATCGCGGCGCCGGTCTCGTCGACCACTCGGGACAGGTCTGGATCGGCACCGACCAAGGGATGTCGCTCTACCAGCACCTCTATGCCGCGAACGAGGTGGTCGCGCCCTGGGCCGAGCTGCGTGGGGTGGAGATCGACGGCCTTATGAGGCCTCTGGAACAGGAGCTCCGGCTGGGGCACCGGCAAACGACATTGACGTTCCATTTCGAGCCCATCTCGATGTCGACCGAGGAGAGCATGGTCTACCGCCACATGCTCGAGGGCTTCGACAACGATTGGCAGGGGCCGTCGCTGGTGTCGAGCTCTGAAGTCCGTTATACCAATGTTCCTCCTGGACGCTACCGCTTTAGCCTTGAAGTCGGCTGGCCCGACGGCCCGTGGAGCCCTGCGCTGTCGTCGGCATCGATCGTAATTGCACGGCCATACTGGCGCCAGCTGTGGTTTTATCTTTTAGCGATCGCGATGGTGGCCTTCGCCGGCTTCGGCGTCCATAGTCTTAGGACCCATGCTATTCGAGCCCGCAATGCCGAGCTCGAAGCCCTCACCGACCGGCTCAACGACAACATCGGCGAGCGTGAACAGCTCATAGATGACCTCGAAGCCAAGAACCAGGAGTTGGAACGATTCACCTACACGGTCTCTCATGATCTCAAGAGCCCGTTGGTGACCATTACGGGCTTCCTCGGCTATTTGGAGAAGGACGCCGAGGCCGGAAATATGGAGCGCGTGCGGACCGATGTCGCTCGCATCGCGGGCGCTGCGGGCAAGATGGGTGAGTTGCTGGACGAGCTATTGGAGTTGTCGCGTATCGGTCGCGTTGTACACCCACCCGAGCAGGTTACCGCCGGTGACCTGGCGCAAGAGGCGATGAAGATGGCTGCCGGCCAGATCGCAGCAGGGGACGTTGCCGTTACTATCGCCCCCGATCTACCGATACTCTATGGCGATCGCGTACGGCTCTTGGAGGTCATGCAGAATCTCATAGAGAACGCTGTCAAGTTTATGGGAGATGAAGTCTCACCGAGGATCGAGGTCGGGGTCCGCCCTGGAGCGCCGCCGGTGATCACCGTGCGGGACAATGGAGTTGGCATCGAGCCCGAGTACCACGATCGGATTTTCAGTCTCTTCGAGCGCCTGGATCATCACGTTGCCGGCACCGGCGTCGGTCTGACGCTGGTAAAGCGTATCGTCGAGATCCACGGCGGCCGTGTCTGGGTGGAATCAGCGGGGTTGGGGCAAGGCTCGACGTTCTGTTTCACTCTAGCGGCTTGCGATGAAGGGGTGCCGAAGGTGAAGACGTGAAGGGCCGCTTGCGCCGTGCAAAGGGGATGCCCTAGTGGGCTGGATCGGCAAGGTGACGGTGTTGTGTTGGGTCATACGGGCGATGGTGATGGCTCTTCTGATCGCCGAACCAGCTGGCGCTCAGAAGCCGCGAGTTGAAGTCTTCACTGTAGATACGGGACTTCCCAGCTCAACGATTATCGATCTGGCGCAAGACGCCTCCGGCCGGTTGTGGATCGCTACTCGAAGAGGGCTTGCGGTTTATGACGGCGAGACGTTTCGCGTTCACTCCAGTACGGACGGATTACCGAGCGGCGAGCTACGGGCTATCGAGATCGATGCTAACGATCGAGTCTGGGTGGTGACGCGCTCGCAGCCGATTGTGTCGTTCTGGGAAGGCTCCAAGTGGCATCGTTTGCCAACGCCATCGAAACTTGATGGCGTCGAGAATGTGGCGACGTCTTTGGCCGTCGTCGATGGTCCCGGCCGGCTTACGGTTGCGCTAGCGACCGCCGATAGCGGACTCTTGATCTGGAATGGATCCGCCTGGCACCGTTTTGACGAGGGTGCCGGTCTGCCATCGAATCGAGCCTTGACGTTGACCGTTTTGGGCGACCGGATTGCCGTCGGAACGTCTGCTGGACTGTGTCTGTTCGCTGAAGATGAGCTCGACTGTGGCTTGCGGGATCTTGACCCACGGTTAGCAGGCGAAATTCTTGCTTCCTACCAGGCGCCCTCGGTGACAAGTAACGAGCGCCTCTGGCTGCTCGGGCGGACTTGGCTCGGCACCCTACAAGATAGGACGTTTGAGGTGGTGACCGAAGGTTTCGAGATGGACATCTTCGATCCTGCGATACCCGCGGCGATCGTCGAAGACCAGGCCGGCGGGGTGGTCTTCGGTAGTTCGGCAGTGGCTTTCTTTTTGGGGCCGGGGGAGTCACGAGCACGCCTGCTGGGACTTCGCGAAGGGATGGGCGGGGAAGGCGTCACAGCGCTTTGCGTCGATCGCGAGGCCAACGTCTGGGTTGGCAGCTTACGCGGCCTCACCAAGATCAGCAGTCGGCATTTTGTGTCCTTCGATGTCAGCAGCGGCTTGCTCGAACGAGAAGTGTCGGCGATCGCCGAGCTTGGTCCCGGGCAGTATCTCCTCGGCCACAACACTGGCTTGACGTTCTTCGACGGTGAACAGGCCGAGACGGTGCCCTTCGACCGCCCGAGCTCTTCGCGCTATTCGCAGCGCGTTCTGGAGATTCTGATCGAGGGCGACGGTGCGATCTGGTTGGTAGCGAAGGATATGGGTTTGCTGCGGTTGACCTCACGGCGGACCTGGAATGTTGCATTGACCATCGGCAATATTTTCACGGCTGAGGTTGATGCTGAGGGCACCCTGTGGGTC
>JAJCXQ010000121.1 GCA_029263355.1 Acidobacteriota bacterium | reverse complement strand
TCTGGCTTCGACGCTGCACGATGTCGGCAAGATTGCCGTGCCAGACCATGTGTTACGGAAGCCGGCTCCGCTCAATGCCAGCGAAGCCGCGGTGATGCAACGCCACCCGGTGGACGGGGCAGAGATCGTCTCCAGCATCCGCGAGTTGCACGATATCCTTCCCGGGGTGAGGAGTCACCACGAGCGCCTTGATGGCAAGGGCTATCCGGACGGTCTGTCGGATCAGGACATCCCGATGTCGGCGCGGATCATCGCAGTGGCGGATACCTTTGACGCCATGACTAGTAGCCGGCCCTATCGTGAGGCGATGGCGCCGGAGATCGCCCTCGGGGAGATTCAGCGCGGCGCTGGCACTCAGTTCTGTCCGCGGGTCGTCGATGCCTTCCAGCGGCTCATGGAGCATGGCGGATTTACCGTTGCAAACGGAGAACAGCTGCAGCGCTCCTTGTTTGGAGACGGCGAACAAGGATAGTATTCTGCAACTTTGCGAATATGAGACAGACTGTGGTTTTTAAAGATCCTGCGGTTGCGGGTCAGGGCGACTCGCGGATCGACCGCCGCGCACGGCAGTGAGAGGCTCATCGTCGCATCTAGATGCTCTGGACATCTTATGAAGATCGAGGTCATAGGAGGATATGGTGGCGAGAGCCTGGGCTGTCGTATGACATGCCTGTTGATCAACGATCGTATCGCTCTCGATGCCGGTTCTCTGTCCCAGGCCCTGCCCATCGAGCGGCAGGCGGAAGTTGATTGGATCCTACTGTCGCACTCGCACATGGATCACACCAGCTCGATTCCGTTCTTCATCGAGAACGTCTTCGGCCGGCGCCAGAGTACGATCGACATCTATACCTCCTCGGCTACCGAGTATGCGATCCGCAAGTATCTATTCAACAATGCCACCTGGCCAGATTTCACCCGCTTGCCGAATCATCTACTGCCAGCGGTCAAGTTTCATGAATTGCAGCCCGAGTCCCCGGTAGAGCTCAATGGTGTCCGTTTTACCCCGATTCTGGTGGACCATCCGGTGCCGACCCACGGATTCTTGATCGAAGAGAACGGCAAGTCGGTGCTGTGGTCGAGCGACACCGGACCGACGTTCCGGTTGTGGGAGGTTGCGAACCAGGCGCGCAACTTACAGGCGGTCTGTGTTGACACCAGCTTCGACAACTCACTGCAAGAGATCGCGGATGTGTCGTTCCACCTGACGCCGAGGACCCTGGAGCAAGAGCTCGAAAAGCTCGAGGTCAAGGTGCCGATCCTGCTACATCACCTGAAGCCGCCATGTGTCGAACGTATTCGAGCCGAGGTCAAACAGCTCAGGAATCCCGACATCGAGTTTCTCGAGCAAGGCAAGACCTATAAGTTTTAAGCTGGTGCTCCGGTCCGGAGACAAGCTCCTCAGACAGCACCTCGACCACATGATAGAGAGACTCCGGGACAGAGCGGCCCAATATCTTGGGTTCGGAGGTAGGCTTGAGCGCGCCGATCAGCTAGGCTTGCGGTCACGATGAAAGACGACTCCGAGAATTTGGCGGCGCCCAGTTGGGCACTTTGCACCTGTTGAATTTCTGACCTGCATGCGTTGACCGACAACGACGACAGACAGATCTCCCATCATGCGTTTGGCGGTTCTGGGTTCGGGTAGCGCAGGGAATTCCCTGATCGTGGAGTCGGGCAATCGACGATTGCTCGTCGACGCTGGCTTTTCTTGCCGTCAACTGCAGCAGCGTCTTGCCGGGCTGGGGGCGGATATCTCGCGGGTGGACGCGGTGTTGTTGACCCACGAGCACCAGGACCATTGTCGGGGCGCTGACGTGATGTTGCGGCGTTACGGGCAACCGGTCTACGCCACTCAAGGGACCCTGGACTCCTCGGGGCTCAGCGCCGAAGCTCTCGCGGAGGCGCGAGCCATCCGCTCGGGCAAGCCGTTCGAAGTGCCAGAGTCACCCGGATTTTGGGTCGAGGCTTTCGGTATTCCACACGATGCCCGGGAGCCTGTGGGTTTCGTGATCGAAGACCAGGTGGGGTGTCGGCTGGGGGTGGTCACCGACATGGGCAGTCGTAGTCAGTTGGCCTGGGGGCGGCTTCAAGATCTCGACTGCCTGGTTATCGAGGCCAATCACGACCTTCAGATGTTGCGTAACGGGCCGTATCCCTGGCACCTCAAACAACGGGTGGCGGGGCGGCATGGCCATCTGTCCAATCGCGAAGCGGCGGAAGGAGTTGCCGAGTTGCTCAGTGAGCGTCTGAGCTGGGTGGTGCTTTATCACTTGTCGCGTACCAACAATCTGCCAGCTTTGGCAGCTCAGGCGATGGGTGACTGTCTTGCCCTGGCGGGCTCGGCAGCGCAGATTGTGGTCACTCAGCAAGACGAACCGACGCCATGGCTCGAGGTTCGTCGTGGCCAGGCCCCCCTAGCGAGATGTGTCGGACAGCAAGGGACGTTGTTCTAGTCCCCAAAAGACTCTGTTTCTCAGACTTTGTTTCTCAGACTTTGTTCCCAAAGACCCATTTGGAGGTATTGCGATGACGGTCAGAGCGCGCGTTACAGTTTATCCGCGCCCGGAGATCCTGGATCCTCAAGGCAAGGCGATTGCTGGTGCCTTGGGACGGCTCGGGTTCGACCGGGTGCTCGATGTCCGCGCCGGCAAGAGCTTCGAGATTGAGCTGGCGGAGGGCAGCGGCTCGGTTGAGGAGGAACTTGGTCAGATCAGTGAGAAACTGCTGGCCAACACGTTGATCGAGGATTATTCAGTCGAGCTACTGGAGAGCGAGTCGGCATGAAATGTGGCGTGGTGGTTTTCCCGGGAAGCAATTGCGACCATGACGTCTACCATGTGCTAAAGCATAGCTTGGGCCAGGATGTGCATTTTCTGTGGCATGGAGACTCCTCGGTGCGCGATTGTGAACTCGTGGTCTTGCCTGGGGGGTTTTCCTACGGGGACTACCTGCGGGCCGGGGCGATGGCAGTTCACTCTCCGATCATGGCGGCGGTGCGACAGCTCGCTGACAACGGTGGTCGGGTGTTGGGAGTCTGCAACGGGTTCCAGATCCTGCTCGAGGCCGGCATGTTGGGCGGCGCCATGCGCCGTAACCAAAGCTTGCGCTTCGAGTGCCGCGACGCGTTTTTGAGGGTTGAGCGCAGCGACCTGCCCTTCACTTCCGGTTATCGGTCGGGGCAGGTGCTGCGGATGCCGATCGCCCACGCTGAGGGCTGTTATATCGATACCGAGGAAGCCCTCGACAAGCTGGAACACAATGGCCGCGTGGTGTTTCGTTACGTCGACTCGGAGGGCGGAGCAGCCGAGGGTGAGCAAGCAGCGAAGTGGAACGTCAACGGTTCGGCTCGCGCCATCGCCGGGGTCTGTAACGAGGCTGGCAACGTGCTCGGCATGATGCCGCATCCGGAGCGCTGTGCCGACAAGCTATTTGGCAATGACGACGGCTTGGCGGTCTTGGCGTCGGCCGTCGGCGTGGCGGCAGATCTCGAGGGAGTTTTGGCATGAGCGCGACCCGAAACGAGCCACCGGTCGACATAGATCTAGCCAAGGCGCAAGGTTTGGCCGAAGACGAGTATGGTCAGATTTGCGACATCCTTGGGCGGGTGCCGACCTACACCGAGCTCGGCATTACCTCGGCGCTGTGGTCCGAGCACTGTTCCTATAAATCCTCCAAAGTTTACTTGCGCGAGTTCCCTACTGAAGGTGAGCATGTTCTGCAGGGCCCGGGGGAGAATGCCGGCATTGTCGATATCGGTGATGGCTGGGTGGCGGTGTTCAAGATGGAGAGCCACAATCACCCGAGCTTCATCGAGCCCTATCAGGGGGCGGCGACCGGCGTCGGCGGCATCTTGCGCGACATCTTCACGATGGGGGCGCGGCCGGTGGCCTGTCTCGACGCGCTGCGTTTTGGCGATATCGACGCGCCACGCATGCGCTACCTGATCGACGGTGTCGTCCGTGGCATCGGCGACTACGGCAACTGTGTTGGCATCCCGACGGTCGGTGGCGAGACCAGCTTCCATTCCGGTTACAACGAGAACATCTTGGTTAATGCGTTTGCCCTCGGGCTGGCGCGTCGCGATCGCATTTTCCATGCGCGTGCGTCTGGCGCCGGCAACCCGATGCTCTATGCCGGCAGCGCTACCGGTCGCGACGGGATCCACGGCGCCACTATGGCATCGGAGGCTTTCGGCTCGGAGAGTGAGTCTAAACGGCCGACTGTACAGGTTGGCGACCCCTTCGCCGAGAAGATCGTCCTCGAAGCCTGTCTCGAGGTGATGCGGACCGATGCTGCGGTGGCGGTTCAGGATATGGGGGCGGCAGGTCTGACTAGCAGTGCTTTCGAGATGGCGGATCGTGGCGGCGTCGGTTTTCGACTCAATCTCGATCGGGTGCCGCTGCGCGAGCCCAATCTTTCACCCTACGAGATTATGCTTTCTGAATCTCAGGAGCGCATGCTGTTGGTGGCGCACCGCGGACGGCAGGAGGAAGTTGTCAAGATTTTCGAGCGCTGGGGACTCGAGGTTGCCGAGATCGGTGAGATCACCAGTGACGGCCGGGCGCAGATCCTCGCTGGCGGAGAGGAGGTAGCCAGCATGCCGATTTCGCCACTGGCCGCCAACGCGCCGATGTATCGTCGTCCAGTTGCGGTACCGAGCGACCTTGCCGCCCGCCAAGAACCGCCAGAGGTGCCGGAGCCGAGCGACCCTGGGACAGTCCTGGAACGCTTGCTCGATACCCCTGAGCTGGGGTGCAAGTCCTGGATTTGGCGTCAATATGATCACACCGTACGCACCAACACCGTGATCGGCCCCGGCGGCGATGCGGCGGTGCTGGTGCTCAAAGGGTCCACGGGAGGGCTCGGGCTGACCTCCGACGTCAATCCCGTGTATTGCAGCCTGGACCCGGCGACCGGTGGCGCGCAGGCGGTAGCGGAAGCGGTGCGCAACCTGGCCTGTGTCGGCGCCAAGCCGGTGGGCCTCACCGATTGCCTGAACTTCGGCAACCCAGAGAATCCGGAGGTCTCGTGGCAATTCAGGGAGGCGGTGCGCGGCATCTCGGCCGGCTGCCGGGCGTTCGATGTGCCGGTGATCTCCGGCAATGTCTCGTTCTACAACGAGACTGAAGGCCGCTCGATCCCGCCGACGCCAACCATCGCCATGGTTGGCGTGATTGCTGACGTCAGGAATCTGCCGGCGGCTCACTTCACCGCTGTTGGTGATCGTGTTCTGTTGCTAGGCCAGGATGCGAATGAATTCGGAGGCTCGGCCTACTTGCGACTGCTATACGGCGTCGAGCAAGGCGCGCCGCCGAAGGTCGACCTCGAGGCCGAGTCGCGGCTCGCTGGTCTGTTGCGGTTTCTAGTGTCTGACGAACGGATCCACACCGCCCATGACCTGGCTGAGGGAGGGCTGGGAATCGCCCTTGCCGAAGCCTGTGTCGGCGGCGGACTAGGGGTGGATCTCGAAATCGATTGTCAACCTCATCAACTATTTTCGGAAACCCAGGCTCGGGCGATCGTGGCGGTGGCACCCAACACCGCGGAGCAGGTGATGGCGGAAGCGGAGAAACGAGACGTGCCGGTGGTTGACGTCGGCGCCGTCGGAGGGACGGCTCTCAAGCTGCGCTGTGATGGCGCGGTGGTCAACTCCGAGGTCGAAGAGCTGCATCGCATCTGGTCGACCGCTCTGCCCCGAGCCCTCGAGATGTGAATCATTATGTGTGGCATTTTTGGAATCGAATCCCATGACGAAGCTGCTGGCTTCGTCTATCTAGGTCTCTACGCCCTTCAGCATCGGGGCCAGGAGAGTGCCGGTCTGGTGGCCTGGGACGGCGCGCGGATGTGTGTCGAGCGCGGTATGGGTCACGTGGCTGATGTCTTCCGGCCGCCGGTTCTGAAGCGGCTGAGCGGTCAGCGGGCGCTGGGACATACCCGCTATTCCACCACCGGCACCAGCGTGTTGTCCAACGCGCAGCCGATTGTCGTCAAAACCGCTATGGGGCCGATCGCCATCGTGCACAATGGCCACCTCTCCAACGGCGCCGAAGTGCGTGAGAGGCTGGAGCGCCGGGGGTCGATCTTCCAGACCACCAGCGACACCGAGGTCATTCTCCACTTGATGGCGATGAATCCGCGGCCCGACGTCGTCGACTCGCTCCTGTTGGCGTTGCAGGAAGTGCGCGGCGCTTATTCGTTGCTGCTGTTGACCGACCAGGGGCTGATCGCCGCCCGTGACCCCCATGGCTTCCGGCCATTGGTCATGGGCGAGTGTCAAGGGGCGCGCTGTTTCTCGTCCGAGAGCTGCGCTTTTGATCTGCTGGGAGCTACGAACCTGGGAGAGCTCGAGCCCGGAGAGGTGGTGGCGGTCCGCGGTCGAGAGGTCGAGCGCTACAGTCTGCCCAAGGCCCAGGTTCCAAGCCGTTGCGTTTTTGAACACGTCTACTTTGCCCGTCCAGACAGCGAAGTGTTCGGCGACGCAGTGTCGGAGGTCCGTACAGCGATGGGCGAGCGCCTGGCGACGGAAAGCCCGGTATCTGCCGACGTGGTGGTGCCAGTGCCCGACAGTGGTCTGTTTCCGGCCATCGGCTTCAGCCGTGGCTCGGGTGTGCCCTTTGAGCACGGCATAATCCGTAATCATTATGTTGGACGCACCTTCATCCAGCCAGAGCAGTCGATCCGGGACTTTGGGGTCCGCGTCAAGCTCAACCCAGTGCGCCGCCTGATCGAGGGTCGACGGGTCGTCCTGGTTGATGACTCGATCGTGCGTGGCACCACATCGCGCAAGATTGTTCGCATGGTGCGAGAGGCTGGGGCCACCGAGGTGCATCTCCGAATCAGCTCGCCGCCAACCCGTTGGCCCTGTCACTATGGTATCGACACGCCGCGGCGCGATGACCTGATCGCCGCACGTTACGATCTCGAGGAGATTCGTGGCTATGTTGATGCCGACAGCCTGGCTTACCTCAGCCTGGAAGGTTTATTGGGATGCGTCAGCGGCCCCGATGACAGCTATTGCAACGCCTGCTGGACGGGTGATTACCGGGTTCCGATCTCCAACATCGATCCCAAACAGGGCAAACTCTTCCCGATCCGCACCGAGAATTCAGCCTAGCAGGCCTTCGGCCCGTGACCAGTTCGCCGCGGGACCTGTTCGTCCCAAGACCTGTTCGTCCCAAGACCTGTTCGCAGCAAGACCTATCGAGGAGCACGAAGTGACCGATTCGCAGGATGCCTATCGCCGCGCCGGTGTGGATATCGACGCCCAGGATGCGGCATTGGGCCGGATCAAAAAACTAGTCCGCTCGACAAAAACCCCAGGGGTTCTTGGCGGAGTAGGGTCCTTTGGCGGGCTTTTTCGACCGGACCTCGCAGGTCTGAAGGAGCCGGTGTTGGTCTCTTCGGCCGATGGCGTCGGCACCAAGCTGATGGTGGCGAAAATGGCGGGCGACTATTCGACCGTCGGACGCGACCTGGTCAACCACTGTGTCAATGACATCTTGGTACAAGGCGCGACACCGCTCTTTTTTCTCGATTATGTGGGAACCGGAACCCTCGAGCCGGATGCCTTCGCCGCGTTGGTGAAAGGACTCGCCGATGGCTGTCGCGAAAACGGTTGCGCCTTGTTAGGCGGTGAGACTGCCGAGATGCCGGGCTTCTACCAGCCAGGTGACTACGAGTTGGTAGGTTTCATCGTCGGCATGGTCGATCGTGCGGCATTGCTCGACGGCTCGCGGGTGCGCCCCGGCGATCTGTTGCTGGCGCTATCGTCCTCCGGGCTGCACACCAATGGCTATTCGCTGGCGCGTCATGTCTTCTTCGAACGGCTCGAGCTCTGCGTCAACGACAAGGTTCCGGGGGTTGATGACGATCGTCGCACGTTGGGGAAAATTCTACTCGAACCCCACCGGTCCTATCTTTCCGCGCTGCGCCCGCTGCTCGGGCACCCGGCACTCCACGCTTTGGCGCACATCACCGGCGGCGGCCTCACCGATAATCTACCTCGGGTCCTGCCCGCGAAGACCCAGGCGGAAATCCGGGTCGGGAGCTGGCGGATACCGGACTTGTTTCATGTCCTGCAAAAACACGGCGAGGTGGCGACCGAAGAAATGTTCCGGGTCTTCAACATGGGGGTCGGCATGGTGTTGGTGGTGGACCCGGCCGGTGTCGGCGAAATTCTCGAGATTTTGCAACAGCAGAAGCAGTCTGCGTCACCGATCGGTACGATTCAAACTGGCGATGGCGGAGTTGTCTACGACCTCGGCATGGTGTCTTCTGGCGAAGGCTCAGCGTCTTCTGACGAAGGCTCAGCGTCTTCCGGCGAGCACAGCGTAAATGGTCGGTGAAGCTCTGGCCCGGGTGGCGGTCCTGCTGTCCGGCCGCGGCAGCAACTTCCTCTCGTTGCACGCCGCGATGGAGCGTGGCGAGATCCCGGCGCGCGTCGTCGTGGTGGTCTCCAACAAGTCTAAGGCTGCCGGCCTGGCCAAAGCTGTCGAGCTCGGTATCCCGGCGATCACCATCCCGCGGCAAAGATCTACCAGTCAGCAGCACGACCAGCGGGTGCTCGAGGTGTTGCGCCAACACAGCGTTGAATGGGTCTGCCTGGCAGGCTACATGCGTTTGTTGTCGCCGAGCTTCGTAGCTGCCTTCCCGCGCCGCATCCTGAACATCCATCCCAGCCTGCTCCCTTCGTTCCCGGGCCTGGAGGCGCAGCGTCAGGCGCTGCAGCACGGCGTGCGCGTCTCCGGCTGTACCGTCCACCTGGTTGACGAAGGGCTCGATAGCGGGCCGGTGGTAGTGCAGAAAGCAGTAGCCATCGAAGACGATGATACGGAGAGCTCTCTCGCCGCCCGTATCCTGGATCAAGAGCACCGCGCCTATCCTGAAGCGCTGCACCGCCTGCTGACTCAGGAGTGGGCGGTGGAAGGTCGCCGGATCCAGTGGCGTGGCGGCTACGTGGGTCGAGTCTCGGGTCCTTGAATATCCACTGTCAGGGTCACGAATGACATCTTCGAGAATTTTCCGACAAAAGTCTTGACACTCGATTCGCACCCCCCTATTATCCGCTCTCCCCCGGCGGAAACGCCGAGGGAGACAGAATTTGAGACCACGATCCTTCCAATCCGTCCGTAACCCACCAAGCAAGATTAGCTGTGCTCTAGCAGCGGAAGCGCTGCCGGGGTGAATAGCGGTCAAGTGAGTCGACAACAAGCTCGACGTCAATCGAGTTTAAAAAGTTGTTGACAAGGGCTTAAGCGGGTTGTATAGTTAGCGGTCTGCCCCGCAGGGGGTTCGGAGTCGGTTCTTTGAAAACTGAATAGAGAGAATGCCAACGACAATTCTAGAGTTGGTGCGTTATCTCCTCGGAGATTGCATCAATTCTTGCGACGTACAGCAGTACGAAAAACGCAGTAAATAACTGTTATTAGTCTTCGGACTGATAGCAGCTCAGGTTTAAACTGGAGAGTTTGATCCTGGCTCAGAATGAACGCTGGCGGCGTGCCTAACACATGCAAGTCGAGCGCGAACGTGACTTCGGTCACTAGTAGAGCGGCGAACGGGTGAGTAACACGTGGATAACCTGCCTGGAAGTGGGGAACAACTCAGGGAAACTTGAGCTAATACCGCATATGCCAGCTTCGCGAAAGCGTTGTTGGCAAAGATGGCCTCTTCTTGAAAGCTATCGCTTCCAGAGGGATCCGCGTCTGATTAGCTAGTTGGTGAGGTAATGGCTCACCAAGGCGACGATCAGTAGCCGGCCTGAGAGGGTGATCGGCCACACTGGAACTGAGACACGGTCCAGACTCCTACGGGAGGCAGCAGTGGGGAATATTGGACAATGGGCGCAAGCCTGATCCAGCAACGCCGCGT
>JAJCXQ010000120.1 GCA_029263355.1 Acidobacteriota bacterium | reverse complement strand
TGTTCGAGAATTGGATCTTCACCGAATTGTGGAAGGCTCTGCCACCAGGCGCGACGCTCCACCATTGGCGTAGCACGTCTCAGGCGGAGGTCGATTTTGTTGTCGTCCGCGGCGACCTCATCGTCGGCGTCGAAGTCAAAGCGGGCCGTCTCCGACGCCCAACCTTGCCCCGTGCGTCCCGCAGCTTCATCGAAGCCTACGAACCGGCAAAGTTCTTCGTCGTCAACAACGGCCTCTCCCACCAAGAATCACTGGGTCAGACCGAGGTCTGCTGGATCACAGGCCCTGAGTTGGCCGACAGTATCCGACGAGAATTCTCCTGACTCGTTGCGGTGAGTCAAGTCGGCTGACCACCACAGGTTGGCGTTGCCAGGCCCAGCTGGCCTGGGACTGCTGACCACTTCGGCACGGATCTTCAGATCGAATGTGCAAGCGGAAATTGTCTCGACGAGGCTCGTCGGGGCGAATTTGCAAGCGCAAATGCGGTTCGACGAGGCTCGTCGGGGCGAATTTGCAAGCGCAAATGTGGTTGGGCGAGGCTCGCCGGAGCGAATTTGCAAGCGCAAATGTGGTTCGACGAGGTTCGCCAGGGCGAATTTGCAAGCGCAAATGTGGTTCGACGGGGCTCGCCGGAGCGATTTTGCAAGCGCAAATGTGGCCTGTTCGAGCGTTTCGGGGAGTTTTTCTGCGGTGAGTCCGAAATCGCTGATCGCTTTGTTATCAGTGGTTTACTGATAAACACAACTCTGCTACTCGCCACTTCAGCAAGAAAAATGCATCTACAACAGAATTTATGCGCTATAATAGAACTGTCGCTGGCGAGACTTACATCTCCCTATGCAGTGCTCGGCGCGCAGGGTACCGCAGGACGGAGGGCTGCGAGGATTGCCAAAATCTTGCGACTTGGAGGTTTGTAATGGGTAAGAAACTGAAACGTATGGTCATGAGGAGGAAAGGACTTTGCGACTTCGTCGTTGGCGCGGCGAGGGTGCAGGGACCGGTGATCGGGCGCTCTCTGAGAGAGTACCTGGCTCCGGTTTTGGGGGCAGAGGAGACGCTGCCCGACCTGGAGTTGCCGATGGAGCTGCTCGGCCGCAAGCTGAACGGCTACGGTGACGCGCTGGTCGAGGCAGACCAGGAGTACTTTCAAGCGGTAGCAAAGTTGGACGAGGCTGAGGCCAGTGCAACATCGCTGTCATCGCGGGTGAAGGAGAAGGTGCTGAGCTTACGCTCGACGTGCCGAGGCCTTCTGGGTGACGAGAGTGTGGAAGCGCTGGCGTTGGACTTCAACGTGACTCGGGACCGTGATGCACTCGGTACGCTGCGTCTGGGTGAGATCGTTCTAGATCGCATCCGGAATACCGACATCGAGCTTGTTCCCAAGTATTGGGTGAGCTCGCCGTTGGATCGCGAAGCCCTGGCGGTGGAGCTCGAAGTGGACGTCCGTCAGCTGCAGCAAGCCGTGCAGCTGACTGTCGATCACCGAAAGCTAGCGGAGACTGGCAAAGTCCGTAAGGACCAGGCGATGGAAACATTCGATAGCCAGTATCGGCGTATCGCCGGCATGCTGGAAGCCTACTTTCGCATCGTCGGCGAGATCGATCTCGCTGAGCGCATCCGTCCTACCGTCCGCCGACTCGGTAAAGGCGCTGAGGAAGAAGAGGAAGCTGCGGCTGCGGAGGTGTCGGAGGTATCCGGGACCGAAGCTGCTGTGGCTTCTGAGTCGAACGTCAGCGAGGTGTCGGAGGTCTCCGGTACCGAGGCTGTCGTGGCTCTTGAGTCGAACGTCAGCGAGGCGCCTGAAACCGCAACCGCATAGCGAGAGCTGCTCCTAGCTTCTTGTCATGATTGTTCTGGCCCCTCCCGAGTCATCGGGAGGGGCATTTTGCGCCTTGTTTGATGATGGTAAAGTGTTCAGGGTACTTTCATGAATGCAGCGTTGCGCGTGAAGGTGAGGCCACCAAAGATATGCCTGAAAACCGAAATAAGAGAATTGCTCAGCAAGCTCCGTCTGGGGCTCGAAGATCTCTACGGCGAGCGTCTCGAGGACGTCTATCTCTTCGGCTCCTATGCCCGCGGCGAAGCCACTCCCGAATCTGATGTCGACATTCTCGTTGTGCTCGACGAGGTAGCAGACTACGGTCGAGAGATCGAGCGTACCGGACATCTGGCCTCGAGGCTTTCTCTCGACTATGACGTCAGTCTGAGCCGGGTCTTCGTGTCGTCTTCAGCTTGGCGGCACCGGGATAGTCCTTTTCTTTGCAGCGTGCGTGAGCATGCCAGGGCGGCGTGAAACCAGGGCGGCGTGAAAGACGGGACTCGCAACCTCCTCGAGAAAGCCGAGCGTGCTATCGAAGCCGCCAGCGCCTTGCTCGACTCTGTCGGTGCCGAGTTCGCGGAGAGCATATCGGGAGCCCTAGCTGTCCCCCTATCCAAGACGCCTGAAGTCACCTTGCCGCCAGGCTGCAATCTCAGAAGAATTCGCGCATCCCAGGCCGGGTCAAAACGTCGGCAAGCACGAAGGCGAAAAGGATGATCAACCAGAAGAAGCCGCCGACCGCCGACATTTTGATCATCGAGGTTGCACCCTTGACGTGCATGAAGAACGACACCACCAGCGTAGCTTTGGTGACAGCGATCGCCAGGGCCACCAAGTCACTCCAGGGATGACCGAAGTCAATTAGGGCGGCGCCGTAGGTCACCCAGGTGAGGACCAGAAGGGCGAAAAGTACCAGCCAATAAAACTTCAGGCCGTGTTCGTGCTCGGATGCGTGTTGCTCGGACATGATCTCAACTCTCGGGTCTTGGTAGGCAAACAGCTTGGGTAGGCAAACAGTCTAGGTGGCCAATCCGATCAGGTAGAGGAACGGGAACAGAAAAATCCACACGATGTCGACGAAATGCCAATAGAGGCCAAATCCTTCGACGAAGTTGTGATTCTCCGGCGTCCACTTGCCGCGCCATGCCGGCCGCAACATCCAAAGCATGATGCCGATGCCGACGACCATATGCAGCGCGTGCATTCCGGTCATGGCAAAGTAGAGGCAAAAGAAGATCTCGACCGGGCGCCCAACATCTTCACCATGCCATTCGAAGTGCGGCCCGGGAACCAGATGGTGCTCCCACTTGGAGCTGTACTCGAAGTACTTGACACCCAGGAAGATACCGCCAAACAACATGGTCAGCAGCAACCCGTAGACGATCCACTTTCGGTTACCTTGTTTCGCGGCATTAACCGCCACAACCATCGTGAAACTGGAGAACAACAACACGGTGGTATTGAGAGCACCAATGAACACGTTGAGCTCGCGGCTAGCAGCGGCAAAAGCCTCGCCGTAGAGCGAACGGTAGATCACATAACAACAGAATAGCCCGCCGAAGAACATGACTTCCTGAACCAGGAACAGCCACATCCCCAGGAACGAGCTTTCTTTCTGTTGCTCGTAGCTCTCGAAGTGGTGAGCGAGCCCTGGAGGATGGGTCGCTGCGGCGTGAGAATCTGACACTACGATTCCTTCCTCATGCTTCTGACCGGGAGTACCGGTAAGGTCGATCCACGGGCTCGTGTTCGACATAGTCGTACGGTTCGAAGTCGACCACCGGAATCTCGTCAAAATTGTGCAGCGACGGCGGCGAGGTTGTTTGCCACTCGAGGCCAACCGCATCCCATGGATTGTCGCCCGCAACTTCACCATACTTCAACGACCAGATGAAGTAGACCAATGGAATGATGTAACCGACCGCCAGGATCGACGCTCCCGCGGTCGAAAGAATGTGCAGGACTTGGAACTCTTCCGGGTAGGAATGGTACCGCCGTGGCATCCCGAGATAGCCGAGCACAAACTGCGGGAAGAACGTCAGGTTGAATCCCAGGAAGATGATCAACGCCGACAAATGAGACCAGAAGCCAGGATACATACGGCCGGTGATTTTCGGCCACCAGTAATGGAGGCCTCCGAGATAACCCATCAATGCGCCACCGACCATGATGTAGTGGAAGTGAGCGACGACAAAATACGTATCGTGAACGTGGACATCGATTCCGATCGTCGCCAGCATGACTCCTGTCAAACCGCCGATCGCGAACAAGCCAAGGAAGCCCAAGGCATAGAACATCGGCGTCGAGTACTCGATCGAGCCCTTGTAGAGGGTTGCCGTCCAGTTGAAGACTTTAACCGCCGAGGGTACCGCCACCAACATGGTGAGAATCGAAAATATCAATCCGGCGTACAACGACTGACTGGAAACGAAAAGATGATGCCCCCAGACGATGAAGCCGATGACCGCGATCCCCATCGAAGCTAAGGCGACGAATTTGTAACCGAAAATCCGCTTGCGAGAGAAGGCCGCGATAATCTCAGAAATCACACCCATCGACGGCAAAATCATGATGTAGACCGCTGGATGTGAGTAGAACCAAAACAAGTGCTGGAAGAGCACGGGATCTCCACCCAAAGCCGGGTCGAAAAAACCGAGCTTGAATACCCGCTCCATGGCCAGCAGCACGATGGTGATCGCCAGCACCGGTGTTCCTAGCACCATGATCAAGCTGGTCGCGTAGTGTGACCACACGAACAGCGGCAGGCGGAACCAGGTCAGGCCTGGGGCTCGCATGCGGTGGATCGTCACCATGAAATTGATGCCGGTGAAAATCGACGAGAAACCGTTGATGAAGATACCCACCGCGACCGCTGCGACATAACTATTCGAGTAGGTCGAAGAGAACGGCGTGTAGAACGTCCAGCCGGTGTCTACTCCACCCATGAACAACGCATACAGGGTGAAGGTGGCGCCGATGATGTACATGTACCAGCTCGCCAAATTGAGCCTCGGAAAAGCGACGTCCTTGGCCCCGATCATGAGCGGCAACAGAAAGTTCCCTAGTACTGCCGGGATCGACGGCACCAGGAAGAAAAAGATCATCAGGATGCCGTGCATGGTGAACAGCCGATTGTAGGTATCCGGCTGGACCATGTCTCCCGCGGGGGTCAACAACTCGAGGCGAATCGCAGTGGCGTACAAACCACCGAGCGCGAAGAAGAACGTGATCGACAACAGATAGAGGATGCCAATCCGCTTGTGATCTGTCGTAAAGAGCCACGATTTGAGGCCATAAGCCACATTCAAGTAGTGGCTCTTCGGCAGATCCGGATACGGTGTGAAGGCGAAGTCCTGGGTACTCATGCGAGGTCGATCCCTATTCACCGCTTGCGGCAACAGCTGCTGGTGCCGGCGACTCGTCACTAGGAGAGTCTGATATCGATTTGATGTACGCGATCAGTTGCAGCAGGCTGACTTCACTGAGCTGCCCCTGGTAAGTCGGCATGATCTGCGAATAACCCTCGTTGACATGTGCCGAGGGCCGGAGAATCGATTCCCGAAGGTAGTTGTCATCCACCACCCGGACCGAACCGTCCGCGCCACGTACCTCCGAGCCATAAACACCCACCAATGAAGGCCCGCGGCCCGTGCCGTCTTCAAAATGGCAGGTGTTACAAATATGTTGAGTGAACAGCGCTTCGCCAAGCTCCTGAGGCGCTGCCACCGGACCACCTCCAGCGAGCCATGCTTGATAGTCGTCCGGCTCCATTACCGTCACCGAACCTTTCATTTGGGCATGGTGAGAACCACAGTACTCGGTGCAGAACAGGTGATAAGTCCCAACCTTGTTGGCTTCGAACCAGACGGTGGTATAACGCCCGGGCACGACATCCTGCTTGACGCGGAAAGCCGGCACAAAGAAGCTGTGAA
>JAJCXQ010000119.1 GCA_029263355.1 Acidobacteriota bacterium | reverse complement strand
CCAGGAGTCGTTCGCGGACTCACCGGCACCGCACCTTTCGAGGTGCCCGATGTGCTCAGTGTCGGATTCATGTTCCGACCCAAGTTGGTGCCGCGTAATGCGTTGACGATTTCGTTCGAGGTGGATCATGTGTCCTATTCGAGCCTGGAGCCGGAAGCCAACCTCATCGCTACCGCGCTGCGCGGCGAAGAGGCTGATGGCAGGGATGTCTCCTTCGCGACCTGCGGCGACTTCAACCGCGACGGGACGCCCTACCCTGCTGGCGGCGAGATTCCCTGCGTCTCCCCGTTCTTGACCAACTTCGGCATCGACGACGGCATCGAGATCCACCTCGGAGCCGAGCTCCTGATCGATCGTCCCATCGCCCTCGCTTTTCGACTGGGCGCCTGGCACGACCCGGATCATCAGCTGACCTACGACTTTGGCGACCAACCCGTAGACTCCCTTCAACCCGAGGACCGGTTCGGCTACCGGTTCCCAGCCGGTGAGGATGAGATCCACTGGACGGGAGGATTCGGCATCGTCTTCTCCCGACTCCAGCTCGACTTGGCCTTCGACCTGTCGGACCGCGCCAATATCTTCAGCTTGTCCACCGTCTACCGCCTGAACTAGGCCATGTCGTACCAACTCGACAACCCAACGCGGATCGCGGGCCTGGCCATCGTCGTATTGGCCTGGGCCTTGCCGACTCTGGGCCAGACCGCTGACGCGGATCTCTACCGCGCCGGTCTGCGGTCCTTCGAATCCGGCTACTGGCGTGAAGCGTTGGTTTTCTTCACCGCGGCAGCCCAGGAAGAGCCGCAAGAGGGGCAGACCGTCCGTGAGTATGGGATGTGGCAAGCGCCTTATCTGCCCCATTACTATCAAGGGCTTGCCCTCTATCAACTCGGCCACTATGCCGAAGCGTTGAAAGCGCTCGAGACCTCCGAGGCTCAAGGCGCCATCAAAGCCAGGCGAAGCAAGAAATATTACAAGAAGCTGGTCGCGTCGAAGGTTGCGATCCGCCGCCAGATCTTTCAACAAGTGGGACAGCTTTATCGCAGTGCAGCAGCAGACTATGAGACCGCCGAGCAGCTGCAAGAATCACCCCTCGTCGCGAGCTCGAATCTGCCCGACGCCATCCCCGCTTATAGCGCGATCACCGCCTCACTCGAGAAAACCACCGCCGACCTGGAAGATGCCTCGCTGCTGGCGGCAGCCTCCGAGCTCGGCCGGGCGTTGAGCCTGCTCGACCAAGCGCGGGACGGTATCGCTGAGATGGCCCAAGAGATCCGTCGACGCGAGCTCGAGACGATCGTCGAACAAAACCGCATCGCCGACGAGCAGCGGGCCGCCCAACAAAAGTTGGACCTCGAGCTGGCAAAAACCTTGATGGCCAGCGGCCAGTGTCGACCCCAGGCGATCGAGTTACTGGAGAACGGAGCGGAGACGTCTCTGCAAGCTCCCGCTCTGCTGCTGTCACGAGCGCATCTTCAATGTGATCAGCTCGCGCTGGCCGCCTACTACCTCACCATCGCCGAGGCGCACGATGAGCCGGGTTGGCAAGCGCTGAAACAAGAGCTGACCGCTCGACGACAGGACGCAGCACGGCAATCGGCATCCCACGCCACGACCGCCGAAAGCGCACTCGCCGCCGTGAAACCCACTTTGACATCACCTGAAGAGCGGGCCGCGCTCGAAGAGAAGCTGGCGCACCTCCAACAACAACAGCGTGCCCGCAAGATCCGTGAGCAGGCCATCGAAGACTACCTTGCAGCGCGGGCACAGACCGAGCTCGGGGAGTGCCGCGATCAGGAAGTCTCGAACCTGATCGAGAACGCCGAGCGGGCTCTCGGCGACGCGACCAACCGTCCGGCGGGTACAACGTCCTCCGAAGCTACCCTGTCGCGTTCGGGTGACCCACTGCCAGTCCCCTATCAGCCCCATCTGGTTCTGGCACGGGCCTACTCGCGGTGCCGGGATCGGGATCGGGTCGAGCGTTATCTCGAGCTCGCCAACGGCTCGGGAGAAGCTTCCGCAGGCGAGCTGGCGGAGCTCGAATCTTGGCTTGCCGATCACCCCAAGTTGGAACCCTACACCGGCAGTTTTGCGCTCCTCGTCGGCGCCAGCGACTACGGTCGAAGCCAGGGCTGGCCAACCCTCTATCAACCGGGGGTGGACATCGAGGAAGTCCGACGGATCCTCGAGTCCCACGGTTTCCAAGTCGAGATGTTGGAAGATCCCACCGGCAGCGAGCTGGAAGCCACCCTCAACCAATTCTTCCTGCGCTACGGCGCCACCGCAAGCCACCGTCTGGTCTTCTATTATGCTGGCCATGGCCACACTGAGATCACCCGCCACGGCGTCAAGCTCGGCTATCTGGTGCCAGTGGATGCCCGTGATCCCCAACACGACCGCACCCATCTGCAAGACCTCTTCGGCATGGAGCGATTCCGCGAGTACGCCATCCGCAGCGACGCCAACGACATCCTTTTCATGTTCGATTCGTGTTTCGCCGGCACCGTCTTCGAGGCGACAAAATCTTGCGCACCACCGCTCTGTGTCCCCCCTGCCTTGGGCGAATCGTCGTTGACCGAGCTGGTGTCGCGTCCCGTCCGCATGTTTCTCACCGCGGGTGACGAATCCGAGCGTGTCCCGGACGACAGCTTGTTTCGTCGTATGGTGGCGCGCGCCCTTGCCGGTGAGGCGGATCACGATAACGACGGCTTCATCCTCGGCCGCGAGCTCGCCAACTTCGTCCAAAGCGGAGTGATCAGCCAGCAGAACGAGGCCATCGCCCGTTACAAAACCGCCGCCCTCGGCCCTGCCCCCGCCGAGCCCAAATGGGGCACCCTCATCGAGGGCAACTTCGGCCGCGGCGATCTGATGTTCGACGTCCCGGAGTCGGCGCGCAAAAAACAACCCACCCATCGCAACACCTTGGATGTCTCCAGCCCAATCGAGCTCGCCTACTGGTCAGCGGCTCGCCAGGCGGATGCACCGCCGGACTACCGTCGTTACCTCGAACGCTTCCCGGAAGGTGTCTTCGCTCCTTTGGCGGAGTGGATTTTGGAACGCCCTTGAAGTCGAGGCTGCTACCTTCCCAGCACGTCCGTCCCGCGTGCTACTTGACGTTCTGTCCCAGACCGGGCGTCCACCCGCCGCGCTAGCCTGGAGACTACAGAAATGTCAAAAAAGACGATGCCGAAGAAGACTACAATAGAAGATGAGCTTCTGGACTCGGCTGCTACCGGGAATACCGAGGTCGTTGCAAGGATTCTTGCTACAGGCGTGTCGGCGAAGGTGGCGGCCGATGCGATACAGAGTGCCGTATTCGCTGGACGCCACGGAGTCATCGACCAGATTCAGCAATGGTCCATCACTCAATGGGGCCAGCCTCTGCTGAATCAAGCCGCCCTCTTGGATCTGGTAGCGTCGGCACAGTGGATGGAAGGAGGCGAAGATCCAGCCCTCGACCAACGCCTCGAAGACCTGAAGAGCATTTTTGAGAGCCTAGGGGGTTCTTCACCCGGGCAACCTGTTTCATACGCTTTGGCCGGCGGGCTCGCAGACCAAGAAGAGGTCGAGCCGCACGAGGAACCGGTGCTATTCGGCTTCCCCGAGCGTGGTCTGAGATGTATTCCCGCTCAAAAGGATCTGCCCTTGGGAGCACCGAAGAACGGCGTCGAGTATTTTGTCGGTCGGATGTTTGAGACCCACCCCGAGTGGTCCGTTCTCGCTTTCAAAGCGACCGCTGGGGATATTGTCCCCCGCCTGATGGAGTTCCTTGAACTGACGCGGTGGGTACCCGACGCGGCGGATCAAATACTTGCTGAGGCCGGGAGTGAATACTTCTTGCTCCAGCTTCGAGACCACCAGTGGTCGCTCCTGCTGACGTTGTCCTTACCGCGAGGCCCACGGCAACTGGCAAGCCTCGCTCAACGGATCTCGGCTCATCTCGACGTGCCAACCGTGGCATTTGCCTATGAGGAGACCGGTGGTTCGAGCGTCACCCAACTCTTCGAGAGCGGGCATCCAGGCACGGAGGCCCGTCAGCGCAGGAGTTGGCCGCCCTTCTTTCGGAAACTGGGGCTTTTTGTTCCGTTCTTTGGCCTCCAATCGGAAGAAGGCCGCACAGAGCTCATCCTCGAGGGCCTGGAGCGCTCCCAAGTCGAGTCCCTCCATTTCTTGGCTTGAGCACGCTCTGCCCTCGGTAACCCGACCGATCGGTGGTGGAGACCTACCCGACCGATCGGTGCCGGACACTTATTTGAGGGGGCCTCTCTGAGGCGCGACGCCGGCCTACAACCTAGACTTGCTTGATAATCGTCTCGAGGGCTGACGCAGCTGGGACGCAGTACCCTTCTCGGCGGCGAAACCGTCCCTGCTTTTAGAGGTGGCTGTCACTACATCTATAGCCCGCTAGCGCCGCCTCTGAGTCTGCTGAATGCTGGCCAGGAAGTCGACGAGCTCGAGATGTCGGCCGGCACGAGCATAGTCGGTGGCGCTCCAACCTTCGAGCTGATGATCAGGGTCCGCGCCCTGGCTGAGGTAACGCCGACAGCGCTTCTCGTCGCCCATAAAGGCGGCAGCCATCAGCAAGATCTCGTGCCGATGGGTGGGCTGGCCACCGAGAAGCTCGAGCACGCCGCGGAGCTCGGCTCTTTGCTTGGGATCGTCGGTGATCTGGCTGCGCAGAAGTACATGGCTCGCGGGATTATGGCCATCGTGATCGATCGGGCCTGCCCTGGCGCCGAGACCGAGAAGGGTTTTGAGGACCTTGGGTGCGGGGCGCTTGGCGGCCCAGAAGACGGCCGTCTGGCCCTGGTGATCAGCGGCCTCGAGATCGACCCCGGCCTGAACGAGATCGTTGACCAAGGCGAGCACCGCCCTCGGGTCGACCAGGTCAGGCCCGCCGATACCGCGGATGAGTAGCTCGAGGAGGGGGGTGACTTCGCCTTCGGCTCCTGAATTGCTGGCGATCCCGACGTCGGCACCGTCGGCGATCAGCCGCCGGGCGATCTGCAGGGCCCCATCGCGGATGGCGGTCACGAGGGGAGTGCGGGCTTCGAATCGACCTTCGGCGTCGGCGGAGCCGTCCACCGACGCGCCGGCGCCGAGCAGGATGCCAACGAGTCGAAGGTCGCCCTCGGCAGCGGCATGACTGAGGGCAGAAAGAGGCTGGCGGAATTCTCCGAGAACCAGAGCGTCGGCCGACCCGCCCTGCGCCAGTCGACGTTGAAGATCCGCCACATTACCGGCTTGGATCGCGTCGTGAATTCCCCGGGCGTCGGTTTGCTGGTCCATGGCCTCGGCCACCCGAACGGCTCTCCGCAGCCGTTGCCGAGCCTTGTCGAGCTCCTCGCTGTCTTCGACCAGGGCTTCGAGCTTGCTGAAGATGTCCTCGTGCCCCATCTCGGCCGCCGACCAGAGTGCAGTGTCAACCGGGGGAGAGTCGGAGGCCTCTAGCAGCAAATCCACCATCGGACCGTTACCGGCGGCGGTCGCGATCTCGAGGGCGTGGTCGCCGGATTCGGACGGGGTGTCTTCGGCGCCGGCCATGAGCAGCAGCTCTACCAGCTCGATGTCGCCAGTCCTGGTGGCCAGGGGCAGGATCGAGTCGTAGGTTTCCCGAGGGTCAATCCCGGCGTCGAGCAGGACCCGGGTCACCCGACGGCGCCCGTTGCACTGACCTTCGGAAACGGCGACCTCGAGCGGAGTCTGATAGAAGTCCGCGGTAAAGCCGTCGAGTCCCTCGGCGAGATGGCGTTCAACCTCGTCGGCATCACCGTCGACGATCGCTCGGTGGAGTCGGCGCCGAGGAGTCAGGGGTAGGCGGTCAGTCATCTCGTCGCTCCTGGCCAGGACCCGATACACCGGCTTGTGAAGAGCGCCTGGTCGAGAGATCGGCTGCTGCCAGAAAAATGTTTGGCCAGAAGAGGGCCCTCCATGGGCTACCTCGCCTACGCTGAAGGCAAGGCAACCATCATTATAGATGCCTGGCTCGACTCCAACCCGCACCGAGGCGCGCTCCACATACAGGCAGCGATCCGCCACGCTGACCGAGATAAACAGCTGTCGTGATATCTCTAGCCGATGCTCTCGATCCTCAAAGGGTTTTCGGTGCTGATGATCCTACGACTCTGATGAGCGACATGGCTGCCACCGACCGATCGGTACCGGGCACCTATTTGAGGGGCCGGGCACTTATTCGGAAATATCCAAATCATGGCTCGAACAGCTCGCAAGCTCTGAAAAAGGTCAGCTCACGAGCTGCTCGAGGGTCAGCGCCTTATCCGCAGCTACCTGAAGTGTGAGTGACCGGACCAACCGGCGGAGCGGTGGTTACAGCGCAAGTGACTGACTCACCAGGTGCGCCGAAGAGCTTGATCGTCAGCTTGACGTTGTGAGTCGAATTCGCCGCAAACGTGTGGTTGACAAAATCGGATGTGGTGCTGGCACCCGCACCATCCCCAAAATCCCATTGGAAAGATCTAAAACCGACATCCGGCAAGCTACATACTGAATCAAAAAAACAGGGTCCAATTCCACAGGTCCAGACGTAACATGCCTTCTCTTCCAGCCCATGCGAGGCTTCAGGCAAAGCCACGACCGCCAGAACGCAGATCGCGGCAACGGCTACCCCAAGCGGTAGCGCAAGCTTCTTGCATCGTTGAAGCTTCTTCGAACTGATCGACGGTTTGTACTGCATTTCGTCACCTCCAAAAAATGAAAGATTAACTCGTCAGAACTTGCCGGTTGTAATGAATTCATTTCCGACCTACAAAGAGTAGAAAACAATTGAGGCAAAATTGAGGCAAAACTGTGGTAAAATCCGGGCATTCTGACGCGTTGATCGTTGACGAAAGAAAGCCGACTGATCGGTGAGCCGTCCGATCGGTGCCGAGCACTTATTTGAGGCCACTAATTTGAGGCTTTACTTCAAGAAATACCTTCCGGCCGGGAACGCTACTTCCCAAGGCAGTGGCACTCAATTGCGAATAGGCGCCAAGCACCGGACAGGTGGCGAATACAGCCTTAGCCATCTTGGGCGTACTGGCTAGTTTTGGCGTGATGATTGGCGCCGCCCATATATTTTGCCTGTCACTGATTTGGCTTCTCGAGAAGCTAGGCTTTGATGGCGACTATTGGGATATCGTTTCAGTAACCATTCTTGGTTTTATAGCAGCGTCCGCAGGCTATTTGAATTGGTTGATCAGTAGCCAGTCCAAGAAGTCGAGAAAGTTGTTTATTTCGGCCATTGCCGGAAGCGCCGGAGCTCTTGTGGCTATTCTCGCCGCCAGGTACGGGACGGAGGTTGTTGGACAATGGAATGAGGCTGCTGGGCAATGGAATAAAATAAGTACTGTATACGGATCGGAAATCTCTATCCGGCCAGGTCAGTCGTCAAAGATACTCCCGGTCGTCAGTCCGGCGGCAGTCCTCCATCCAGCCAGGTATCGATGCCTGGCACTCCTGAGATAGCTAAATACTTTCGCGGCCTTCGAGAACCGTTGCGAGGCGAGCCTCGAGCTCATTTGCTGAGGCATGACCCCGCGTGCCGATCAAGGCGATCGCAGCATGTGCGATAATCAGATCTTCCTGGCTCGACCGGGCAACGAGCGCTCTGAGGTCTCGCCAATCGTGCTCTCGACCTGGTTCGCCAGCGCCGAGGACCTTGAGTGCGATCAGATCGCCCAGAGAAGCTACCGGAAGCTCCAAGCCTGGGATCACTTCGATTCTCTCAGCACGCTTCGCCACCTCGGCCTCGATTCCGGTGAGCGAGAAGAGTACGTCCAAGCGCAGGCCTGCCTCGGGCCCCTCGGGTACCAGGAAGCTGGTCATGAGGCTTCCGAAATCACTGTGCCATCGGTAACCCATGCCTCTGAGGCTGGCAACGACCTCCGAGGCCTGCCCCTGATCTTCCACTGCGACAGCGACATCCACGTCCAGAGTCGCCCGGGCTTCAGCTCGGGCAGCGACCGCCAGGGCTCCCACGAGGGCCCAGGGGCGGCCGAGAGCGTCGAAGTTGCGCCCGACATCTGAGAGGGCCGCTTCGAAGGTGTTCACGGGTGAGGCTCCGAAACCTGTCTGAGAGGAGCCACTCGCTGGGTCACCCACTCCTCGAGCCGGCGGTCGATCTCGTCGGGCAAAGCCTCCGGATGCTCCCGGATCAACAGCTGCCGCTGCATGGCAATCATCGCTTCGCGAAGCTCGATCGCCGCTCGAAATCTCGCCATGACCGGTTCCATCGCCCGATTTTACCTCCTGTCCGCTCCCTTCCACCCTATTTGGATAAGGGAGGAGGCAACTTCTCACCGACCGATCGGTGCCGGGCACCTATTTGAGGGCCTATTTGAGGGGGTTTCTGGTCAATTGAGATCCTTCGATCGGCGGCACCCATTGATACACTACCGCAATGGCCAAGAAGCGATTGCAACCGCGGGGACCCCAGATGGAGCTGGCTGGCGACCTGGCGGTTGCGTTTGTGAATACCGGTGCGGCGCGAGGCAAAAACCGCCAGTTGGGGGTTGCGAGTTACGGTGAGCTGCTGACCTGGAGCCAGCAGGTCGGGTTGGTGCAGCCGACGGAGGCGGAGGTGCTGAGCCAAGCGTCGACGGCGGATCCAGCCGCGGCACAGGCGGTGTTCGAACGGGCGGCGCGGGGGCGTGATGCGCTCGCCCGGCTGTTTGTGGCTTGGCAGTTGGAGCAGGCCTTGCCGGAAGCGGATCTGGCGATGCTCAACGAGTGCCTTGCCCAGGGCATGCCG
>JAJCXQ010000118.1 GCA_029263355.1 Acidobacteriota bacterium | reverse complement strand
AAGGCCAGCAGCTCCACCGGCGTCGTTGCGCCATCCGCGAAGCATCCGGCGATCTGGGTCTGGGGAGTCGACATGAACGCAGTGGCGCTGATCGGGAAGACCCCGCCGCCGCCCGTCGTACCGAAGAACGTTGGCGGGAATCCGAGCCGGGTTGGCGGCGGTGACCCACTCGGGATCACCGCGCCGACCCCGTTTCCGAGCCAGCCGGTGTCGATGAACCCGGCGCCACCGATGGCCAAACCGCAGAACACCGCCGAAAACCCGCCGGGAAGGACCGCCACCGGCGAGGCCAGGTTGCCGGGGCTGCCCACGATACCGGCCGGGCCGGGTAGCCCACCCGACACCGTGACCACCTCGTAACCGCCAGGACCGACCGCGACCGGGGCCAACGCTGAGGCCGGCACCGCGGCGGCGGCCGCGGCCAGGATGCGCCGGGTTGATCCGGCGAGCGTTGCGCTGACCGGGCCGGTCTTGAAAAACGGCGAGTGCCAAGCGTAAACGCCGGTAACGTCGAAGCCAGGGACCGATCCGCCGGTAAGAATTCCGGGCGGGTAGCCGGGCACGGATCCGGGTGCGAACAGATTGCCGGCAAAAGCACCCGAGCCGGGAATTGTCCCGAAGGCCCCGACGCCGGCGGCAAAACCCGCCGCCATGGCCGTCGGCCCAGCACCGGGAAAGCTGATAGGCATTGCACCCGGCGGCCCGCCGCCGCGATTGATCTCAGCTCGGTGATCACGATCTCCCCGATCAAGCAGGTGAACGCTGCGCTCCGTCACTGCTGCCGCGGCAGGGCGTCCGTGGATCCCGGCCTGATTGGAGTCCTCCTCCCCGCGGGTCTTTTCGCCGGCTCCGGCCAGGGTTCCGGCAAGCGTCACAATGACGATTGACAGAAGCAACGCCACTGGCCTACGCCCCACCGAAGGTGGGCAAATGGTACGTTCCACCGAACGCAGATGATTGCGACGTTTCAGCATGACTCACCTCTTCAAAGTTGGAATCACGGTTGCAGAGGCTGTCCAACGCCCCCTGGACGAGGTCTTGTCGAACAGGATCCTTGACTCTCCTCAACTGACACGGGCGGGCAATCGGTCAGCCCCCGCAAGATCCTCGGCTCAGGCAACCCAGCGGGGTCTTCGATTGGTAACCTGGTGACCGTGCGACAAACAGCTGCAAGAGTGGCGCTAGCGCTGGTGTTGCTTACTGGCATCATGGGCCTGGAATGGGGGCGCCAGCATCAGGTGGAAATTGATCTCGCGGTGGCGCGGGCTGCCTGCCAAACGGGCAAGCTGGCCGACGCTCGACGACGGCTACAGCGCGCCATCTGGTTGGCCCCAGGTGCGTCCGAGCCCAGGCTAGCGCTGGCCGAGCTCGAAATCCAGCTGGGCAACGTCACGCTAGCAGAGCGGCTGTTGGTGCCGCTGTCGAGCGATGACTTCGCAAACAGCCTTCAGGCGCGGGCTCTGATGGTGTCGGTACAGATCGACCTCTTCCGCGGTCGCCAGGCCGCGGCGCGGCAGAGCTCGAGCCAGGCGCTGTCGATGGCGCGGGCGACCGGCGAACCCGAGCTCGAGGCGCGAGCGCTGCTAGTGGACTACTCAGCCCGGATCGAGGAGAGCGCCGATGTCCGACCTGCTCTGGTGACTCTCGAGCGAGCTCGAACTCTCGCCGCCGATATCGGTCATGACCGACTGCGAGCCGAGGCCGAGTCAGAGATCGGCCATGTGCTCTGGTGGTACCTGCGCGAGGTTGACGATCCGGTGTCGGAGTATTTCAATCCGGCGCTCGAAGTCTTTCGGCGCAGCGGCGATGCTCTCGGCGAGGCCCGTGTGCTCGATCTCATCAGCTTCGCCTTGATGCGAGCCGATGATCTGGTCGCATTCTTCAAGACTCAGGAAGAGGCTCTGAAGATCTGGGAGCGAGTCGGGAACAAGGCGCAGCAGGTAGAGGGACATTTGCAACTCGGCTGGGCATGGGATCGATTGGAGAATCCGCGACGCGCCCATCGCCACCTGGAGCGAGCTCTCGAGCTGTCCCGAGAGACAGGGTTTGATTTTCTCATGCCGCGCATCCAACGTTATCTAGCGGCGGTGGAGCACAGCAGCGGCCGGTCCGAGAGGGCGGTCGCGCGGCTCGAAGACTGGCTGGCCGAGCAGCAGCCCCTAGACCACGAGAATCGATCCTTATTCGGGGTTCTTGGCGACGCCCAGCGGCGGCTCGGCGACTCGGTCGCGGCCCTTGCCGCCTATGAGCAGGCGCTGGCGCTCGACCGGGTAAAGGATGTGTCGTTTCAGGTGTGGATTGGCGCGGGACAGGCCCGAACCGCGCTGGCGGAGAGCGATCTCCCCAGAGCCCGTCAGCTGCTGTCGAAGCTCGAGGACCTGGTCGGGCCACAGTCGGATTGGAGCGATCGTCGCCGTGTCTTGTTGCTGCGTGCCAGGGTGCTGGAGGCAACGTCGGGTCCGGCATCGTCGCTCGCGACGCTGTTGGAGGCGGCGGAGATAGAAACCCGATCTCTGGGGTCGGTCGGTGGGTTGACCGTCGACCACGGGCTCGGCGTGCTCAAGCAGTTGCTGCCCCGCCTGTTGAATCCCGAGCGAATGGGCCTTACGGTAGGAGACGGCGACGAGCGAAATCTCTGGGCTGCCGAGGCGTTTCGCCTGCTCGAGCAAGCACGTTTGCGACCGGCGCGCCAGCGGCAGCTTGCCCGTCTCGGCCGCTCACCAGCTTCGGCGGTTGCGCTGTCTCGGGAGGGCCAGGCGCTGGAATTGGCCCTGCAAGCTTCAGCTTTGGCTATCGCAAACTCGTCTCCAGAGAATCTTGCTCAGCTCCGCGAAGCTTATGCAAGCTACGAAGAGGAAACATTCCGAGCACGGTCGGGGGGTGGCGTGTCCAACGGTGGTTTGGCTGGCACGGTCGCCGAGATCCAACGTCAGCTGTCGCCGAAAACGGCGGTTGTGGTCTACGTTTTGGTCCAACGGATCGCTGTCGCCCTAGTCTTGCGAACGGATCGATTCGTAGTGGTTCCGCTCGACTTCCGACCTGCTGATCTACGGCCGCGCATCAAGATCCTGCGGCATCAACTAGCGGCAGCTAAAGGACGAGGCTGGCGTGCTCCGGCCCGTGAGCTCGGGCGACTGTTGCTCGACCCCATTGCTGAGGCGGCAACTTTGGAGGGTAGTGGGCGACTCCTGGTGGTGCCGATGGGAGAGCTGCACGAAGTGCCCTTCGCGGCATTGCTCGACGCAGCTGGGCGCCCATTGATTGACAAGGTGGCGATCGCCGTGGTGCCGGCAGCGAGCGTTTTGTTGGATTCCAGGGCCGCGATCGCCGGCCCCGCCTTGGTGGTAGGCCGGGAGTCGTTTCGGGATCTCGGCCTGCCGGACTTGCCGGCAGCACGACGGGAGGCTGAGGCGATTGCTCGAGAATCGAACGCTCGTCTGGTCTTCGGCTCGGAGCTCAGCGAAGCAGTTTTCCGGCTAATGACTCCTGACGCTTCCCGTTTGCATATCGTCGCCCATGCTCGCATTGAACCCGAGATGCCGATGCTGTCGCGGCTGATCCTGGCGCCACCAGAGAAGGCGGGCGACACGGCATCGGACGGCGAGCTGACGGTGCGGGAGCTGCTCGATCTCGAGCTCCGCGCCGAGCTCGTAACTCTGAGCGCGTGCCGTAGCGGCCTGGCCTTACCCGCCAGCCGTCTTGCCAATTTCGAGCTGCGCCGGACCGGTCTGGTCGAAGGCTTCTTGTTAGCCGGGGCACGCAATGTCCTGGGCACGTTGTTTCCGGTCGAAGACGAAGCCACAGCGGCATTCATGGTGGCTTTGGAGGCAGAGCTCCGCTGGCGTCAGCCGATCGATGCGCTGGCGGCGGTTCAGAGGACACTGGCGGCGGGATCCGGGCCAACCGCCCATCCGGGGCATTGGGCCGCCTTCGTGCTCGCCGGGCCAGGCACTTGGTCAGCAGGGCGAATGAAACATTCCGCGACCGTTACCGACCCCGTGTCTGTTGAGGTCAAATAGCAGAGCCCTGACCTCGACCGAGCTGCGATGCACGAGATGATCCAGACTGTGAGCCCACCCACCGCTACGCGTCGGATAAAATGGGTCGCCCGTGACGTCCCGGGCTGTCGACCAGAAAGGCGTCCGCTGAGCAAAGAGACACCCGACCGTTTGACTCCGGGCCGCGGTGCCGGGACCGCGCAGCCGATCTCTGACGATCGCCTGTTGGAGCTTTTTCACCGCCGGCCGCGGCGGGCCTGGAGGATTTTCCTGGAACGCTATGCCGAGCGGATGCTCGGCCAGCTTCGCGGCCTGGGTTTCGACCGAGACGAGGCGATGGATCGTTTCGTCTTCGTCTGTGAGCGCCTGGCGCACAACAAGTTCCAGCGTCTGCGGCAGGTCCGGGCCACCGGCGATCAGGGGGAGCTGGTCCCTTGGCTGCGCCAGGTGGTGAAGAACGCGGCGATCGATTGGGGCTGGTCACAAGCTGGGCGGCGGCGCCTGTTCCGGTCCATCGAAGGTCTCGGCGAGCTCGAGCAGAGGGTGTTCAAGCTCCATTTCTGGACCGGATTAGGACCCGCTGCAATTGTCGAGAGATTGCGCGCCGAGGGTCGATCCGAGGTCGGTGTGGAGCAAGTCTTTGATGCCCTTGAGAAAGTGTTCGAGCGTCTCGACGAGGGACAAAAGTGGCGGTTGTTGAGTCAACTCTCCCGTCGGCGCCCGGCCGGTCCGGTGGGCGTCTCCGGCACTGAATCCGGAATTTTCGAGCCGCTGACCCGCGAACCGGATCCCGAGACCGAGCTGCTGTGCGCCGAGCAGGCTCGCGTCCTCGCGGTGGCGCTTTCGAACCTACCAGCCAGAGACCGACTGATCTTTCGCCTGCGCTACGACGACGGGCTGTCGCTGACCCACATCGCAGCCGTCGTCTCACTCGGACTGACGTCCGTCAAAACCTCGCTACGGAAAAGCCGCGAAGCGTTGCGCGCCGCGGTCGAGGAGGCTTTGCGATGACTCCAGGAAGACCTCACCCGGGCGACGACCGACATCGCCTCAACGCTTATCTGGCGGATAGGCTGGGCGCCAAGGAGCGTGCCGAGGTCGAGGGGCACCTGGCCAACTGCGACGCTTGCCGATCGCGCCTCGTCGAGCTGCACTTCGAGCAGGAAGAGCTGGAGCAGGCCTGGGCGCCCTCTGAGCTTTTGCTTGGCCAGGTTCGTGATCTCGATGGCAGAGTCGCGTCGACCGGTCGGCTCCGTCTGCTCGCGGCTGGACTGGCGACCGCGGTACTCGGGGGTGGTCTCTGGATGTTCTCGAATCGACAGCCACCAACCATCCCAACCGAACCCGAAACCGCCAACCAGGTCTTCCGGGTGGAGGACGCTCTGCTGACCCTCGAGCTTGTGTCGCCAGCAAACGGAGCCCTGCTGCCGCGCGGTGCCGTGGACCTGAGGTGGACCCCGGTGGTCGATGTCGTCCACTACCGGGTGAGGGTGCTCGATCAGGCCGGCGTGCCCCTGGCAGAGCATCACACCGAGGAACCAAGTTGGCGATGGGCAGGCGGCGACGACGACATTTTCTGGTACGTCGAAGCAGAGCTCATCGACGGGTCACGTCTCGAGTCCGAGGTGAGCCGGCTGACGTTCGACTCAGCGGAGTCCGAACCTTGACGACGCGCCGGTCCTTGGCTGTGTCTTCCTTACAACTCTGAAGCACCATTCCTGACCGCTACTCTCCCTGAGAGCACAGCGAGGCTAGAGGATCTTGCGGATTCTCGGACAGCCGTTATGCTGCTGTAGACTCCCTACCTTCTGTTCGTAAACAGGATTCTCGACGGCAAGCGCGGAATTCAGAGGACGATCGACCCAAGGTCGCGACACATTCGACGTATGGAGTCTCGGCGTATCGGAACCAACCAGCGGCTCGCGAGGCTCGGTCTCTCCCAGATACTCTGCCTCTTCCTGACACTGACGCTGATCACACCCTGGGCACGGGCGGAAGACTCGCCGCTCACAGGTGACCTGCTACACGTCGAGCAGGAACCCGGGACGCCGGGCGGCACGCTGGTGATCGCTTTGCGCGCCGAGCCCAGAACCTTCAACCCAATCTTCGCCGTCGACAATCCCTCCATCACCGTTATTCGACGATTGATGGCGGACCTGATCCACATCAACCGCCAATCCCTGGCGACGACGGCGGCGCTCGCCAAGAGCTGGGACGTGTCACCCGACGGTCGGTTCTACATCGTGGAGTTGCGTCGGGGCATCCGGTTCTCCGACGGGCAGCCCCTCGACGCGGACGATGTGGTGTTCACTTTCAAGGCCATCCTCGACCCACGGACCGCGGCACCGCAACGCGCTTTGCTGATCGTCGATGGCGAGCCGATCACCGTCAAGAAACTAGACACTCATCGTCTCGAGTTCGACTTGAAGGCCCCCTACGCGGTGGGAGATCGTCTGTTCGACAGTGTCCCGATCCTGCCGCGCCACCGCCTCGCTACTGCCTATGGCGAGGGTCGCCTAGCGGAGGTGTGGGGGTTGGACACCCCGCCGCAGGAAGTTGTCGGCCTCGGACCGTTTCGGCTCGACCGTTATGTCCCGGGGGAACGTTTGGAGATGGTCCGTAATCCCCATTATTGGAAGGTCGACAGCGAGGGTCGGCGGCTGCCTTATCTCGAGCGGCTCACGATGCTGTTCGTCCCCAATGCAGACGCCCAGACGATCCGGTTTCAGGCTGGTGAAGCTCACCTGACCGACCGCCTGGGCGCCAAAAACTTCGCCCTACTGGAACGTCATAGAGCTGGCCAGAACCGTGAGCGTAGAGATTACGTCTTGCAGGATCTCGGCAAGGGGCCGGATTACAACTTTCTATTCTTCAATCTCAACGATCTCACAGATGATGCAGATCAAGCTCTCCACGCCAAACAGAAATGGTTTCGTAAGCTGGCCTTCCGCCGCGCGGTCTCGTTGGCAATCGATCGTCAGAGTCTCGTCCGTTTGGTTTATCAGGGCAAAGCCACACCTCTCGCCACCCATGTCCCTGCCGGCTATGCCGAGTGGGCCCATGCCGACTTGGCACCTACCGTTCGTGACCTCGACCATGCCCGCAGGTTACTGAGCTCGGATGGTTTCAGCTGGGACAAGAGCGGTGCCTTACTCGACGACACCGGGCAACCCATAGAGTTCTCGATCCTCACCAGCTCCTCCAATCGCGAACGGTCCGAGATCGCCACCATCATCCAGAGCGATTTGAGTGAGCTCGGTATGCAGGTTCACGTCATGCCGATGGAATTCCGAGCTCTGGTGCATCGGGTCACACAAAGCCATACTTATGAGGCGTGTATCTTGGGTCTGGGCGGCGGCGACGTCGATCCCAACTCGGCGATCCCAATGCTGACGTCAAACGGCGCCAATCACTTCTGGCAGCTCAGCAGAAGAAACGCACTACCGGCCTGGCAATCGGAAGTCGACCGCCTGATGGCGCAGCAATTCGGAACGCTCGATCCTGCAAAACGCAAACAGCTTTACGACCGCGTCCAAGAGCTGGTGGCCGACAATCTGCCAATGATCTTCATGGTGAGCCCCAACGTTCTCACCGGCGCAGCTAAGGGACTCGGCAATTTCAAGCCCGCGACCTTGGATCACTTTACGTTGTGGAACGTCGATGAGCTGTTCTGGCGTGGAAACGCTCAGCGCTGAAGCATCTCACCTACCTGCGTTTTCGTTAGACAATTCGTACGGAACTTCGGACTATGATTCGATCACAGAGATCAATCCGAGTGCCAGACTTATGAAACCACCCTGCATCAACCCATCCCAACAGGCAGGGTTTCGAGGCTTCTCAGTTGTCGTTGACTGATCGAATCGAGGACCGACGCAAGACGAAGGGGCCGGATGCGTCTTGGCCGGACGATCGTCTAGTGGGTGCTTGTCTCAGCAACAACGAAGCTGCCTGGAACGCATTGGTCGACAAGTACAGCCAGATGGTTTTCACCGTTGTCCGATGTTACGGCGTTCCCAACGACCAGGTTACCGATATCTTTCAGGCGATCTGGCTAGACGCTTACAGCGACCTCGGCCAACTGCGCCAGGCCCGCGCTTTCAGGGCCTGGTTGACGTCACTGGCCCGGAACAAGTGTTACCACTGGAAACAGGCATGGCGTCGGAGACAAACCCACGAGATAGCCCATATCGACGGCGCGGTGCCCGAACTACCGGCGGACGACCAGCCCGATCTCGTCGAGCAGCTGGCACGAGATCAGCTGGTACGGGAGGCGATCCTGAGACTATCGCCGCGCTGCCGAGAGCTGGTCCGACTGCTCTTCTTCACTTTTCCCCCAAAACCCTACAAAGAGATCGCCGCCAGTCTTGGCCTAGCGACAGGGTCGATCGGATTCACTCGCGGAAGATGCCTCAAACTGCTGCAGAAGCAGCTGGCGCGTGACACCTTCTCATGACCCCTAGCCGAACAGATTCCAGCCAGCCCTTCGATCAGATCGCCGCACTCAACGATGATCGCCAGCGCCGCCAGTTCTTTTGTGGGCAGAGCGAGAGGGTCCAAGTCGAGTTGGTGGTCGACCTCGCTGCCGAAGTCGCCCGATTATTCGGGGTCGATCTGGAGCGCGCCCGCAGTCTCGCCGAGTCCGCCCGCTGGTTAGCCGAGGAACTCGACGACGAAGCCAGCCGAGCGCTCGCCGGCCGCACCGCTGCCAACGTCTCCCACTCTTTGGGTGAAACCGAGGTAGCTCAAACGTTGTATCAGCAGGCTCTCGATCGATTCGAGGCACTCGGGGATCAAAGGGAAGCCGCGATCACCCGCACCAGTGCTTTGTTGAATCTCGCTTTCTTGGGTAAACACAGCCAGGTCGCCGAGTGGCACAGCGCGGCCAAGCGTGCGTTCGAGGAGCTGGCGGATCACCGCCGACTAGCAAATCTCGAACACAACTACGGCATTATCCTCGGCCGGCAAGACCGGTGGGAAGAGGCCCTCGACTGTTATCGCTTCGCTTGTGGTGAATTTCGCCGACTCGACCGCGTACAAGATGTGGCGATCTGCCTACGCAACATCGCGGTGTGTCACATCAATCGGCACGACTTCATTGAAGCCTTACGAGCCTACAAGGCTGGGCGCGCCTACTGTGTTCGCCATGGACTGACTCGGATTCTGCTCCAGATCGACTACAACATCGCCTACCTCCACTATCTGAGAGGCGAATACACCCGGGCAATTCAACTCTTTCAGGCTGCCCGCCGCGATTGTGAGGCAGCAGGTGACGACTACCACACTGCCCTCTGTGACCTAGATCAAGCCGAAATTTACCTCGATCTCAATCTGGTCGAAGAAGCTGCAAACTTGGCCTTGACCGCGTTCACGATTTTCGGCCGGCTCAAGATCCCTTATGAGACTGCCAAGGCGCTGACCTTCCGCGCCATCGCCTTGAGCCGCCAAGGCCGATCACCTGAACCGCTCAAGCTGCTGCGACGCGCCAGAGAGATGTTTGTCAACGAACGAAATCAGCTATGGCCAGCGCTGATCGATTTTTATCAGGCTGTGGTCTTGGCGCGAGAACATCAGCCAGAGGACGCCGCTCGCCTCGCCCGCGGCGCACGCGAGACTTTCACCGAGCTCGGCATGGCGCCCCGCGCCGCTATGTGTGAGCTCCATCTCGCCGAGCTCCTACTCACCCTCGGTGAGCTCGACCGCGCTCGTGGCGCCTGCAATGACGCATTCTCCCGGCTCGCAAGCCTCGACCTGCCGGCGCTCGAACACCGCGCTCATCTCGTGCTCGGCATGGTCGAGGAAGCGACCGGCGACCGCACCGCAGCCCTCGACGCCTACCAAAAATCTCACCACTGGCTCGAAAAGCTGCGCAGCCAACTGCAAGGTGATGACCTCAAGATCGCGTTCCTCAAAGACAAACACGCTGTTTATGAGGGCCTGGTCTGCCTGACCTTGGACCAGGAAGCAACCCCGAGCCGCGACGAACAGGCTTTCGCCTACATCGAGGCCGCCAAGTCTCGTAGTTTGGCGGATCTGATGGGATTCCGCGCCCATGCTCTGGTACCTCGTTCTCCGGCATCCTCCGAGCTCGGAAAACGGGTCCTGGCGCTACGTGAAGAGCTCAACTGGCTCTACCGGCAAATCGACACCGAAGAGATGCGAGTCCGCGAACGGTCAACCCAGACGATCGCAGGGCTTCGAACCCGTACCCGGCGCAAGGAAGAAGCTTTGCTGCGCTCGTTACGTGAGCTACGGACGATGGATCGCGAGTTTAGCTCCTTGCAATCGGGAGCGGTGATCGATCTCGAGACAACCCGCTCCTCATTACCTCCCGGCGCGACGCTGATCGAGTACTACATCGCACGGGGAGAAATTTTCGTTTGCCTAGTTGACCATGACCAGCTGACGGTCGTGCCATTGGCCAGCGCCACCCGAGCTCGCAAGCTCCACCGCTTTCTGCAGCTCCAGCTCTCGACCGCGACGCCCAATCGCCCGGACGCAACACGGACCGCCGTCGACCAGGCCATGCACGCGCATCTCGAGGAACTCTACGACGCCTTGATCGCGCCGATCCGTGACCGCCTGTGCGGCAAACATCTGGTGGTCGTGCCCCACGGCTTCTTGCACTACGTTCCCTTCCATGCTCTGCACGATGGTGAAGCCTATCTCATCGACACCTTCACTATCTCTTACGCCCCCAGTGCCGAAGTTTTTCATTTATGCTCGATCAAGGAAACGCTCTGCGATGACACCTCATTGGTCCTGGGAGTCGCCGATGAGCGGGCGCCTCACATTCTCGAAGAAGCCGAGGCGGTCGCTACGTGCCTACCGCGATCGACCCTACTGCTAGGGGAAGCAGCCAGCGCGGAAGCCCTGCGGCGCTGCGGCTCCGCGTGCCGCTATCTACACGTTGCGACCCACGGCCTGTTTCGGCGCGACAACCCAATGTTCTCCGCCATTCAACTCGGTACCGACCGCCTCAGTCTCTTCGACCTCTACGAGCTCGAGCTCGCCGCCGAGATGGTGGTACTGAGCGGCTGCGGCACCGGACTCAACGCGGTGTTGGGGGGCGAAGAGTTAGTCGGTCTGACCCGTGGCTTGCTTTATGCCGGCGCACAGTCGGTCCTCGTCACCCTATGGGACGTTCACGATGCTTCGACCGCTGCCTTCATGCGTCGTTTCTACCAACATCTGACTGCGGGCGCCGAACGTGCCCAAGCACTGCGCAAGGCAATGAGAGATCTCCGCCAAACGTATCCGAGTCCAACCCATTGGGCACCATTTGTCCTCGTCGGCAAGCCCGCAGGTACCCCAATTTGACTTTTTTTGGTCAACCCCTATTTTTTAGGTCTCGATTTACCCCTATAAATATGAAGGACAGGTTTTTGCCGCCAAGGTTCTTGATCTTGCTAGGTCTGATCGACGGGAAAACATGAGGAGTGCGAACCCGTCAGCTGGAGAGCAACATGGCTAAATTTGATATCACCGATTGGAGCGACTTCGTCCGCGGTGTCGCCACCCCCGAAGACGAAGAGACGATGCGCCAGCTGCTGGCGCCGACCGCACGCGACGCGGTTACGACCACCGAGCTAGCAGAGAGCCTAAGCCGGGTCGCCGCGGTGGGCCGATCTGACATAAAAGATCCGGTCCCACCTCACGCGGTGCGCATCGCCAAAGCGATCGCAACCACTCGCCAAGCGGTCGCTCAGCAAGCTCGACGATCATCGCTGCTTAAGCGCTTACGCTGCGCCGTAACATTCGACAGCCTGCTACAACCTGCCCCCGCGGGTACTCGAGATCTAGACCGGTCCCATCGAACGATGGTCTTCGAGGCCAACAGCTACCGAGTCGACTTGCGCCTGGAACAAGAATTAGAACCACGCAGCGCGGTCGCTGTCGGACAGGTGACCCAATCTGACGCCGACAAAGGGCCACTCCCCAGAGTCCCGGTGCTGATCTTTGCAGGCCAGGACGAGGTCGACCGCACGGTAACCAGTCGTTTCGGTGAGTTTCACTTCGAAGGACTGCCCCGGCGTCGCCTCGATCTCTGTCTGGTGATCGGCGAAGATTTTGTCGAACTGCCTCTGGATTTAGGATCTGGCCCTGCCGAGGAGGCCGGACAATGAGGGGGTTGGCCAAGATCGGACCGGCCCTGATGGCGGTGATGATGTGGACAACCCACGTCGCCGCGGATCCCCCCAACCGGTATCACCACGCCAACGCTCACCACAACCAGCTGATTGTGCGTGCAGCCCCTTCGGATGTGCCGGGACTCGTTGAACAATACGGTCTTGTTGCCGTCGGCGAGTTGACGACCAGCGAAGGCCACCTCGCGGTCATAGAAGGCCCCGAGACCATGACAGCTGAGCAGATGGCCGAGTTGATCCACAACGACCCACGGATCAATGATCTCGAACACGTGCAGTTGGCGGCGCTACCCGGCACCGAGGAGTCCGGAGCGACACCGGTGGTCAGCGACATCGCCATCGATCGCTTAAAGACTGGCAGCTTGACGTCACCGTGTATCAGTCGAGTGATGCAAAACGGACTGTGGAAGGGTTTTGCCGACCAGGAAGCTGCCCGACTGGTGAACCTTCACCAGGGCCAGTCTTTACAGACTAGTTGCGGCTCAGTCACCGTTGCGGTAATCGACACCGGAGTCGATCCTACCCATTCAGTGCTGAGTGACGCCTTGGTGCCAGGTTATGATTTCCGTCTCGAAGCGCCAGGTATCCCCTCGGAATGGGATTTTCTCGACCAGTCCTTGCAGCCGATCCTCGAACAATCGCTGCAACCGATCCTCGAACAATCGCTACAACCGATCCTCGAACAATCGCTGCAACCGATCCTCGAAGCCACGTTGGCCGGATCAGCCGAAACCGTCGAATTGGGCGGATCGATGGTGGTTCTCCTCAGCAGCGAGGTCGCGCCGACCGTCGCTGCGATGGATCTCCCGCCATACTTCGGCCACGGCACCATGGTCGCTGGCATCGTCCGCCTGGTCGCACCTGGCGCCCACATCATGCCACTGCGAGTGTTCAACGGTTCAGGCTCGGCCCATCTTTTCGATATCATCCGCGCCATCTACTATGCAGTGGATCACGGCGCTGACGTCATCAACATGAGTTTCAGTATGGAGCAAGGCTCCCGCGAGCTGCGGAACGCCATCCGGTACGCGCGTGAACAGGGCGTCGTCTGTGTGGCCGCCGCTGGCAACGATGGCGAGCCCGCACACGTCTACCCAGCCATGCTCTCTTCCAGCATTGGGGTAGCAGCCACCACTCTCGACGACGAGCTGAGCGACTTCTCCAACTATGGCTCAGCCCTGGTGGATTTGGCGGCGCCCGGTGCCGGTATCGTGACCACCTATCCCGGCGGCGTGTTCGCGGCAGGCTGGGGCACATCCTTCAGCGCTCCGTTTGTTGCTGGCGCCGCCGCGTTGATCCGTGACAGCTACCCAAGTGGTGGCATGTCGGCCCTGATCGAGCTCAAACAAGACTTGAGGCAAGGCAGCCTAGCGATCCAGCCACTGGCCGGAGACATCGGCAGCGGCCGTCTCGACGTGCTCGGCGCTGTGCTCGAGGCCAACGACTGACGTTTTGAGGCCCCGAGGTTCACCTCGGAGCCTCAGTCCGAAAGAACACGCTACTCGGTCGGGTTGGCGCGAGCGACCGGAATCCCCTTGGGCATTGCCTTGTCGATTTCGTCCTCGAACTTGGCGTAAGGCTGGGCGCCGCGAATGAAGGTCAAACCTTTGACCTTGGTAGGATCGTCCTGATCGGTATAACCGAGCACAAAGCTCGGAGTGCCGGTAGCGCCCGCTTTCTTGGCTTCAGCCATGTCGCGACGGACCGCACCGGCGTATTTGGCGCTGGCGAGACATTTGTCGAAGGCCGCAACATCGAGGCCGAGGGCCTCAGCGTGGCCGTTCCAGGGCTCGAGCGCTCGCTGATGCTCGAACAAACGATCGTGCATTTCCCAGTACTTACCCTCGTCACCCGCGCACCAGCTGGCTTCAGCGGCCCTGAAGGCCAATTTGTGCATCTGCAACGGAAGGTCTAGCGCGGCATAACGAATCTTGCCGGTGTCAACGTAGTTTTTGGCGATCTGCGGGAACGTCTCACGGACGTGTCTAGCGCAGTACCCTCATTGATAGTCGAGGAACTCGATCAGCGTCAGCTTTGCTGTCGGCTCCCCCTTGACCGGTTTGTCGCCCAGGTCGAAGATTTTTCCCGAAACATTCGGACCCGAGGGCGCCGCCGCCGTTGGGCGCTTTTGCAGGAGCGTCTTGATCTCCGACAGCTCCTTGCGAATCTGCTGCTGCCCTTGCTTGAGTGCCTCGATCTCCTGCTTCAGCTCGGCGTCGGACTGGGCCCACACCGGGGCCGACGCCAACGCCAAGAAACAGGCGCC
Source organism: Acidobacteriota bacterium (assembly GCA_029263355.1). GTDB lineage: Bacteria > Acidobacteriota > Thermoanaerobaculia > Multivoradales > J023 > JAAELT01. The sequence goes on along the minus strand of JAJCXQ010000118.1, from coordinate 3,240 downwards.
GAGGGTAGCGATCACACGCCGATTGCTGCCTGGATGTCGATCCATTCCTCTGCTCTCCTTTTCAGTCATTTCTCCGACCCTAGCGAACGTGCCGAAGGGGGTCAAGATTTCAGCCAAGAGTGACGACAAGAGTCCTCGTCTACGACAGAACACTTGACCAAAAACACCGAGAACCTATTTTCTCTCATCTCACACCACCCTTTAATCATGTATCCCTAGTTGTGTGTGGATGGAGCTTTAGCTCAGAGACACCTGTGCGATCTGAAGCTCAACTCCTCGGTTCCGGCCAATGGCCGAATTGCCCATCCCAGGTCGATTGCCCGCGGCAAGCTGCCAGGTATGTCGTTTGGCGGGCAGACCATCGAGATCCACCATCCCAGATCCAGTCACGCCAAGGAGGCAAGAATCTTGAAGAAGCCCGTCCGAAATCACCTCGTCCTTCTCTGTGCCCTCATCTTCGCCATGCCCCTTGTGGCGCAAACTGGCGGCCCCTTCCTCACAACGGAGAAATCGACCGCGGATCCGTTGGACATTGCCCTCGCCTACATCCATCAGATGCCCAACAAAAGCGCCATGACCAGCAACGATCTGGCTGAAATGAAGCTGCAAGACCGCTTCTCTTCGAAGCACAACGGCGTCACTCATCTATATTTCAAGCAGCAACTGAACGGCCTCGATGTCGCCAACGGCCAGATTTCGATCAACGTCCATCGCGACGGCCGAATCATCAACATGAAGAACGACTTCGTGTCTGATCTCGAAGCGATGACTAACGCGCGAGCTCCTGAGCTCACCGCTGACGAAGCGATCCGCGCCGCTGCCGATAAACTCGGCCTCGAGATTCCGGGCCTGTTGGTGCCGGTCAAATCTCTTGGTGGCCCCGCCCAGGAGATGCACTTCTCCGGCGCCGGGCTGTCCCTCGACAAGATCCCCGTCAAGCTGGTCTATTACCGTCAGGAAGACGGGTCCGCCCGCCTCGCCTGGGACATGGTCCTCCGCACCATCGATCGCAAGCGTCACACCAACTTCTTCGTTGACGCGGTGAACGCTGACGTCCTCGGCCATGTCGATTGGCAGCACGCCGATCAATACGAAGTCTTCCCCCTCCCTAATGCCTCTCCCGATGACGGTCCGAGGACCATAGAGGTCAACCCGGCGGATGCCGTCGCGTCGCCGTTCGGCTGGCACGACACTAATGGCGTCGCTGGCGCGGAGTTCACGACCACCCGCGGCAACAATGTTTGCGCCCAGCAGGATCGCGACGACAACAACTCTGCTTGTGGCTCGGTGGCTCAGCCCGACGGCGGCGGGGCTCTCGACTTCACCGGCGCGCTGGTCAACCTCGACCTCGCCACTCAACAGCCCGGTCAGTACCAGAACGCAGCAGTCGTCAATTTGTTCTACTGGAACAACATTATGCACGACCTCCTTTACCAGTACGGTTTCGACGAGGCGAGCGGAAACTTCCAGGTCAACAACTACGGTCGCGGTGGTCTGGCTGGTGACCCAGTCAATGCCGACGCCCAGGACGGTGCCGATCTCGTGCCTCCCAGCACCAATAACGCCACCATGGGTACGCCACCCGAGCCCAACGGCCCATTCAGCACCAGTCCCAACATGTCGATGTTCGAATGGACGCCGCCCAACATCAACGAGGTGGTTGTAGATTCCGGGACCGCTGCGGGAAGTTATGGTGCCGGCAGCGCGGACTTCGGCCCGGCGCTCAATACCACCGGCGTGTCCTCGACGATCGTCGAGGGTCTCGACGGCACTGGAACAACCACCGACGCCTGTGAGGCGCTCACCAACGGCGGTACGGTCAATGGCAACATCGCTTTGGTCGATCGCGGTAGCTGTAGCTTTGTCACCAAGGTCCGCAACGCCCAGAACGCCGGGGCGGTCGGTGTCCTCATCGCAAACAATGCCCCTGGCAACCCCGGCGGCCTGGGCGACGATGGCACTGGTGGTGACATCACGATTCCATCAGTGATGATCAGCATGTCGGACGGAGCGACCATCCGGGCTGGCTTGTCAGCTCCCGGCACGATGCGCGCCAACCCGAATCCGCCACCCAACCGCGACTCGGATCTCGACGCTGGCATCATCGCCCATGAGTACTGTCACGGGTTGTCGACCCGTCTGACCGGTGGACCAGGCACCAACTGCCTAGGTGGCGACGAGCAAGCCGGAGAAGGTTGGAGCGATCTCTGCACACTCTTCTTCACCGCCAAGGCGAGCGATACCGACACCACCTTGCGCGGCGTCGGCGCCTGGTCAATTTTTGAAACCGCCCCAGGAGCCGGTATCCGGGTCTTCCCGTACACCACTGATCTGGCGGAGAACCCGCTGACCTACGGCGACATCGTCACCGCCGGTCAAGCTGGTGGCCTGTCGATTCCGCATGGCGTCGGTACGGTGTGGGCGACAGCGGTTTGGGACATGTACTGGAACCTGACCAATGATCAGGGTTTCGACGCCGACCTCTACAACGGTACGGGCGGTAACAACGTCGCAATCCAATTGGTACTCGACGGCCTCAAGCTACAAGGCTGCAACCCAACCTTCGTCGACGCCCGCGACGCCATCTTGGCGGCCGATGCGGCCAACAACGGCGGCGCCAACGAGTGTCTGATCTGGTCCGCCTTCGCCAAGCGCGGCCTCGGCGTCTCGGCCAATGATGGTGGCGGCTCGACCAGCCTCGCCGTCACCGAGGCTTTTGATCTGCCAGCACAATGTGTGGTGGGTTGCGGCAACGGAATCTGCGAGGCCGGCGAAGACTGCAACACTTGCGCTAGCGACTGTCCCGGTGGCAGCAGCTCCGGTGCGGTATGTGGCAACGGCGTCTGCGAAGCCGGCAATGGTGAGGACTGCGTCAGCTGCGCCGCCGATTGTAACGGTGTGCAGGGTGGTAAACCCTCGAATCGCTTCTGTTGCGGTGACGGCGACGGCAGCAATCCCATCTCTTGCAGTGACTCGCGCTGCACCACAAGCGGATTCGACTGCACCGACGTTCCGGTCTCCGGCGGCAGCTTCTGCTGCGGCGATCTGGTCTGCGACGCTGGCGAAAGCTGCTCGAGTTGCGCTCTCGATTGCACCATCGGCGCAGAGGTCTGCGTCGGCGGCCTCGACGACGACTGCGATGGCGCCGTCGACTGCGCAGACTCGGACTGCTCCGGCGATCCGAACTGCTCCTGCACCGTGACCGAAAACCCAGAGGCCAGTTGCTCCGACGGCACGGAC
>JAJCXQ010000117.1 GCA_029263355.1 Acidobacteriota bacterium | reverse complement strand
CGTTCTTTGTACCACTGCACCAAGCCATGTACGGCTTTGTTGCCCTTGGCATACCAATCGATGACTCCTTGATGGGCGCCGCTGTCGAAGCCAGTGAAGTGGTAGAAGCCTAGATCTTCGCCTTCGACCCTGAACCCTTCGTCGAATGTGCCCTCGAACTTCCGCTGGTTGATGTTCCAAGGTGCGACATTGAAACGAGGACTTCGCAAGGTCGCAATTTCGGGGAAAAAGACCGGCGCATGGTTGATCCACTTTTGGTCGGTGAACACACCCGAACGCCAGTCTCCCCAGCAGAAATCCAGACACCGATCGCTCCACCAAGATAGAAAAGCACGCCCTTCCTCACAGTCTCGGACACCAAAGAAGCCGAGATTGAAAATGCCGTTGCGCAACGCGCAAATCTCATGATCTTGCACCGCCTTGAGATCTTGGTAGGGTTCCAGCAAATGTGGCGTCAGCACGGCGCTGGCCGAGCTCAGGGAGTCAACCAGATCGTCGAGAGGTGAAAAGACCACCTGATCCGGATCGAAGTAAATCAGCAGATCGCAGTCATCGCGCTCCAACAGCGACAGCGCGACACCGGGTTTGATGGCGGTCGACAGTTCGACAATATCGTGCTGGAACTGCCAACCCCGATCACCATAGGATTCAAAATCGTCGAGGAAGATGACGCTGTCGATCGGATCCTCGGCTATGGCCTCCAACAACGTTTCGTTGCGGTTGTCGGCGACCAGCCAATGGACCATCATGTCGGAGCAGTGCTCCTGAAGAGACTCGCAAAGTGCACGGACTTTGCCGACATAGTTGGGCGCCGAAGACGTAAACACGTGAATCATTTGGATTTTCCACGACTATCGACGACTACATCGCCAACTCGAGAAGTTCGTCGAGATGGGCCGCGTAGTCCGTCCGCAGTCTGTAGTAGTCGAGCACAGCCTCTTCGACAGTGCGCACAGATTTTTCTTGTATCCGGCGCGCGACCCGCCTCAGCTCATCGCGTTCCCGATCTGCCCACAACAGGAAGTCGACCACCGCGCCGTCCTCCAGGCCAAAGAGAAAACCGTCCGAGCCTTCGGAGATTCGCTCGGCATGGGCACCGATGCGGCGGGCCGCCGGTGGGATTCCGAAGCACCATGCCTCGGAGAGTGTAAACGAGAAAGACTCGGGCACCAGAGACAAGAAGATCATCAGATCAAGCCGATGCTGCGCGACAATGTCTCGCAGTTCGTCCTTCTGGTAGTGATGCACGAACCGAGCTCCCCAACGCCCTTCATATTCGACTCCAGCCTCTTCGGCACCGATGATATGTAGATCGACGATCGTTCTGATGGTGTCGAAAGTACCTCGCACCAACTCTCGTCCTTTGTTCCAACCCAATAGGCCGAGCAAACCGACGCGCAGTCGGCGCCCGTCCTCGGCGCCGCCGAACAGATCCTGTTTGCGGTGAGTGATACCGTGACCGATGATATCGAAATCGATCGCGTTCCACCTCGAGTCGAGCGTCCGCAGATTCTGCGGCAAGGATCTCGACGGACTCACGTGGCGGACTCCGGCACTCGTGACCACCTCGAAATAGGACTCACGCAACGCGGCGTAATAGCTCGGTGAGGCTTTCGGCCGATGGCTGGTATCCCACGTCTTACAGGCTTCCAAGTCATCCGGTGTACACGTTGTACAGACTCCACCCTTGGTGACGAAAAACGCTGGGCAGTAAGGAAAGTAGTCGTGATAGATCTTGGTGCAGGGTATGCCGAGACGAAAGACATCCAGCGAGTGGCCCACCAGGCTTGAAACGTAGATATGTCGAATATCGTGTTGAGCACAGATCTCAGTGACAATTGCGGCGTATTCTGGATGGGTTGCCCGCACTTCGCCGATCGGTTGGCGCAGCGTCCAACAGCCGACTTCGACATTGCTGGCCACATGCAGCAACCGTAGCCGAATGCCGTAACACTCCTCGGTTCCTAAAGCCTGCAGCACGAGATTCTCCGAGAAGCCGTCTGCTGCCGCAAAGTCATCGATCCAAGCTTCGGTGCCGCCACCCCACAAGTGCGACAGGTGGAGATTGGTCGGTCGCACTGACGACCAGCTCATGGGCGAAGACTCTTGAGGCCCTTCAAGACAGCGCGCAGGGGTGCGGTCAACTTCCAGGAGAATCGTCCCACCATCTGGCCGATCTCGTTCCGCGCTTGATCGCGCTCGCGCCGCAACAGTTCCAGCTCAGCTCGCAAGCGGTCCAGTTCATGGGCAAACACATGACTTTGCTCGACGAGAGCAATATCCCGGCCTTGAATCACTTCGCGCCGCTCTTGGAGTGCCGCATCGCGACCCTGGGCCGCCGCCGCCCTCGCCTGGATGGCTGCATCCCGCTGACGCAATGCGACATCGAGATCAACCCGTGTTCGGTCACGCTCGGCAATCACGGCGTCGCGCTGGAGTGCGACCTCCGCCACCTCCAACTGGGCACTCTTCCACCGGGTCTCGATGGCGGCCGACACCTCGAGGCTCTTGCTGAGCAACGCGAGATGGTGAATCTCGAGCCTCTCGACAATCAGAGACTCGATTTTCTCGACGCCTTTGGAAATTGAAGCGAAGCTCTTGCGTTGGTCGCCAAACGACTGGTCGGGTCCGGCAAGGTGACCACTCTGAGCATCAAGCGACCCCAACGACGCCTTGATCTCGAGCCGCTGCTCATCGCTGGCCGCGAGACTCGCGCTCACCGCTTCCAGAACCCTGTCAGCCGCGGCATCTTGCTTCACCGCGACCTCAGCCATCACCCCTTTGAGCTCACCGAGCGAGAGTCCATAATCACCCAACTGCGCCAGCGACTCAGCAACCTCGTCGCCCAACTCCTCCGCCTTGGCCTGTCGACGCGAAATCTCTTCGACCGCCCCTGACAGATTTCTCAGCTGCCGAGTCTGGTCGCCGAGCGCATTCAAAGACTGACGTACCAGAGTCTGACTTTGGTCACTGACGGTGGCATACTTTGCAACCGCCTGGTCGATCGTTTCAGTCTGATTCTCCAACTGGTGGATCCGGGCGCCAACTGCCCCCAGGGAAGCATTCAGATTGTCGAGAAGACCATGCGTCACCAAGCGCCGTTGATCGTCGATCTCGGTCTGTCGCCGGGCCCATTTCTCGAGCGTCTCGTGTAACCCTGCCACCAATTTGCGCTGCTGATCCTGTGATTCCACCTGCTCACGTACCCACGCTTGGAGTGAGGACCGGAGCGATTCGACACCCTCTTGGCGCTGATCGGCGACCGATGCCTGATGCCGTGCCCACTTCTTCAGTTCGTCGTGCAACGTCCCCAATGTTCGGGATGCGTCACCCACTTCACTCAACGCCGCCGCCATGCTTTGCTGCATCTCTTCAGAAACATGCAGGCGCTGAATCAGGTCTGAATACCTGGCTCCTATCTCGTGGCGAAGGCCGGCCTGCCCAAGACGATCGTCATCGAACGTCGTGCGCAGGGCATCGACTTCGGCCCGCTGCGCCTTGATCTCGAGCCGTTGATGTTCGATCGACTCGCGCAGCCAGTGCAGGCGATCGGTGATGAGCTGAGGACCCCAGAACTCAGGGTCTCCAAGCTTCAGCGCGTCGGCCTTCACGATCTGGGGTCGCAGCTCGTCGAGCTCAGCTTGTCCTTGTTTGCCACCATTGAGACTCAGCGACGTCAAAGCCTGATAGGCGCTCGCCACCCATGGATAGGCAGCCAACTGCTCGAGACTCTCTTTCATTCCATGGTCGGAATGCACCAAGGACCGATCGAGAACTTCGGAGACAGCATGTTGGATACGTTTGCCGGACAACCTCGACAACCCGGTCGCCGATCGAAATCGCTCATTAACTTGAGCAGACGCACCGCTGACTTCTTCGAAGCTGAGCCAACTCCTCTGCGAATTACGAGTCGCAGCTTCGGCCTCCAAGTTATGACGCAGCCAGAGCAGAAAACTCTTCTCGTGGCTAAATTTGTCACGTCGATAAAGTGAATCGGCGACCGACAACGGCGATCTGAGTACGTGGAGAAACCGGTAATCGAGGCCAGGCTCTTCCAGGAGCCCCTCCCATAGCGGCATGAGTCGACACATCCGAGGGTCCTTGAGAACCCAGCGTTTGCGCGGCAGCAGCGCGTGCTTAACGACGGCGCGCAGTCGCTCGCGGGCTGCGATCGCTGCCTCGCCTTTGAAAACTTCGACATCCAATGGTCTTGGGTCACTCCAACAGCGTCCGATGTCGTGCAGGAACGCGTCATGGATCTCGACGATCTCCTGCGGTTCCCAATATCCTTTAGGATTATCCGGGTCCGCGGGCACAGCCTCTCCAGGCATCTGGAATCCCAAATCCACCAGGATATGTCCCGTTGCGGATGTCCCGGCTCGATGCATGCCGAGCACGACGATGCCCCTACTCTTACTAGCCATGATACCTCTGTTGGAGTTGCCAGCTACTACAGTCGAATGGGTCTATTCACAGCCGGACTGGACAGGTGAAGTCGACCTTGGCAGGCCTTTGAATTCTACACTACAACAGCGTTGGAGCGCTGTTGGAAGCCGCTCGGACCCCACCCGCCCAGGCCCACAGCGGTCCACGTCACGTTCCTGCGACTGCTTCCATCTCAGAGGCTGGGATCGATGTCCGCCTCAGGGGCTACCCAAGGCCTTGCGTCTATCTGTGATATCCTCTTTGCACGAGAGACAAATAGATGAATGGTAGAGAAGCATAACTTCTTACCGGGAGCTCCATGGACGGCTCGTCAATATTGGCGCTGCACCGCCGATTGGAAAATACTGAAGGATCTTTGGAGATTCCTACGCTTTAGTAGATAGAACCTCCAAGTAACAGCACACAACTCGGTCGAACCACGTCGGACGAGATCGGAGTGGACAAACCACCCGTGGGGTCGCGCCCAACACGACTTCGAGACGACGTTCAACTTCTTGATCTGTCATGTTTTATTCAAGATCTGTTTCCGCACTCGCGCCTGGCGTCAACATTTACGGCTATGTCTTCGCTGAGCACGGCGTCGGGGAAGAAGCTCGCACCATGGTGCGCATTGCTCGCCAGGCTGAGCTCGACTACGCCGTCATTCCCTACACCGAGACCTTTAGTCGTCAGGCGGTGCCATTCACCGACTTCGGATCTCGAGAATCCGTTTTCGACATCAATCTGCTCATCGTCAACGCCGATACTGTGCCGAAGTTCGTCCAACATGTTGGTCCAGAAGTCTT
>JAJCXQ010000116.1 GCA_029263355.1 Acidobacteriota bacterium | reverse complement strand
TTCGAGGCCACTAGGTACTGCGCCGTCCGGGAGTCGAAGCCGACGGACAGGCGATTGTGGAGCGGTACCTGGATCAACGCCGTCGACAGCCAGATCGAGACCAACAGCGCAAAGCCGAGCCACGTAAGTCTCGAGGGTGTGTCGATCACCAACAGCGCGGTCGCGGACGCCGCCTCGATCAGCATCAGCGGCGCCACCACCCAAGTGGTCCGCTGTTGATGTTCCGTCGTGAATCCGACGAAGTCGCCGGTCGCGGCATAGGGGAACAGCGGATAGTGAACTAACTGAACAAACCAGATCAGTCCGGACATCGCCAACGTGGCGGCGGCATGGAGTAGCAGAAGGGTTGTCATCAAAACATCGCGGAGTGAAGGGACAGACAAGTTGCTCGAGCTACCGGTTGTTTTCGCTGCCAAGCCTGAGTTGGATTCTCGACCGAGCGAGATGCCTTGGACGGATGGGGTCCAACAACGCGCTTAGGCTCCCATTGACTACAGCTGTTTGCCGAGGATCTCGTAGGCAGGGGAACTCTTCAGTCGGTCCGTCACGAACGGTTCATCGCGAACGAACAAGGTGTTGTCGGAGCTCTGGTCCTGGCCATCGACGCCGGACAGCGCCCGGGTCATCGGATCGTAGGAGTAGGTTTGGAAGCCGAGATCCTGCATCCGGTCCATGATGCGGGAGTCGTCGAAACCATAACGACGACCCTCGCCGTTGAGCTCCAGAATCACCGCCCGCAGGGCGGGGTTTTGCAAGGTCGCCGAAGCACCGTCGAGAACCGCCGTCTCGTAACCTTCGACGTCGATCTTCATGACGGTAGGAGCCTGGCCTGCCAAGACGGTATCCAAAGTCGAGATCTCGACGGTGAGGCTGTCCTCGCTCGTTTCTTCGGCGGTGAGAACATGATCCAAGGTGTCGTCCTGGCCAGAAAAAGCGACCTCCCCTGGCTCACTTCCCAGGCCAAGATTGAGACACGTCACTCGCTCTTCCAGATCATTGAGACGCACGTTCAGGGTCAGCCGCTGGTAAATCGCCGGGACGGGCTCGAAAGCAACACCGCGAGCGCCAGCGACAGCGCCAGCGAGAATCGAATAAGAACCCACATTGGCGCCCACGTCGACGAACAGATCGTCCTTCCGCAAGACATGGAGCAAGAAGGCCATGTCCTGAAACTCCTGAAGACCGGTGTAGATATTGCCCGTCAGCCCGGTCTCGCCGTTGCGCACCAAGAACCGCGAGCCTGCAATCCAGTCATGAATCACCGGTCCCGACGCCAAACGACTCGTGAGCTGCCATTTGGCAAATCGAGCCAAGCTGGCGAGCTTGTGGTCCCGGTTGAGGGGATGACGGGTGATGAACTTCAGCGAACGTAGGAGTGTCATGTGGGTGGGCCTTCGTCACCCGGGGGTGCGGGAGCCGGCGTTGTCCGGCGAAACTTGGCGGCATCGCGCCCTAACCCTGAAACGGTTCTATGCCCCAGCTCAGGGTCAGCTGCAGCTAAGCAAGATCACGCGATGTTCGCGAGCAGCTCGCTTTCGGACTCCTCATCAATGAGTGCAAAAATGTGGGTACTTGTCAAGTCCGTCGAACCGGCGTACTCTGCCGGCTGAACCAGGGCAGATCATCGAATCGCCATGTGCCCTCGCTAAGAGTAGTTCAATCGCTAGGAATGACCAGAGGCGCCGGGCCAGGCGTGGCGTTCCTATGACAAATCCACTCAAGGAGACCTGAAATGTCAAAACTCACCATCGTCGCCAACATCCACGCCCATCCCGACAAGATCGAACTGGTCAAAGCCGAACTGGAAAAACTGATCTCGGTCACACGGGCCGAAAAGGGGTGCATTCAATACGACCTGCATCAGGACAATGAGACTCCAGCCCACTTCCTGTTCTTCGAAAACTGGGAGTCTCGGGAGCTTTGGCAAGTTCACTTGAACGCCCCCCATTTGGTGGCCTATAGGAGCGCCACCGAAGGCGCGGTCGCCGAATTCACGATCAATGAAATGACCCACGTCGGCTGATTCTAAAACGCTGATTCAAAAACCGGGCTGGAGATGTTGCCTCAACGAACCCGACCCTTAGGAGAACACGATCTACTACTCAGTTCTAGCCATCACACCCACCAACGAGGACTGGATCTCGGACTACATCAGCGCTGCGACCGCACTCGTCGCTGAACATGGGGGAAAATATCTCGCCCGGACTGCCAGCCACGAACGCCTCGAAGGTGAAGGCGAAGACGCCGCACTGCGCGTCCTCATCGAGTGGCCATCGAAGGAAGCCGCCGTGGCCTTCATGAAGGACCCGGCCTATGCGCCGCATCTCGAGGCCCGGACTACCGGCTCGAACAGCCACCACTTCCTGATCGAAGGTAAAGACGACCTCGCCTGAGAGGCTTGAACGCTGGGCCACGGCGTCTCGAAAGGTAAGGTGTAAAGGTACGTGCGGAGTTGTGCACGCGGGTTTGACGCGGTGTAAAAGGTACGTGCGGAGTTGTGCACGCGGGTTTGTGACGTTGTCAAAGATGAGCGTTCACATCCCTCTTGCTCGGCAGAGCCGGCGGATGCGCCGGACGTCAATCGATGGCTTGCAGCCGCTCGACAATCTTGCGACCGGTGGCTTCCCAAGTCCACTTCTCGGCCATCTCCTCAGCGGCGGCTTGACCGCGTAGGTGGGCTTGGTCCCGGTTCTCGTAAATCTCGCGGAGCAGGTGACGCAGGTGCTCGGGGTCGGGGTCGGCCCAGGAGTAGGGGCTGTAGTAGGGGCATTTGGCGATCGCGGGGATGGTGCCGCGGATGCGCAAGGGGTAGGCGATACCGTCGTGGACGAAGGCTTGGTGGGCGCCCCAGTCGGTGGCGATGGAGGGCAGCCCACAGGCCATGGCTTCCATCAACGGCATGTTCCAGCCTTCGCCGCGGCTGGCGGAGACGAAACAGTCGGCGGAGCGGTAGAGGGAGCCGAGCTGGTATCGCGGCAGCTCTTGATTGAAGAGGTAGGAAATGCGGCCGCCGGAGGAGCGCAGCCGGAGGCGGGCGATCTCGCGCTTGAGGCTGACTTTGCGGTCACGATTGACGACTTTACATACCAGGCGGACGGGCTCGTCGGCGGAGAACACGTCGTTGAAGGCGCGCAGCAGCAACCAGGGCTCTTTCCGCTCGCCCCATTCGAAGACGGAGAGGAAAACGTACTCACCCATCGGGTTACGGTAGCCGGTGATGCCGGGATGGAAATAATCGGTGTTGACGCCAAGGGGCATGACGTGGATCGGACGCTCGAGACCGGAGGCGAGGAAACCTTCTTTGTTGAATTCGCTCGGTACCCAAATCTCGTCCATGCGGTTGGCTTGCCGCACCCATTCGGTGGGGAAGCCGTCCACCTCGAGCATGGTGTAGCCGATCTTGTAACGGCCACGATTGCGGTAGAACACGTCACCTTGGGCGTAAACGACACCCACCTCGGGCTTGCGGGGGACGTCCCGCGAGGCATAAACGTTGAGGCGATAGTCGTCGAAGCCCTCGGGCTCTTTCTTGGGGAAAACGGTTTTGGGACCGTAGACGTAACGGTAGATCGCCTTCACCCCGAGCTCGTTGACCGCGTTGAGCATCTCCTGGCAGCTCATGGCGTAACCGGTGGGGAAGTTCATGATCGACTGCCACAGGACTTCGTGGCGGAAACCGGCTTCGAGGGCGCCGCGCCATTTGTCGGCGAAGACCTTACGGCTACCTTGGAAGATGCGCATCAGGCCAGCGGCATCACCTTGGGTGGAGCCGTGTTCGTCATGGGTCAAGGTCACACCGCCGCACAACATGGTTTTGAAGCCGGCTTGTTTGGCTCGCAGACAGTAGTCGGTGTCTTCGAAGTAGGACTCAAAGTCGAGGGCCAAGCCGCCGATGGCGTTCAAGGCTTCACGCTTCAAGTAGGCGCAGGCGAAGACGATGCCTTCAACCTCCCGGTCGCGGGTGTATTGGCCGATGTCTTTCTCGCGGCCGCCGATTTGTTGCCCCCACATGGTGTCGAGGGGAATATAAGTACCGGCATGGGCGAGGCGACCATCTTTCAAGATCAATCGACAGCCGACGATGCCGACGTCCTCATCGGCATGGGCGCAAGACCGCAGGCGGGGCAGCCAGTCGCGTTGAGTGAGCTCGAGGTCGTTGTTGAGCAGCACGATGTCCGACGCGGGATCCGCCGCTTCGATGCCAGCATTGTTGCCACGCACGAAACCAACGTTCTCGGGCAAGGTCAGGACGGTGATCCAGTTGAGCTCGGCGAGGCGCTCGGGGGTTTCGTCGGTGGAGCCGTTGTCGACCACCAGGACGGTGGCGTCGTCGAGATCGGTGGCGCGTAAGGTCTCCAAACACCGCTCGGTGAGGTGCCAGCGGTTCCAGGCCAGGATGATGAGCGTCGCTGGTCGCGCGCTCAGGGCTCGCTCAGGAATCGGAAGGCTCCTCGAAAGGCTGCAGAGAGCGCCACAGATCGGTCATGGTTTGCTCGACGTCGGCGGAGGTGAGGTCGGTGGTCTCGGGCCACAGGTCGATGTCATAAGCCTGGTCGGGGAGCGGCGGTAGGCCGGACTCGATGCGCGAGATGACCAGCAGGTCGTCGGAGCACACTTGACGTTGGATCATGCGGTGGATCCGCGAGCGTCGTTCGAGGGCCTGCTCGAGGCTCTCGACCCGCGCCTCGAGAAAGGCGATGTGCTCGTCCTTGGTCTTGAAGTCCATCTACCAGGCCCGTCCCATCATCCGTCTCACGCTCTGTATCATGCGCCAGGGTAGGGATTCATCCACTGCTCGCACATAAGTCGAGAGCTCACTGAGTCGCGACTCCAGCTGAACCACTTTGAGCGACGCGTCCTCGTCGTCCCAGGCCTCTCGGGCGGACCGCGGGCGCCAGGCGGCCTCGGCGAGCCGCTCCTCACGCTGCCGCGACTCGATGTCTCGCAAGCGCAAGTCGAAGCTCTCGCCTTGCTCGCGGCCGAGCCTACGGGCGAGGGCGAGCGTGCTGTTGTCTTCGGCTGGGGAAGGGCTGTCGGTCATCGGTCAACGGAGAAGGAGATGGCGAGAATCCTCGGGGGTTGTCGACAAAAGTCGCCCCGTCATAGTCGCCCCTTCTAGGCATGGCGATGGTAGGATCCAAAAGGCGTTCGAGATGCGTTGGCGAACCGGGCTCGTGAGGCTCGGGCAAGCTATCAGATCGTATCCTGGATGTCATGCCGGAACCCCTCTCTGTGTCTCGCTGCTCCTCGTCTCGCCGTTGACCGTCTCGCTAAAGACCTTTTGCTGAGGACCGTTACGTTGAGGACCTCTCACCGTAGACGATAGGCTCGATCGTGGGCTGACCCCGATTTTTCCTCAGCGAAAAGGCTCTCTTTCGTCATTCAACACGTCAATTGTCTCGGGCGAGGCACACCTTGGAAACAATTTGCTCAGCCGATGGAGGCGCTAGGTGTCTGCAATAACTGAATCGGAACTGTTGGAGATGGTGGCCGAAGTGCCATCTTGGTGGCACTCGATCGATCTCGGTCATGACATCGTCACTCCCGGTGTAAAAACTCCTGAAGCGTTAGAGGCCAATCTGGCGGCGATGCAGCTACCGGCCTTGGCTGGCAAGACTGTGCTCGACATCGGCGCCTGGGACGGCTTCTTCTCCTTCGCGTCAGAACGCCTCGGCGCAGCGCGGGTTGTTGCCCTCGACCACTATGTGTGGAGCATGGATCTGATCGCCCAAGTCCAACACTTCCACGAATGCCACGCTCAGGGGCGCAAACCGCCACAGTGGGAAGAGGTGCCGAGTGTCTGGCGGCCAGAGGAGCTGCCGGGCAAACGTGGGTTCGATACTGTCCATCGCGCTCTGGGGAGCCGGGTCGAAGCCCATGTCGAAGACTTCATGACCGCCGACCTAGATCAAATCGGGGCTTTTGATGTGGTCTTGTACCTCGGTGTGCTCTACCATATGAAGCATCCGTTGATGGCCCTCGAGCGGTTGGCCAAAGTCACCACAGGGGTCGCAGTGATCGAGACCGCCGCCTTTGCCGTACCCGGCTTCGAACACCGCGCGATGTGCGAGTTCTACCCCTCCGATGAGCTCAACGCCGACTCCACCAATTGGTGGGCGCCGAATGCCACCGCCCTCACCGGCATGTGTCAGGCGGCAGGTTTCGACCGGGTCAAAGTGTTGGTGGGTCCCGGGGATCTGCGAGGCTTGCCTCCGGGCGAGGTGCAGCGTTACCGTGCAATTGTCCACGCCTGGAAGTAGCTCGATATCGGCAGGACGAGCTGTGGTAACGGGCCGTCGAGCCCGCTAGCTAGATGTCATCTAGAAACAGCGTTTTCGAGTCAGCCAGGTCGAGTGTGTGGAGCGAGCACAGCCGAGGATGTCTGAGCTAACTGGATCAATGCGTTGGTTAAACCATTGATTAAATAAGCTTTATGGTTCTTGGTTTCGGACGTGCGAGTCACGCAGGCTGAGCGCAGCCCACAACATTCGACCGGTCAACGGGCGTTCTTGGATGGGTTCTATCTAGGACTTGGCTCAACTAACTTTGGCCAAGAGCGGCAGGCGCTCACGGCTCGAAACGACAACGCCACCCGGTTTCTCGACGGTGATCGCAAAAAGCGTCGGGCTGACGACTCGGAGTTTGGGGTCGATTCGAATCACTGTCTCGCCGTCGTTGGCGATGTCGAACACGCCGCCATCGATCGGGTAGCGCTCGTCTTGCTCAGCGTCGAAGATCCACAGCTGGTATTGGTAGACCCCAGGGTCATTGACGGCGAGGCCGCTGAAACGCATGTAACCGGTTTGAGCAGCGGAGCTCCACACCACATCGCCACTGGCTGAGGTGCCGGAGCCAGTCTGAGCGGCCGGATCGTCGGTGGCGGTCCAATCGAGCTGGATGACATCGGTGGCCCTGGCGAGCATCGTCTGCCTTACCTGCGCTGGGGTTGGCTCGACGGCAGTTTCGACCAAAGTAGAGGGCTCGATCGTCGATGTTGGTCCGCTAGGGTCGGGCTCAATCGGAGCCGACGCGCGGGTCATGATGGCGACCAGCAGCACCGCGGCCGCCGCCAACCAGCCGAGCCAACGGGTTGTGTCTAGCGACTTTGAGGCCACCGAGTCTGGGGCCACCGAGTCGGAGGCCAACGTCGTTTCCGGCTGCGGGCGCGTAGCGGTCGCCCGGTGATCACTCAAGCTTACGACCCTGTCACTGTCATTGATCCGGTCACGTTCGCCTTCGTCGCCCTTGTCGCTTTCAGCCTCGTCAGCGACCGCGAGCGACTGTTGCTCGGTCGAGAAGCTACGGCTCTCAAAAAAATCCGAGGCCTGTGCCGCCACCAGGTTACGAAGGTTCTCTGGCATCGGTTGCTGGGGCATCGTATAGGCGACATCGATCGAGGCGGCGGCAAGATCGAAGGACGGGTCTTCGTCGAGTTCGGGGAATTGTGCCAGTAGGACCTCGAGCTCTTGCTCGGCGGTCGGGTCGAGGCCTTCGGTAGCCCGGGCGACCAGCAGGTCGAGGGTCCGCTCTTCCTTGGCCTGAGTCATCGGGTGACCTCTGATCGGCCACCGTCTGGTCGGCTAGCGTTTCGTTGGACGCCGACTCGTCGGCCGCCGCCGAGCGCTTGGCGACAGGTGTCTCGCGATGTTGTTCGCCGAGTGTCTAAGAACGGCATCTTTGGGTGTGTGCTCATGTCGCGACCCCCGAAACGGGTGCCGGGCGAGGCTTCTCGAGCGCCTTTCGCACCAGCATCAAGCCGCGCCGGATGTAGGTTTTCACGGTGCCAAGCGGCATGCCGACATGGGAAGCGATTTCGCTGTGGGACATGCCGTGGTAGGTGGCTAGTAGGACAATCTCGCGCTCTTTGGGCTTCAGGGTACCGACCACCCGTACGGCCTGTTTGGCTTCCGCCTCGAGCTCGATCTTGCCGGATCTGAGGTCGGTCAAGGTATCGAGCTCGGCTGCACCGCCCTCGGCTGGTGGGCGCCGCTTGCGGTGACGGTGGAGGTCGATGAGGCGCCGACGAGCGATCATGGTGATGAACGTCGGCTCGGAGGCTTTGGCAGGGTCGAAACGTGAGGCACTCTTCCACAGCGCAAGAAAGATTTCCTGCACGGCGTCCTCAGCATCGGTTGCAGTCCGCGTATGCCGACGGGCTAGCGACCAGATGAGACCACCATAGCGGTCCATCAGCTCTCCGGCCGCATCCGGGTTGTCGCTGCCTAATCGAGGAAGAATCGCGTCGGACATCTGGTTTCAGGATCCTTTGGAGCAGATCTGGACAAATCCCGGTCGATCAATCTTACGCCAACGATAAAGATTTGGATGAGATAAGCTGGACACCGACCGTACGGGCCATTATTGATCACAAGTCTGTCTGGGAGCGAGGCTCGAATGCCGAGAACGGAGCTCAGAGAGTTTCAGAAGACCCGCGAACGAACGTTCTCGCTGATCGCGGGGTTGTCCGATGACGATATGGCGACCCGCCCGGCGCCGGAAAAATGGTCAGCGGGGGAGCTGGTGGATCATCTCTTGCGGGCTGAGAATCTATGGCGCAGTGAAGTCGAAGAGCTGATCCGTCTCGAACGCTCCGGGCGGCAACCGTATTTGAATCGACTGTTGACAGATTTCCCGTTGCCTGTCGTCGAACGTTTGCCGGTGCCGTTGCTCGGGTTGTTCTCGATCCCCTTGACGGTGTTCAATACGTTTTTGCCGGCAAGTTTCTTTGAGACCTTTTTACGCCTGCGCGTTTTGCCAGCACCGGCGCCGCCTGCCCTGACTCCCCGGTCTGGCCGCACAGCGGACGAACTGCGTGGCGAGTTACAGAACGGCCTGCGCCAGACGGTGGCTGTCTTCGAAGACAATGACGATCTGAAGTTTCGTCGCCAGCTCTACCAGCATCCGCTTTTTGGTGTGGTCAACTCGGTCGCATTGTTACGCTTTATCACCGTCCACGAGCAGCGCCATCAGGAGCAGCTGAAAGAAATCTTGGCCGGGCTAGGCATCCGCAGCGGCGGTTGATTCAGGCTCCGATCTCGGCCTCGAGCTGGCGCAGGTAATCTTCCATCATCCGGCTGCGGCGATGGGCCTCGCTGCACCCGGAGGCAGTTTGCATGGTCTCGGCGAGGCGCAGCAGCTTGACGTAGAAGTGATCCACCACGAAGCGTGAATCGTCGGGCTGGCGGTGGCGCGGAATCGGTTCCGTGGGGTGATGCAGTGCGAGTCCAAGGTCGCCGCCTACCATCAGGCAGCGGGCGATGCCGACGGCGCCCAAGGCGTCGAGTCGATCGGCGTCCTGGACCACTCTAGCTTCGAGGGTTGTCGGCTCGATTCCAGCCGAGAAACTGTGGGCTTCAATGGCATGATGGATGGCGGGAATCCACTCGGCAGGGTAGCCAGCCTCGACCAAAAAAGCCTCCGCAGCCTCGGCAGCCAGTTTCGACGCCGAACTGCGCTGCGGTGAGTTCTTGGGGAAGGTCACGCAGTCGTGCAGCCAAGCCGCTGGGACCACCACTTCGAGGTCGGCGGCTTCTTCCATCGCCAGCCGCTTGGCGGCAGTGAGGACCCGTCGGATGTGGGCGAGATCGTGCGCGGCGTCGGGGGCCTGGGCTCGAGCTCCAAGGAAACGCTCGAAACGCGGCTCCCAGTCGGCCCAATCGATTGGTGAAGTGTTGTCTTGGGTCATGGCCGGCTCCCGGCGAGCTCGCCGAAGGTCGGGGCGCGACCCAAGGCGACGTTCGTGCGCATCAAATGATAAAGGATCGGTAGTTGAATCACGGCGATCAGGAGACAGGCAAGAAACCTGATCGTCGGCGTCAATGTCCAGAGCGCCATCATGCCAGTCATGAACCCGAAAAACAGCACCATCACACCGAGTTGACCGCCCAGCGTCAAGCCTCGGAGAAGCAGGATGAGCAGCATCAACGCACAACCGATTGCCATGATCAAGAGGATCAACGCCCAGCGAGTGGTGGAGCCAGTCAGCAGGTCGAAGACGTGCGGTACCTGAGACAACACCGCGAAGCCAAGCACCGTCGCAATCAGGCGTTGGCTAGCCACGGTCGCCGGATCAACCGGCAAACGGCTGAGCAACGCGTCGCGCCGTTCCCAGCGGAACACCATGACCAAAGCGAGAGGGGCGGTGCCGACCAAAGCGAAAGACCAGACCAAGCTGCTGGCCAGGGCCATGTTGTACCCCGCCAGGCCCAACATCCATTTGACGTAGGCGAGGAGCACCGCCGGCAGAGCGAGGAGCTCGAGGCGGTGGCGCAGGCCGGAGCGCCAGCGCGGCCGGATTTGTTGGGCGAACGGGCGACCTTGTCCAAAGGGCTCTCCGCCCGAGCGCCGCATCTGCTGGGCGATGAAGACGTAGACCACGATGCAAACCGAGATCATGAAGATTGGCCAAAGCAAGTTTTGGCCAATCGTTTGCTGGGCCTCGAGGGTCGGCAGGCTAGGTTGCTTCACATGATCGAGATCGGAGAACATCAGCTGTCGGCGTCCGATCAGGCGGCCGTAGTCGCTGAAGAAGAGGAGACTCAACGAAGCAGGCGCGACGAGGCCCAACAATAACGAGTTGTGATCGGTGCGCAGGGCGCAAATCATAAAGGTCAACAAGCCGAAGAATCCGACCGCCCGATCCAACCCATGCCAGCTGCGCTCGCGATGCAACCCGTCGCGCCGCCAGGGTTGAGCGAGGTACTCGTCTCGGGGCACATAACGTTCAAGGGTGATCTCGACGTCAGCCGGTGAAGGTATGCCGAGTAGGCGTAGCTGCAGTGCGGGGAATCGGTCGAGCGACGCCCAGTCCCGTGGCTCCAAGGTTGCGACAGTTGCCCCCGGTTGCAACAGCGGGGTGTCGACGAAGTGTGGCCAGCGCGACTTCGAGCCGTAGTTCGTGACGTTGCCGTCACCGTCAGGCGTTCGCATCGCTGCCAAGGACAACTCGCTGACCAAGCCTCGAGTCACGACGCCATCGATCGTGAAGCGCAGCAACGGGACGCCGGGCAAGCGGCTCAAGGTAGCTTCTTCAGCAGGGTTGAGGCGTCCTGAAAAACTTGGATGCATCATCGCTGGTCGGGCCAGAAGCTCGCTGAGCATGAACATGCAGAACACGATGACGCCGAGGCTAAGGCCAACTTGTAGCTGGGCTTGTAGCACCGCCACAGGATCAACCGGTAAACGTTGAACGAGTCGCGTGAAAGTGGTCGACCGTCGCCCCGCGAGCGCCAGCGCCAAACCGAAAGCGATGAAGCCCAGGCTCCATCTCAGGGTGCCGTCCTGGGTGTGGACGCCGTCGTAGGTTTCGATCCCCAGAGTGAGACGGCCGTTAGCAAAGATCAGAACGGCGATGACTGCGAAGGCGGCGACGACGGTGAGATGGCGGCGGCTAGAGCGCAAGATGGCGTTGCGCAGGACCCGGCGAGCCTGAAGTGCAGACGGCGTGTTTCGAGCTGTGGTGGTCTCCGCCGTGCTCTCAGCCGTGCTCTCAGCCGTGTTCGCTGCCGTGCTTTCAGCCATGGGCGCGTCTCCCAACCAGATCGACGAAGATACTTTCGAGGCTCGAGTCGTCCAAACTCAATTCGTGAGCACCTTGTCGACGCAGGGACTCCATCAGTTCTTCGCGCTCTGCTTCCGAGCGCGCCCAGGCGGCGATTTGCCAGCGCTCACCGAGGCTGCGACAGCTCACTAGGCCTTGTACATTAGAGCGCACCGGCGGCGTCTCGAATCGGGCGGTTACCCGGCAGAGGCTTTCCTTCAGGTGGTCTACCGGCGCTTCCATCACCAACTGACCGTCGTCGACAATACCGACACGATCGGCCAGCATTTCGACTTCATTCAGCAGATGCGAGCACAGAAAAACGGTGCGATGCTCGGTGCTCATATATTCGATAATGATCTCGATGACATCACGTCGCACCACCGGGTCGAGGCCGGCGGTGGGCTCGTCGAGGATCAAGACTTCGGGATCGAAGGCGAGTGCGGTGATCAGGGCCAAACGCGCCTTTTGGCCGCCAGACAAGTGACTGATCCGTGCTCGCCGGGTCAGCTCAAAACGACCGAGCAGCTGTTCGACAAGCTTGTCCTGCCAGGTTGTGGGGTAGAAGGCGCGCAAGAATTGTAAGGTCGAGTCGACGGTCATACTGGGATCAAAGTCGGACTCTTGAGGCACATAACCCACCCGCGAGCGGATCGCCAGGGCATCGTGGACTGGGTCGAGGCCGAGCACCTCGCAGCGTCCCGCGGTCGGCTGAAGGATCCCCAGCAACAACCGGATGAGTGTGGTTTTGCCACTGCCGTTGCGGCCCAACAAGCCATAGACGCAGCCGCATGGGACCGCGAGGCTCAGGCGCCGAAGCACCGGGTCGTCGCCGGTGAAGAAGCCGTGCTGGAGGGCAGATGTTGAAATCGCGAGATCCGTCATGATTTAGCCTCCCGGATCGGGCGCTCGGGGAAGAACTCCGAGGCCCGTGTTTCGAGTCGATTGATCAGCTCCTCCGAGCTGACACCAAGTTTCCAGGCAGCGACCAGCAGTTCGTCGAGGTGCTCGTCCAACAGGCGTCGGCGTTGGGCGGCAGGGATTTTGGTTTTGCGTTCGGTAACGAAGACACCGCGGCCCTGTTGCCGAACCACCACGCCATCGCGCTCGAGCTCACTGTAGGCTCGGGCGACGGTGTTGGGGTTGATCCTGAGCTCGATCGC
>JAJCXQ010000115.1 GCA_029263355.1 Acidobacteriota bacterium | reverse complement strand
GGATGCCATTGATGTTCCAAGAGACGATTCGCATATTCGAGAGTGGCCGAGGGTATCGTTCACCCGCCAGCTGCGACCTCTTCAGTCAGGAAAGCGTGCCGTCGGCTTTGCTCACGGCGGGTGAGGACTTCACTGAGCCAGCGCTCCACCTCCTCGGGCTCGCGAGATACACCGTCCTGAGAATGCATCGAGGTCAGGGCTCAGAATCCATAACGGTTGTAACCGAGGATGGCGATGATCGAGCGCGTCGACTTACATTCATCACACTTGTAGAGTGGAAAGACACCTTTCTCCCAGGTGCCGGCCTGCAAGCCGATGTAGGTGAGGTGAGTCAGTTCGCCACACGCCGGACAGCGAAATTCGGCCCCTGAAGGCACCAGAGGCACTTTGCCAACCGACTTCGAGATCAACTCTCCGGGCTCATGAACCGGCTCCCCTGGTGTTGACTCTTTGATGCGGGTGCCAATCCGAAAGTGAGCATCGTCGATCTGACGGCACCAGCGCACTTCCGCAAGAACCGTCTCAGCGCGCTGTCCCGCAGGATCTTCGATTTGAATCAACAGCTCTTCTCCAGGCTCCATCGGCGCGCGAACGTCGAACGACAAACCCGACAGACTCATGTCGAACGCCACCGCCTCGCGCAGCATTTTCCCGGGATTCGCGACCACTTTGCCGTCGAACGGCGAAAACAGAACTTCGATGCCGACCAGCGGATAACGCCTCTCGTGTCGCCGGTCATCAGACGCTGCCAGCTCATCAGGTGCTGCCGGCTCATCAGACGCTGCCAAAAACACGGATTCAGGCCCCGGCGGCGGGTCCAAGACTTTATCGGAGTCTAGGCCGGTAGGGTCATGAATTGAAATCGGTTTTACAGGTTCGACGCTTTCTTTCTTTGCCACGATATCCCCCCGGAAAAGTCCAGTATACCAGTCTCGCAGCCCTATCCGTCGCTTCATCTCCCGAGGGTTTACTGTGGGTCAGCTCGCAGCCAAACAACTGCATGATAGGTGCCGGTTGCGACATCGGGCTGACTGCCGGGGCCGAGCTCCGCCGCCGGATGGAACTTGGTGCCGATTGCCGAGATACCGTGTAGTACCTGAATACCACCCGCCGGCACGATTGCCACCGCGTCTCGGGCGTCATCTGGGAAGGTCGGCGAAAACAGACTCAAATAGAGCCCCGGTGATTCCAGCGCCAAGACCAGACGCCCTTCACGGGACTCGAGCTCCGCCCAGGTGACGCTGTCATAGAACCCAGCCAAATCGAGCTCGTGGGGGGCTGCGGGAGTCGGGACACCCGCCGACTTTTCCCACACGCCGAGCAGCGCCCCTGCACGACGGTTCTTCCATACCCGGGTCGGGCCGCCACCGAGCCAGCGGAAGCTCTCGATTTGATCCTGGGGATAGTCGAAGCCAAAACCGAAGATTTCACGAGGCCCCTCGGCGACATACCGAACCGACAGTCGCAGCCAGCCGGAGGGGAACAAGGTCCAGCGCGCACTCTGCAACCGATCTTCACCGCCAGCGACACGTCTCCCAGCGATATCGTCGCCAGCGACAGGTCTGCCAGCGACAGGTCTGCCAGCGACAGGTCTCCCAGCGACACGTCTCCCAGCGATATCGTCGCCAGCGATATCGTCGCCAGCGACAGGTCCGCCAGCGGCATAGTCGACCTCGACGACGGCAGTGTTTCCCTCGAGAGCATAACGAGCTCGGGACTCACCAATCGCGTCACTGCCGGTCAGACGCGGACCACGACTCAGCCGCACGCGACCGTCGCGGTGCAACAAGGATAGGAGCTCACCGTTGGTGAGATCAAACTCGGCACCGGTCGTACCGGCACGCAATTCCAAAACGTTACCGATGACCCTCGACACGACCGGCTCCCCGGTCTCTGGCTCGGATAACAACGCAATCTCACGACGCAAATCGCGGATCGGCAGCACCCAACTCCCGACATCACGCCCGGCAACATCTCTGGCCGTCCACCGGACGGCATCCACTGCCGGCCAATCAACTCCAGCTGGCAACTCGAGGTTGCCGCGACCACCTGGGTCAACATCGGGCCCAGGCAAACTTCCGCTGTCCACAAGTCTGACTTCGCCTCGAGCCGCGGGACCCGGCAGATCGAGCAGGCTCCAATCGAAGCTGCACTGCGCCAGGTTGGTCGCTGTAAACTGATTCTCGAGCTCGACCGAACCCTGGAAGCGCTCTGTAATGAGTTGGATCGGCGAAAAGATCTCGCGCACAGCGTAGAAACTGCCGGAGCGCTCACGATATGGCCCTAGCACCCCATCGGGGGCATGGTTGCCGTCGGTATCGAGCGCTCTTTCACGGTCTGTGCGCTCAATGGCCTCATCGGTGAAGGACCACAGGAAGGCCCCCGCGGCTCGCGGCGAGCCTCGCAATCGCTGCCAATAGTCTTCGAGACCGGCTCCCGCGCCACCGTCGTAGAGCCCGTGCAAGACTTCAGTCGGCATCACCAACGGCAGCTCGCCGAGCAAAGCCCGCCAGCGGTTGCGGAGGCTCGAGGGATCAAATGAGCTCTCGAGCTCTTGCCACGACAGGTAGTGCTTGGTGTCGAAACCGCCAGCAACCGCGTCTGGATGGATCACTGCACGACGCTGAGGGTCGTGCAGCGCAAACTCGCTATCGAGAGACACATTCCAGCCCCCCTCGTTACCGTTTGCCCACAGGATCACTGACGGATGGTTGACGTCACGCTCGACCATTTCGCGCACCAGGCGGCGGCCCACCCACGAACCATACGCGTCGTGCCAGCCGGCGAGCTCGTCGATCACATAAAGTCCAAGCTCGTCGCAGGCATCGAGGAAACTCTGGTCCGGCGGATAATGTGAGGTGCGGACCGCGTTCATGTTCATCTCTTTGATCAGCTCGACATCGCGCACGTCGAGCTCGCGGTTCATGGTACGTCCCGACGACGGCCAGAACGCGTGACGATTGACTCCTTTGAGCAACACCCGGCGCCCGTTGACGAACAGCCCCTCAGTCCGGACCTCGACCGTACGGAAACCAAACCGATGACGGCTGCGGTGCAGCAATTGATCCCCTCGCCGGAGCTCAACCAGGAGTTGGTAAAGCTGCGGACTCTCGGCACTCCAGGGCTGCGCCTCATCGTGTTGCACCTCGAGCTCAGCCTGCGGTACCGCCGGATCCACCGCAACCGGTTGGGTCGCGGCGAGACGCTTTCCTTCCAAGCTCTCGATCCAGGCGTGCAGCACCGCGCGATCGTTCAGGCCTCGCAAGCGGACCTTGGCGACCAAACCGCCCTCATGGTCGGCGTCAATCGCCACGTGGTCAATCGACTCAGCAGGCCTGGCCTCCAGATAGACCGGACGGAAAATTCCACCAAAGACCCAATAGTCGGCTTCACGCTCAGCGCGATTCACCGAACGGTCCGCAGAGTGTTTACGGACTGTCACTTCGAGCAGGTTGTCTTCGCCAGCGCGCAATAGCGGCGTCACATCGTAGCGGAAGCGATAAAACGACCCGCGATGCGCCGGCCCCACATAACGCCCATTGAGCTTGGCCTCAGTGTCGGTCATCGAGCCGTCGAAGACCAGATCGATCTGTCGCCCCTGCCAGTTTGCGGGGACCCGGAAGCGGTGGCGATAATGGCCCTGCTCCCGGCTCTTCACGTCGTCATGGCCGTAATTGTAGGAGCCGAAGCCGTGCTGCTCCCAATGAGACGGCACCGGCAGGGTCGTCCATTCGCCAGCCCGTCGACCCGCACTGACCGAGAACTCCCAATCCACCGTGGCGCCCAAACCACGACCAGACAAATCGAACCGTTCGGTATCTTGCGGTGTCGCAGACGCGAGAGTCACCCAAGGCCCGATCGTCGAGATCAGGACGATTGCTGCGCGGGCGATGAGCCCACCGATCACGCTGTTGCGTTTGCTGACCGCTTTACCACCGAGCACGCCCTGAGTCCTCCAGCGAGGCGAAGCGTACCATGGGCTTGCAGGGCTCGGCTCAGGATCCGCGCTGCTCGACCTTCACGTCATCAGCGACTGCGTCCGAGGGATGAATGATGATCGTCTGTCCAGGCTCGAGGCCTGCCAGAACTTGCGCATGCAGTCCGTTGCGCTGGCCGATATCGACTTCTCTCAGATGTGCGACTCCAGCGTCCGCAACGTAGACCGCCCAGCGTTCACCCGAGCGAAAGAGGCTCGAGGTCGGCACCCGCACCACATCACTCTGTTCCCAGATGACGATCCGAACCTCGACTCGGTAGCCATCGCCCAGCGCTTCCCAAGCCTCTTGCGAGTCCTCGAAGTCCATCACCACGTTGACCCTTTGCTCCTCGACACCGAGGGCAGAGATCTTGGTGTATCCATAGGGCTCGACCCGACGCACCACAGCTTGCAGCGGGCGATCGCCCCCCCAGCGCTCGACCAACACCTTTTGGCCGGGCTTGACCCGCACGGCGTCGGTGGACAAAAGGTCGGAGACGATCTCCATGCGCTGTGGATCGGCCACTTCGAGCAACGGCTCGCCCGCCGGCACCACCGCTTCACTCTCGCGCAATCGCCGCAGCACGGTGCCGCTAACCGGCGACCGCAGGGCGATCGGCTCGTTAGCAGCCACAGCCGTTTCACTGCCAGCCTCGACCAGGCTAGCGCGGGCGACAGCGAGATCGTGGGTAGCGGCCCGGGCCGAAAACTCCGCTGCGTTGACCGCCTTGACCTTGGTATCGTGCTCGAGCTCGGCCTGCTCGAGTCTCTCCTGGGAGACAATCTCTTGTGCCGCGAGCTTGCGATAGCGCCCGAGCTCGGCCTCAGAAAAGCGCAGCTCGGCACGGGTGCGCTCGAGGTCCGCCTCGACCCGACCGACAGCAGCTCGAGCCGCCCCCACCCGGGCTTGCGCCTCCGCTCGACTACGGGCGTCGAGCAGCACCGGATCACTGGGTTGGAAGGTAGCTAGAACGGTCTCCTCGGCGATCACCACATCCCCCGGCTCGAGCTCGATACGCAGCACCCGGCCAGCATGTGGGGCGGAAACCCGATAACGATCACGCACCCGGGTCTCGCCCTCCTCGTCGATGGTGACCTGTAGCGGTCCTCTCTCGACGGTTGCGAAGTCGGCTGGTTGGGGCTTCGGCATCAACGACACGATGATCAACGTCAATATTGCGAGGCTCCCCCCCCAGACAAAGAGTCGACGGACGAGCTTGTTCTTCTTTTGTGCGGTCACGACGAATCACTCCTATATCCAAGACGTGCAATCGGCACGTCACTCTCGAGACTTGAGAACCTCAACCAAATCGAGGTGGTCCAGACGTCGGCGGACCACCAGGCCCGACAACACGGCCGCCACCAGTACGGTCAGTGCTGAGAAACCGTAGGTACGAGCTGAAACGACCAGCGGAAACCGATAGACCTCGGTGTCGTAGGCGGCGACCACCAACGCCGCCAGGAAATAACCAAGCACCAAGCCGAGCGGCACCGCGACCAGGGTCACCAGCGCCAGCTCACCTAGGAGGATGAATGAAATCTCGGCGCGGGTCAGGCCGATGACCCGCAGGCTCGCAAGTTCGCGGCTACGCTCGGAAAGCGAGATCCGTGCCGCGTTGTACACCACCCCAAAAGCGATGATGCCTGCGAAGAGGACGTTGAAGAAAATCATCAAGCCCATCGACTCGTCCATCGTCTTGCGGAAGCTCGCGATCATAGCGGACTTGAGAGCCACTCCAGCGACCGCCGGCACCGCCTTGAGGCGTCGATACAGCTCGTCGACGTGGGCGGAATCGACTTGCAGAAAGGCGCCGGAGAGGCTGTCGCCCTCCCGCATCAGCCGATGTAACGCGCCAGCGTCCATGTAGACCGACATGCCCATGTATTCGTTGACCAGACCGGACACTCCAACCCACCGCGTTGGACGCGAGCCTTCGAGCACATCGAGCTGAAGCGTATCGCCGGGCACGACCCCCAAAAGCGTCGCTAGCTTCGCCGACATCACCAAACCCTCCGGCGGCAGGTCGACGGCGGCAAGCGATGTATCAACGATGCGGTTGAGCTCAGCGCCTTTGGGCAGACCGAGGATCGCCACTTGCCGCGATCGATGCCCATGGCGCAGCCGAACCGGAACGGAGCGCATCGATTCGGTATTGATCACCCCTGGCAATTGGCCGATTTCGTACAGTGCGCGAGAGGATGCCGGTTCGACGAAGGTCACCGTGACATCTTGACGCTGGGTGACGTTGAACTGAACGTACATCAACTCGTCGATAGCATCGACAAAGAACAGCCCGACGATCAACATGGCGGCGGCGAAGGCAATTCCGATGACTGACGCCAGAGCGCGCCCTGGGCGACGCTGGAGATTTCGTATCACCATCCGCGCCGGTTGTGAGAGTCCGCGGGTTAGACCTAGGCGCTCGATGAGACTTTGCCGATAGGTCGCCGGCGGTTCGGCATGCATAGCTTCAGCCGGCGGTAGCCGTACCGCCCGGCGCACTGCCCCGAAAGCTCCCAGGATCGCGGCGACAAAGCTGATCGCCACCGCTCCCAAGGCGACGTCGGCCGACAATTGATATTCGAGAAACGGAAACCGAAAGTATTGGTTGTAGAGTGAGATCATTCCGGATCCCATCCAGCCACCACCAGCGGTGCCGACGGCGCCACCGAGCAACGCGATCACCAGACTCCACTGCGTGTAATGGAATCCGACCTCGCGACTCGAATACCCCAACGCTTTGAGCGCCGCGATCTGTTCCCGCTGCACCGCAATGATGCGGGTGAGCACGACATTGAGCAAGAACGCAGCCACCGCCAGGAACACGATCGGGATGATCATGCCGACGCCCTGCAGACCCGCCAACTCGGCGTCGAGATACCAGTGTGACAACTGCAACTCCCGCGGAATCGCCCCGAGGCCGCCGTAAGGCTCGAGCAACTGGTCGAGTTGGGCGATCACCTCGGCATCCGCGGCGCCTTTCTGCAGGGTCAAGGCGACATCGTTGAATCCACCTTCCATATCGAAGGCCGTCGCAACTGCTTCCCGTCCCATCCAAAACAGGCCGAATCGTCCCTCGTCCGGGACGATCTCGCCGGGACGGATGTTGTAGACGTATTCGGGCGACAACGCGACGCCAACAATCTCGAGCTCACGGTGACGCCCATTTAGAATTGCCGACACCGAGTCGCCGGGTTCGAGTCGACGGGCGAGGGCAAACCCTTCGCTGACCAAAACTTCGTCAGAGCGTCCAGGCTCGATGTAGCGCCCTTTCAGCAAGGCAAGGTCATTGAGCGTGGCCGTATCGAGCTCGGGAATAGAAATCAATCTTCCCAGCACGGGCTCGTCCAGATCCTCGACATCAAGAGTGACACTGGCGACCACTCGTGTGTCGACCGCGGAAACTCCAGGAATTTCTCTGATGCGGCTCTCGAGACCTCGAGGCGCACGTTTCAAGCTGGCGAAGACATCGGCAAAACGGTACCGTTCGTAGTAGGCCTCCTGAGTGCGCCGCAGCGACTCGAAGGTCGAAAGATACATAATGAACATCGCCACCCCGGCGGCAATCACCAGCCCAATCGCCAGGCCCTGGCCTTTGATCTGCCACAAATCGCGGAGCAGCTTACGGTGGATGGCGCGCATCTCTACCTACCAGTGTAGATCCCGCGGTCCGACTTTCTCGCTGTTGCGGCTCTCGGAAGCGATACGACCATCAGCCAGCGAGATCACTCGGTCTGCCATCGCGGAGATCGCAGCGTTGTGGGTAATGACAGCGGTGGTTGTGCCGAGCTCGCGGTTGACCCGCTCAATCGCTTCGAGCACCACAACTCCAGTCGTAATGTCGAGGGCGCCG
>JAJCXQ010000114.1 GCA_029263355.1 Acidobacteriota bacterium | reverse complement strand
GGTGTAGTTCCACCAGATCCAACGCTCATCACGCAGGAACACCTGCTGGCGGCTGTCGGGCTCGCCAAGCAGCGCCACGATCTCGGAAGCACTCAACTTGGCCACCCGCCTGGCGATCTCATCGAAAGAGATCTTCGAGCGGGGTCTGGGGCCAGCGTTGCAAGCTCCCAAGACGGCTAGGACAACACAAAGGCCAACAACTCGATAGCTGCGCATGGCAATCTCCTGTCGACACGTTGTAAGCGGTTCGCTCAGCCGCCGGCCTGCAAGTGACTGGCCTCGCTCTCGACTTCGCGGGCTTCCTCGCTCCACCCCAGCTCTCGGTAAAACCTGGCTGCCTGCTCGAGCTCCCTCTTGGCGGCAGCGGGGTCTTTGCGCTCGTTGTAGATGCGCCCCAACCCAAGACGAGTCGCGGCGAGAACCTCGTAGTCAGCACTTCGCGGCCCGAGCAATCTATCGGCGTATGAATACTGCGTCTGAGCTCCCGGCAGCAGTCCGAGGCCGAGGTAGAGATCACCCAAGCGGACCGCAACCGAGGCTTGCGGCTGCTCCTCGAGCGCGGCGAACAACGCACTGGCTGCTTCGTTGAACAACTCGGCCTCAGCCAAACGAGCCGCCCGCAGCAGCTCGAGGGTCGCGGCGGGGAACCCCTTGGTAGCCAGTTCTCCAAGCTCGCGATCGAGCTGGCGACCGAGACCGGAATCCACCAGTTTCAGCTTACTGACCTCACCGGACGACTCCGCTCCCGAAGTCAGCGCCCGCACGTGCAGCTCGACGACCTGTCCAGCAGTCAACGGTTCCCACGGCCAAGCTGCCGAGCAGATCCGCAGCCCTTGGATACGCCGGTCCGGCCGGCAGTTCGCCTGCTGAACCGAAACGGTGGATGCCCGCAGCGTTCCTCCCCCGGCCTCGAGGTTCAGCTCGTAGTTGCTGGCGCCCCTGACATCAGTCCACTCGATCGTCGGCTTGGGGTTGCGGACCGCAACGTCGCGGAAGGTCGGACTGCGCGGGCTCACCAGCACCGGTACCAATCCCCCCTTGTCGTCACTGCGGGACCGCGATTCGCTGAACAGACTACCGTGGAAATCTCGCATGCGCCCGTCCGCCGGTAGCAGTCGTTGATAGGAACCCGCAGTGAGGGCACGCCCCTGGCCACAGCCAGCCGTGCCAAGCTGCCAGGAAGTTGGGCCATCCAGCTCCACCGCGCGGTCACCGGCACAGATCACCACCGCTCGGGTTCGCTCCGGCAGCTCCAGCTTGGAACCCGGGGGCATGAGCTGCAACGGCCGGGCTGCGAACCGCGCGCCGCCGAGACGGTCCGTTCGCAAGGTGACCCCCTTGCTGACCTGAGAGATCACAGCGCCATCGGCGAACACGGAGACGGCACCGACGAGCGTGAGTAACATCCACCAACATCTAGACATGTACTTCCTCCTCGAGTTGTGGACCGGCGCAGGGCAGATCCTTAGCCGCTTCTTCGGCGGCCGGTGAAAACGATCCGATACCGTCGGGATCGAGCGCACGCAGCTCTGCCAAATAGCGGCAGGCCGCCGTCGCATCGCGCCGACGCGCCAGGGTCTGAACCAGCAGCGACGACGCTTCTGAGCGACCCAGGGTGTCGGACTTGGGATAGGCCGCGAGCGCATCTTCGAGGTGTGCGGTCGCCGCGGTGAGGTCTCCCTGGGCAAGCAGCGCTCGTCCAAGATTCTTCGCCAGAGGAGCGAAGTCTGGCTCCAGCAGCAGCCCCTTGCGAAGCTCCTCGGCTGCACGTTTCGGCTCGCCGAGGCGCAGCAATACGTTGCCCAGCTCGTTGTAGGCCGAGACATGCGCCCGATCGAGCTCGACCGCCTGGCGCAGGGAGACAAGAGCCCCCTCGTCCTGGCCCACGAAGGCCAGGAGGTGACCCAGGTTGTAGTGAAAGGGCGCGTAGGTCGGCAGCCGATCGATCGCCGCCCGGCGGTACTCGAGCGCCTGGTCATAACGACCGACGCGCCACGCGACTTCGGCCAGATTGGACCACGCAACACTGTAGTTGTCGTCGAGCTCGAGGGCCTCACGAAGCTTGGTGAATGCGTCTTCGTACTGCCCTTCGCGCAGCAGACGGAAGCCCTCGTCGTTGAGCTCCGCCGCCCGCGGTACGTGGGTTGGGAGACGTGCCATCAGGTTGGCCGCCGCCGGCTCCACCTCGACGCCCATGCGCTGCAGCAACGCCTGAGTCAATTCGTTCTGCACCGCTAGCCGGCCCGAGAGATCGCTGGCAGGCGGACTGGCCACCGTCACTGCGGGTGGCACCGGCCGATGCTGCTGATTCCACACGGACGCCGTAACCTGCGACGGATCGAACCGACCGACGACGCTGTAATCCACTTCGAGACGACGGCGCGCGGCGGCGTCGATGCTCGGCAGGTCAATGCCCAGGACTTCGACCTGAGGAATCGCCTGGAGCTTGAGGGCCAGGTCTTGATGCAGACCGCGGGCCCAGGAGCTGTCGGACGAGCCGTCGGCATCAAAGGCGTCGATGACGAGGTGAATCTTGCCTCGCTCCTTGCATCCCCAAGGTCCACAATACAGCAGTGTTGCCGCGGGCACGCCGATGGCGCCCCAGGCCAAAGCTACCGCCGCCGTGGTGCAGACCACGCCGGCACGGCCGCTGCGGGAGCGCGCCAGCAGGTGGCTCAAGCGACGAAACAAATCGCGATCCTCGCGCCACACCAACGCTCCGGCGACATGAGCCGTGGCGGTTGCGATCATGGTGACGGAATTGCGCAGCGCCGGTATGTCCCAAAACAACAGATACAACAGTGCCGCGGCGGCGACCGCGGCCAAGTAGACTACGCCCAGCCAGGCCGCGCCGACACCGTGCCATGACGGTCGCGGCAGATCGCCGGTGGCCTCCTGCAACAGCAGGCTCCAGCGTTGTACCAGGCTGTTCGCTTCCTCGGCCCGGGTCGGGTCGATCGCGTCGATCAGCCGCTGCCAGTGCCGCGGGCTGCCACCCTGACGCAGATCGACCGCCACCAACGGCCGGATGCGCAATGGCAAAACGGCACCGTCGCGCAGCAGCGGAATCAACCGCCGCTTGCGACTCGCCGGATCGAGCTCGGCGGTGACCGCTTCCTCGAGCAAGCCCCAGCGGCTTTCGAGGTAGGCCTCGCTGACGACAACCAGGGTCTTGCGGCTGGCGGCAACGGCGCGGCTGCGCTCTTCGATCTCGATCCCACCCGGCGGCAGATCGTACTCCAAGCAGACTCGGCGCCCGGCTTCTTCCAGCCGCGGCGCCAGGTGCTCCTCGACCCAGTCGCGATCGGCGTCGGCGCAGCTCACGTAGGCGTCGTAACGAAACGAGGCACCGGCCTCGGATGCAGGAGATGAGCTCATCGCTGGCCAGCCTCAGCGAGTGGTCGACGAAACGAGACGCACCGCCGGATCGCCCACCACCATAAAATTGCGCGCGTCATTGCGGGCGGTCCACAAGCTGCTCTCGGTGATCAGGTCGGGACCGAAACCGCCCCCCACGCTCCGGCGCAACTCCGCCAGATCGCACTCGAGCTCGGCGTAGCGCTCGTTGAAGTACTCCATCGCCCAGCCGAGCGGATAACCGTTCATCAGACGCCGCAGAGTCGAGGCGAAGACCTCCCGCTGAGGACCGGCGAGCGGCCAGTCGAAGGAGTAGCTCCAGGCCCGATCCACGTGACCCACCACCGCCAGGGCGCCGCCGCGGGGGTGGCTCAACAGGCGCTGTGGAAGCCGCGCTACAAACGAATTTTCGGCAACTTCGGCAGCCTCACTCTCGCCGCGATGGGCATAGTCGTTGACCCGCGGAGTGCCGGCACTGAAGCACGCGAACGCAAACGCGATCAGCCCGCCCGGGCAGGCTTCGTCGGCAACGTCGTTGGCTGTGAAGTAGGGCGAAACGTTGCCTGCCGCGGCCCCCGGACCTTGCCAATCCTGGCAGACCAGGGCTCCCTGAAGATCCCGTTGCTCGGGATGTGGACGACGGTATCCGACCCCATGGCTGGTAGTAAACAACAGCGCCGGCGTCTCGTCACCCCCGAGCAAGCTGCTGAGCTGTGCTTTCGTAGCCTGTGGGCCGCGCGCCGCGACGATGTCCCAGCTCGGTACCTCGCGGCGCAACTGCTCGACCAGTGGCGAAAGCAGCAGATCGTGACACATCTCCGTAGCCGGATCGCCTTCTTTGCGGACCCCGAAGAACGCCGCCCGCCGCGGCCGGGGAAACGCGCCACCCTCGGCGGCGACCACCGCCTCGGCATAGGCCGCGTACTCCTCCGGAGTGTCGAAGCAAACGCGGCCGACCGCATATTGCACGTCGAGCTGGTACTGAAACTCGAAGGGGATCGCATCCGGCTCACCGACCAGCAGAATGTAATAGGGCAGCCGGTCCGGATCGGCCGGTCCCGAGCCGACACCGTGGCGGGCCAGGAAGTACAGCTTCGATTCTCCGTCCCGGTAACCCTCACTGCCAACCAACTCGCGATAGCGACTCGCCACGAGACGCCCGGCCTGCTCCCGGCGGTGACGCAGTAGAGGCTCCATGGCCTCTCGAATCAGCGGGTCAGCGTCCTCGGCGAAGACCACTGCCCAGCCCGCGTCCTCGAGTCGCCGCGGATCGAGTCCTTCCTTGAGCCCCTGCGAGACGGACTTATCTCGGCTCTTCTTCTTGCCGCGACGACGGGGCTTGGCCAGGTCTTCCTTGGCCAGTCGATCGAGCTCCGCCGGGCTCAAAGCCGGCGAGAGGTAGTCGCCGGTCGAGCCGTCGACGCCATTCAAGACGATACTTCGGTCTGCTGCTGTTGTATCGGAAGCGGGCCAATCCATCAACGTCCCTCCTTGAAGCGGCCCTCCCTCCGCGCACCGGAGGGAGGGCCATCAACGGATCAAGGGCAGGTTGAGCCGCCGCCCTGCGTCGTTTGATCGTTCGAATCGGTGGTCGACTGGGGCTCTTCACCGATGTCGATCTCTTTGTGCGCAACCGGCCCCTGCGGCCTGGTATCGTCGGGTTTCTCACTTTGCGGTTTGTCGATCGGTCCTTTTCCTTCGATCATCTGCCCCTCCTCCTCGAGAGCATGGTGGGATGGCGCCCGAGCGAGGCTCCGGCGGCTGCCTGCTGGAGAGCGGGTGCCGCCGGCGGTGCTCGAGCTGTGCTTCAACTGCCCAGGAAAGACCCGGCCGTCGGCCCGAGGTTTAGACGAATTCGCGAGAACGCTGCGGGGCGCTCAGAGCCAGTCGCCCATCAGCACAAAACCAGCCCAATGCGAGAGCCCATAACGACGCTCGGCCAACATCGAACGCTGTGCGGCCCGCAACGCCGCCGCCAGCGGTTGCTCCTCGACCAGGAGATGGTGGTAGAAGCGCGCCATCAGCTCGGCGGTGCTCTGGTCCTGAATGCTCCAGAGGCTCGCGATCACGCGCTGCGAGCCAGCATAGAGAAAACCACGCGGAAGGCCCATCAGCCCTTCGCCGCGGATCTGTCGACCCAGGGCCGATTGGCAGGCGGAAAGCACCACGAGATCGGCGGCCAGATCGAGATCGTAGACCTCAATCAGCGGCAGGCGCCCTTCGACAACCCTGCCGTCGGCGGCGTAGCGGGAGAAGACCAGCGCGGACAGCTCGGGAACGTCCTCTCGAAGGATTCCATGAGTCGCGAAGTGAAGGATGCGGAAGTCGCCGAGGCGACCGCTGGTGGCGACTTCACGCCGAGCGTCGAAACCCGCGGCTTCGAAAACCTTTCCGCGGTCGGCGGCCAGCGCGATGATGGCACGGGCTTCGCGCCCCGAATGTGGGATACGACTCAATGTCGATAAGCCCTCGTCGAGCGCTGCTGGTTGGACAGAGTTACCGAGTCGCGGATCGCTGGCGCTGAAGACCGCGTCGGAAACCACCGCCAGCAACCCTTGGGGTTCTGGGCGACGCCGCCGGTGCCGCAGCATCGCCAACACCGAAGCCGAAGGCGCATTGACGATCTCGTGATCCTCCACCAGCCGCCGACGGGGAGATCCTGGGATGGGCAACGCGGCGAAAGGGATGTACTCCAGGGCACCATGACTCACGATCAGCAGGCGCTGACCAGCCAGCCGGTCGGCTACCGGTGCCAGCAGGATGCCAGCCAGGTGATCCATTGCCTGCTCGGCAGCTATCCTGTGGTGGATCCGATCACTACTCAGTAGCACCCGGCGCGCATGCCCTGCCGCTCTCTCGATCTTGGCGGGTGGAGGGAGCTCGTAGCTCTCCATCCAGTCCTTGCCAGCGGCCCACAGGAACGCCCGGTTCCGACCGATGTGGTACTCCAACAAGATCGTTTCGTGATCGAGCAGCTGACGGATCTCAGGCAGAGCCAGAGGCCGCGGCGGCTGCAACGCCTCATAACCGGGGCTCCTCTCTCGCATGCGCTGAACCAGCCGGCGGTACTCGGCCCAGCGCTGGTGCTGACGGCGCTCCGCGGCGTCGAGGTCTTCATCTTCGCCAGCCATGCGCTGGCGGCGAAGCTCCAGGTCGGCGGCATTGATCTCGGCGCGTAGGAGACGGCGCTGCTGCTGCAGTTCGGGATCCACCGTCTCTCGCAACAGCAGCGAGCTCTCGCCCAGAATTTCCAGCAGATGCCGAGCCCGCGCCTGCTCGCTGACCGCCAGCGCCAAGGCATCATAACCGGCTTCTGGCTGGAGCTCATGCTGCTCCATCAGGAGGTCGATATAGAAGTCGAAGAAAGGCTGCCGCGAGGCCAAGAAGGATAGCTGCAGATCCTGCGGATCCTGCGCTGCGGCTGGCGCTTGGCCGGCCTCCAACAGCTCTTCGATCTGGGCGAGTGCCTGTTCCGCGTAGTCGAGCGCCGACAGCTCCTGACCCAGCCGGCGATACGCGACGGCCAATCCTCTGAGGCTGAGGGCGCGCCCCTCGTGGTCCTCGAGCAGCCGGTAGAGCTCCAGCGCCTGGCGATGGAGCTCCAGCGCTTGAGTCAGCTCTCCCAGATCATTGTGGATCCAGGCGATGTTGTTCAGAATCGTGGCGTAGTCCAGCAGCAGGTCGTTGCGTTGCCGGAAGACCCCGAGCGCCTTCTGGAACAGCTCGAGAGCGCGCTGCGGGTTCCTGCGGCGCTCTTCCACCACACCGAGCCCAGCCCACGCTTTGGCGAGCTCGACTTCGGTGCCGCCGCCTTGCTGGCGCAGCCGCAAGCATTCCGCAAAGGCTTCCGCCGCTCGGTCGAGCTCGCCATTGGCGAGATAGCTCTGGCCGATGAAGCTAAGCGTCGTTGCACGCTCGAGCGGCTCGCCATGCGGGTCGAGCAGCTCCAAAGCCTGGCGATGATAGTCGAGAGCTCGTTGAGGCTCACCGAACTTGCGATAGACTTCACCGGTGACGTCGAGCACCCCGTTGAGCTCGATGCGGTCACCGACTTCCCGCCAGAATCGCTCCGCTTGCCGCAGTTTGTCGAGAGCGTCCAATATGTGCCCCTGGCGGCTGTCGAGTCGCCCCAGGTTCTGGAGCGCCGCGGCTTCGTCGCGGGCATCTTCTAGCTGTCGAGACAGCTCGAGCGCCATTTCGAAGCTCCGTCTTGCGCCAGCCGGATCCCCCCTACCCCGCAGGATCATTCCGACCTCGTTGTGGGCGACGTTGCGGTAACGCAGCCCCACATTGCGCTCTATGCTCCTTTGGAAAAACGCCAGCGCCTCGTCCTTGAAGCCGCCATCGCGATAGATCGTCGCCAACTCAAACGACGCGACGGCTTCGCGATGCGACAACCCGAGCTCATGAAACTCCTGCACGGCTTGCAGGTAGCCGTCCACTACCAGCTCTGGAACGGTCCCAGCCGGGCGTGTCTCGGCCAACGCATAAGCCTGCGCGTAGGCCAACTCGGCCGCAGCGCACTGGCGATCGATCGATCGCGCCTGCCGCCGCTCGACGACCTTGACCCGGTAGCTTCCCTGCGCTTCCGGCCGCAAGGGGCGGATCACCAAAGTGTGGAGGCCGTTCGAAGAGGTGACGACGTACAAGTACTCAGGCTCTTTCGGCGACGCGTGGCTGTCGACCTGGATAACAGGCTGCTGGGCGGGATCCATCAGCAACGTGATCAGATCCGTCCCCATCTGATCAATGCGGAGGTGCAAAAGCTGATCCTTCTTCAAAAACAGCCGATAGTGGTGGGCGACGCCGCTCTCCAAGCGCTGCTCCACCCCTAGATCGCTTGCCTGCAATTCCCGGATCTGCGACCCGTCCGCTACCGGCTCTGGCATCGACGGACCAGCCAACGGATCCGCCGCCTCGGGCGCCTCTTGCCCACCCGTGAGCACCGCGTCGTCTGCCCGGCAGCCGACCACTAGGGTGGCACCTATCCAGGCGACGACAGCACCTTCCACCAGCCACCGCCGCTGCCGCCTCGGGCACATTGGTTTCAGGGCTCGGCGACTCGCAGCACAAATTCCGTCTGAGACTCGTTCTCTGACCGCAGGCGGATGCTGTACGTCCCGGGCGGCAAGAGACTCCGGGAGAGCTCGAGATAAAACGTGCCCAAGTCGGTCGGAGAAAGCCGCTTGCCGGCCCAGACCAGGCGACCGTCGGAGTCGAGAATCTCGATCTCGTGCTCGCTGTCGGCCGGAAGTGACGGGTTCAGAATCACCACGAAGCGATCCGACGCACCGCGGACCGTCACTTCGTCAAGGTCACCGCGAGTAAATCCATCCGGCTCGAGACTGATGATCTCGAGGTTGGTCTGCGGTTGGCGCAGCGCTGCAAGCTCGCTCTCGAGTTGCACCACCCAGATCCCCAGGCCGACCGTAGCCAGCAGACTCGCTGCCAGTCCGAGGGCCCACCGCGACGTGGCGGCAGAGGCCGCAGGAGCGCTGCGCTGTGCGGGCATTCCGGTCGCTTCGTTCGCCGGCTCTTCTTCGTGGAGGCGAGCTTGCAGGGATCTCCAATCAGCTTCGGCCTCGAAATCAACCACGCCAGGGGCTCGAGTCTCGTCCTGCGCGCCATCGCCTTCGAAGCGGATCGTCTCGAGGAGCAGATCACTGCACATGCGGCAAGCTGCCAGGTGCTCTCTGGCCGTTTCCTCGTCTTCTGCTGAGAGCAGATCGTGATGGTATGCCGCCAATTGCTCCGGCGGCAGATGCTCGGTAGCCTGAGCCCGCAAGATCTCGTTCAGCGCCGCCTTGAATTCTGCGTCATGCCCGTCCATCGCATTCACCCTTCAGAACAGCGGCCCGTCAAAGCGGTCTTCCAGTATCTGTCGAAGCCGCTTGCGTGCCTCGTGGAGTTGCACCTTCACTGTAGACTCCGTGATCTTCAGGACCGCGGCGATCTCCGCGACGCTGTATTCATGATGAACCCTCAGCTGCATAACTTGTCGCATTCTAGGAGGCAGCCGCTGCAAGGCATGGCGCAACGCCTCCACTTTCTCGCGGGCCAAAGCTCTGGCGAGTGGTTGGCCTGCCGCCAGTGTGGGGTTCGCTACGCCACCCGTATGAACTTCTATAGGTTGGGATTCGTCTTCATCGTCCAGAGGTTTTTCATGGCCACTCCGCTTACTCGCCGCTTGCCGGCGGAGCTCGTTCTTAATGACATTGTCGGCGATTCGAAGGATCCAAGACGATAGGGGAACGTCGCCGCGAAACCTTCGTCTACTTCGATAGACCCGAAGGAAGGTCTCCTGGCTTAGCTCACGACCGACATCGGAGTCGAATCCCTTCTTCGAGAAGAAGGCGAGCAAGCGTCGACGATAGCGCAGGAAGAGCTCCCGGAAAGAGCCCTCAACGTCATCGCCTGCCTGCAGCGCTTGCAGCAGGACGCGGTCTGCATCGTCACTCAGGCGCTGCTCGGAC
Source organism: Acidobacteriota bacterium (assembly GCA_029263355.1). Classification (GTDB taxonomy): domain Bacteria; phylum Acidobacteriota; class Thermoanaerobaculia; order Multivoradales; family J023; genus JAAELT01. The sequence goes on along the minus strand of JAJCXQ010000114.1, from coordinate 8,812 downwards.
ATGGTCGAAAAGCGTTTTGATGGTTCAACGGTCTCACCAGGAAGAAAGTCCGTAGAAACATCCACCGTGAGACTACTTTGCAGGCATCCAACGTAAGTGATCGACGCCTCGAGAGCTAGCGATAGCCTCCACCGTCCCTTCAAGGGTCAATTCTACCATGGGTCGAGATTGGCCCATCTTCACTAAGGACACTTGCGAACTGGGTGGCGCTTCTCGTAATGGGCTACCACTTCTTCTTGGCGAACGCACCGAGCGACGCTCGATGCTGATCACCAGCAGGTGGTTTCCTTGCCGTTCTCCGCTACCACTCGGCCTCCGGCCGCGCTGCTGGCGGACCGTGCCGTGTCGTTTCGCGGCCTGGCATGCGGGATGCACAACGACACCGTGACCAGCAAGACACCGTGACCAGCGAGACACCGTGACCAGCGAGACACCGTGATCAGCGAGACACCGTGACCGGCGAGACAGCTGGTCTCCGCGTGAAAACCGTGCAACTCGCACATGAAAACCGAAAAGGGGCGGCCGAGTGTGGCTGCAAGTCCAGAAAACGAACAGCCACTTCAAACCCAGGCAGGCTCCGATAACGCCGTCGACCAAGACCAAGTGGGTTGAAGGCGAGCTTCCGCCGGCGCCGGACGCTGGCGCCCAGCAAGAGATCAAAGACGGTGGCAAGGATGTAAATATGTACTACGCCAGAGCCCCAAGGGGCCTCGCCATTCACCGCGACTCTGGCACGGCCTTCCGCATATGAGAACAGCGTCGGCACTCCGAAAGCGGACATCGATCGAGATCGAGCCCCAGCTTCCGATTGCGCGATCTGGCCCTTGACTCCGCGATCAGGACAAATTGCTGACGCCAGGTAGCGCGAGATCGAAGTAGGACTCGACGTCTTGTTGCAATCGCCCGCCCAACGCACCTAGCCATATTTTTTCTACCACCCCATTGCTGTCGATCACGATGGTCTGAGGCGTATCAAAGAGCCGGTAGCGCAAGCGGTCATCGAGATGAGGATCGACGATCATGGGCATGCCGCTCATTGCCTGGTATTGATCGACATAATCCGCAACACCTTCGGGTCGCGTGGATATCGCCAGGAAACGGTAGCTTTCGTGATCGGCCTGGTCGAGCAATGTGGACCAATTGTCCATATTCCTCCGACACCACTGACATGTGGGCTGGAAGATCAACAATACTGTTTTTTGCGACTCGACCGCGAGCTCAAGATTTTGTTCTTCGCCTCGCAGGTCGAGGCCACGCAGTGTCGATACCGGCTGGCCAAGTGCCAAGTATGCAGGTTCGCTGCGCACCTTCAAAGATTGTTTCAGTGCCCGATTTTGGCGAAGCAGAGCGGCATTGCTCGTTACCAGAGCCAGCACCAGGATTACCAGGACGACGCCGACTGGCGCCGCAATCGTCCAGGATCGAGACCAGAATCGACCCGTTTTGGAACGTGGTTCACTCATCGGTGGAGTTCCAACATCTCTGGAACTGTCATTTTGCAGGGGGCGACAGCTGCGGCTGTGCTCGGCCCCAGCTGTCGCTTTGATGTTACTGGAGGCAGATCCCCGAACCGCTACCGAGCTGGCTGCAATAGCAGTGGCTCGGGCACGTCAGAATACCGCCGCAAGCGATGAATTGGTTGTTACAAAAATTACCAAAGCCGCTCACCGCCGCGGTCGATGTCGGAGCAATCAATTCAGTCTCGGCGTTGACCTGCAGTACGGACATCCCGGTTAAACTCAACATTAAGACAGCGAGAGCAGCGATCACCAATGGCTTGCCCTTTTGAGACATAGACCTCTCCTTTAGATAGGTGGCTGCCGAGTATGGAAAAGTAACCTACTCAGCCGCCGATTTTGGACCCGTCGCGGCTTCTACAGATGCGTCTTTCCCGGCCGGCCGACTGTATCCACTCATTCCACGGTGTCTCCCCGTAGTGTAGCGGTTCCGTTCCACACGTCCGCCCGTTAGCAACAGGGCACGAGGAAACCGTATCCAGAGTAGCAGCGGACAGGGAGGAAGGTCAAGATTTATTGCGCACTTGTTCGCCCTAGGGATCCTGATGTACGGCAAGGAGCCGAGCTGGCGGGAGACGCTCCGATGGATTCGAGAATCTTGATCTGACACACACCCTGAGAGCCAAATCCTCAACCTCGCCGAGGTCTGGGGTTGGCGGCCCGAAGGCACCAACCCGTGTCGCAACATTCAGTGCTACCAGGAGGAGAGCAGGTAGCGGTACCTCTCCGAGACCGAACTTAACCGACTTCAGCCGGACGCTGGCCAGGATCGAGACCCTCTGGGACTCCAGTTCGCGGAGCCGGACGGCCCCTTCGACACGCCTCGACAACGCTGCCAGGCGATCGCAGCGGCGAGCTGATCGTCGAACATGCATCGCCGGTTGACACAGAGCAACAGCGCCGAGGCCGCCAAGCTCGCAACCCGTAGATCGGGGCTGAGATGGCTGAGTACCAGCAGGGGTCTGCCGTTGAACACGAAGCTCTCGAAACGACCGCCGGCTGGAGCGGGCGGGCCGGCCTCGACCGCCTGTCTCGCCTGCTCGAGCTCAGCATCGAGATCGGCTCGTTCGAGGGTTGCGAGACCCAGGAAAAACATTCCTGAAAGGTCAGGATGCCGCCTTGCAGCTGCCGCCACGTCGGTCCAACCCAGGCAACCGGCACCGGCGAGAGCATCGTCGAACCACAGCGCTAGCTCGGCCCCCGGTTGGTTGAAGAGCTCGATCGTGGCTTGTCGGATCTCGGCGAGATCGGCTTCGTGACCCTTCAGTAAACGTCGAACCCAAGTCGCGCCGATCCGTACGAAAACCCCGTGTAGATCATCGAGCGCGATGATCCGGTCCTGTTCTGACGCGGCCTCGGCAATCTCACGCAGGCAGACGAGCAGGGTCTCCCGGAAGTAGCGCCGGGGCGGTAGCTCGGACTCGAGGGCTTCCGGCGGAGGCACGTCACCATTACTGTCACGGACCTCGGTCCCGGCCGGGTGGCGAGGAAAAAGCGCCACAAGGTGCGGCCAATCCTGGAGATCGTGGGCCCCAAGGGACCACCATCGATCGAGGTCTCGCAAGAGCAAACGACGATGCTCATGGCGCCCATGTTTGACCAAGGTGGTGCGCGCTTCGATCACGGAGTACTCGAACCGCTCATCGACAATCGAGTCCTTCGCTACGATCCTCTCAGCCATCTCGAGATGCCAGTCGAGAGTCGGCCAAGTGTCCTCGGGGACAAGCCAAGGCCACTCCATGCGATAGCCAAGAGCGTCCTCCTCGGCACGCTTGCGGTATTGCTCGAGCGTCGACGCAGCCAAAACATCAACCCCCGAGGCCAGAGCATCACTAAGCTCGGGGAGCTGCGGACCAGCACGGAATGCCATCTCTGGAGAGTCCGGGACGTCGTCCTCGGGCCACTCGCGGCCACGCTCGTTGCGAGGCTCCACCCCTGAACGGAGAAGGTAGTGCAGAGTCGACCAGGAAATCTTGTCGAGACTCGTCTGCTCGAGACGGTCACCCATGCGGACCGCAACATCGGGCCAATCGGCCCCCTCCGGCCCTCTCTGTAACAACTCTCGGACCCTGTCGTTCGGCCATAGCCAGAGATCACCGATGGCGTGACGCAAGGCGTCCTCTTCACCCTCTCTCAGGATCCGATCGGTCAACGTCGAGCCGACTTCGAAAACCGAGGAAACCGCTCCGCACTCAACCGACCAAAAGCCCGTCCGATCCTGGTCCGCGCGCGCACCAGCCGCGACCAAGACATGACGAATAGCGCACAACACTCGGGATCGTTTGGCATCGATCGCCCGATATTCTTCGAACAGCTCCTCAACCCAGGACTCGGGATGGTCTGGGGCTGTCGCCATCTGTTGTTCACTGATCCAGAAGTCGTCATTGCCGTCGGCATATTCGAGACCAACAGCATCTTCGTACGCCCACACCCGCACCCCAGCCGCCTCGGCAGTCTTCATCAGGCTTTGTCGTCGAACGCGAGCGCGAGGTCGGAACTCCTCTACGGCTGCGAACGGGGGGAGAACGCGGATGGCTGTCATGCGGTAAGGGTATCTCAGGGAGTTTGGTGACTCATGAGGTCACAACAGGGCTCATCAACGACCCAGGCGCGCTTGCAGCCAAAATCGCCGGATGGCACTACCGAAAGACGGCTAGCCGGTGGGCTGCCGGCCGACCCAAGACTTCTCTACGCCCGCTACCCTGCGGCGATGAAACGTAACGGCGAAGGGGTCAAGAATCCCTCCAGCTTCTCGATCTGCTCCTCTGTCGACTCGATCATCCAGACGGGGAGCTGGTTCGGCGGTTCCTGATTCGCCTGCCAGTGTTCCCTGGTAAGCTGCTCCCAGCGCGCCGCCTCGACCGTGTCCTCCAGGCCAAACGCGGCTTCCCAACGGGTGGCCAGGACCCAGTATTTCTCGGCCGGATCCTCGGTCCCGGCGGCGAGCAGATTCCTGCAGATGTCGATCACCTTGCGGCGCACACGCTGGGCCTGCACGTAGTCGGCGACGGCGGCAGCGGGCGGGGTGTCGGCCAGCTGTGTCCTTAGGTTGAGGCTGAAGGCGAGGTTGATACCGTTGTAGAAGTCGCCCTTCAGGCGAAACCCGCGCTCCAGAGCATCGACGGTCTCCTGAAGATCGATCTGGTCCTCGGTCAGCGACCAGAGGCGCTTATGGACGGCGGCCCACAGCCCGATGGTCTCGGGGTCGTTGCTCCTGACGGGGTCGAGCTCTTGGAGAATCAGGTCGTGGGCTTCCCGGAGGGCGTCGAGCTCATTCGGCGCCTTGCTCTTGTAGGTCGCGAGCACCAGCTTCTGGATGATCGATTCATCGTTGGGCCGCAGGCCTTTCGCCGCCTCGAGCATCGACTTGGCCATCGCGAAGTTGTCGGCCGCCATCGCTGTCTTCGCCTGGTCGGTGAATGCCTTGACCGCCGGTCCCTCTTCCGCGGCCGGCGCCTTGGCCTCCGCTGCCCCCTTCTGAACACCAAAGGCTAACGCCTCCGGCTCACCCTTCCTGGGTGGCTGGAGGTCGGGCAGAAAGGTATAGAGAGGACTGTCGACGGCATCGTCATCGAGGATCGCCTGGATCGCTTCAGTCAGCATCTGGGCGAATTTCTTCGCCTCGCGCCGGCCGAGGTCCGGCCCTAGGTGTTCATAGGTGCGAATCGCATTGCGGTTGATGTCGAAGGGGAAGTCCCACTGATCTTCCGCCACGATGATGGTGGTTCGCGGGCGCAACGCGTGTCGGACGCCCAACTCGTAGGCCGCGTTGACGTTAGAAGTCGAGAGGTCGGCGATGACCAGGTCGGCGTTCAGGATCTGCTCGTACATCGGCTTGTCGATCACCTGCGAGTGCTGAATCTCGTCCGCCCGGATACATTCGAGCCCGGCGTCCTCGACCGCCTCCTTCATCACTTCGTAGGAAGCGTCGAGGTTCAGCTTTCGGCCGGTCCGATAGTCAGTCTTCTCGCCGAAGCCCTGAATGACGAAGCAAGTCTTCTGATCGTCCATAGTGCGGTCCCTCCTCCATTACAGACTACTGATCCTAACAGCGCAATCTATCGCTAGGATCACCCAATCTTCCGGTGACGCAAGCTATGTCACACCACAGGCTCTGGGGGCACGGGCGCAACGCTATCTTTGGGATACCTAAGTCGTGGCGTTCGGTTTGCGGCCTGATCGGCCGACCACAAGCCATCACCTAAAGACCCTCATACCAGGGCCTCGACTGATCCATCACCGCCAAAACCAGTGCTTGGCACGCGACTCACGGTGTCAGGGACGCTGCGAAGCTCTGTCGCTGGGCGACTCGACTGGCCAACGATAAATCAGGGATACTTCGACCCGACGATTGCGGCGCAGCTCGTCTTCGGTATCGTTAGCCTGCTTTAGCATTTCCTCGGAGAATTCAGTCGCGTCATAGTCGCGGTCCAGTGGCACGTACTCGCCTAAAGACGCCACCGAAATGATGGTGTCGACCGGATTGAGCTGATCGTTGCCGGGGGAGCGGTGGCGGTCGGCCCCGACGAGAGTCTTGAATACCGCCATCGCCCGCCACCCCGCCAGCTCCAGGTTGGACTCGAACCGGTTCGAGCGCTGAGTGTCAGCGTGGCCTTCGATGTGGATTTCCTGAATGCTGCTCAGGCGCTCTTTCAGGACGTGAGCGATTATCTCCAGAACCCTGCGGCCTTGGGGGTTGATCTCGTAACGATCTTCGGCGAACAGCACGGACTCTCCGAGCAGGATCCGCTGCTTGGCGAGTTGATGTCTGACGGTGACTGCGCAGACTCTGTCGTTAGCCGCCGTACAGGCCGGGGGCCCGATAGGGATGCGATACACCTCCTGCCCCTCATCCTGGAGCCCGCTCTGCAGCTCAGTGGCAAGGCGACTCATCAGCTCGTGCTGTTGGTCCACCAGTAGCGTCATGTTGACCTTCTTCTCGTCAACGGCTTTCTGTTCTTGGGTCTGCTCCTCATGCTTCAGGGTTTGTGCCAGAACTTTGTCGCCATGGTCTTTGCGCTGCGCCGCGATGACTAGGATCAAGACCGCGACTAGGGATATTGCCAGATCGGTTCCCGGGCCGAAGAAGTCGTGCCCGGCGTCGGATATCTGCTCTTCGGGGTAGGAAGTCATCACGCTTCGCCTCCCCCGGGCAGAATCTCGTAGTCCTCGGGGAATTCAGCAGTCTTCGAAAAGACGTCGATCTCCGCGGTATCCTCGGACGTCACCGGTTCCTCCGGCGGATCGGATGGCACAGCACCTCTCGCCCGGCGTCGCCACGGCAGCACCTCGATATTGCCGATTCGCACCAACCAGCGGGCGGTATTCTGTAGGCTGGCCGCCATCCGCCCCCTAGAGCGGTGTCCGACCGCTCGACGGAGGCTCTCCGTGCCGATCTCCCCTTGCTGATGAAGGGCATCCATACGCCGGCCGATCCTGTCCAGCCGGTCGGTTACGGCTTGAGTCGTCCGAGACAGACTCCGATCCAGACCGTCGATCACCGCGCTCCGATACTGATCGAGGGGGGTGCCGGCGCGAGAGAGAGTCTCTTCGTGAAGTTTGCAGATCTCGCCGAGCGACTCCGTCAGCTCGCCTCGCAGAGTCTGAAGACCCACCCGCTCGGCAACCAAGTCCTGGACTCTCCGCTCCGACTCCTCGCTGCTCTTCGCGGCGAGGCTCTCGAGCCTGGCGAGAGACGGCTCGAGCCCATCGAGCCGCTGGAGAGCGTTGCTGAGATCCTGATCCACCCGTTGGGTCACCTCGCCGACAGCCGCCATCAGACCGTTTTGCATGTCCTGTGCTACACCCTTTGGTGAGATGATGTCGTAGACGCTGCGCATCTCGTCGAGCACCCGGCTCTGCTCACCTTGGATGCCGGATAGGAATTCGTTGAACCGGAGCTTGAGATCAGCGAGTCGTTCGATACCCGAGCGGACCTCGCTCGTATGCTGCTCGAGCGCGCGACTTTGATCCCAGACCCGCTCGTTCAACTGTTCCATCGAGCCCCGCACCTGCTCCAACTCGGCGTTAAAGAAGTCGGGGTTTATAGCGTTTCGGGAAAGCGAGATCAAACTGGAGGTCGCGCGGTCCAAGTGCTCGAAGAAAATTGCCTGGCGACGGCGAAGCAGGAGCAGCATCACACCGACGATCGCCGCTACCTCGAGGCCGGCCACGCTGGTGCTGAAAGCCGTATAGAGACCGTCGAACATTCCAAGGATCGGATCCTGTTCTTTCGACTTCGATCCGTCGGCATCCGTGGACCCTTCGGCAGCAGCAGTGGCCTTGCCAGAGGCCTCGACGGACCCTGTTGTAAGTTCCGCAGAGCCGCCAGCTTCTGATGCTTTCCCGGAGTCCATGTCGGACCCCGCAGCCGCATCCGAAGCAGAGCTCTCAGAAACCGCCGATGGCGACGGCGTGCTGAAACCCTTCTTGAACGGCTCGAGGGCCACGATCAGGCCGGCGAAGGTGAACAGAATACCCAACTGGAGGGCCAAGCGTTGGAACGAATGCATCACGTGCAAGTCGCCGCCATAGCGTTCTCGGAGCGGTTGAGCTAGAGCCCGCGAGGGGTGAAACTTGCGGTCTCGGGCCTCCTGCAGGACATACCGAAAAATGCCCAGGGTGCCGCCCTGGTGGCCAGGATTGTGAGGAAGGAAGTCTTCCTCGATTTGCTCAAGCCCGTACCGCGCCCGATTCCCTCCCTTGATCTCGCGCACCGCCTGAGTCGCCCTGGCTTCGACGATGGTGGCAATCGCCTCGTCGACTTCGATCTGAGCCAGCGCGCGCATCGCAACGATCAGGCCCGCCAAGGTCAGCACGTGGAAACCGAGAGCGGCGTAAGCTTTCCAATCGGCTTGCGTGTACGCGAGCACAGTCACCAAGACCACCACGATGCCGCCGGCCAGGAACGCCACGACGACCTTCCAGGCCGATCTCCAGTACCGGGCCTCGCGCCACATGGCCGAGGGATGGGATGTAGCGATTCTTGCCTCGACACTCACGATTCTTCCTCCTCACTCTCGGTGTGTCCTTCGAGTTGTTTCTTGTAGTCGGTGGGCGTCAGTAGCCGTGTTTCGTATTCGGAGAAATCGAACTCTTCGCGAGAGACCGGCGGCAGCTCGCGGACATGCTTCTTGTCCTCTCGGCTGGGGTAGGGAAGGATCTCGCGAGTTTTCTCAGCGATCCTCTTCTGCACCGCTTCGAATTCGGGGTCGTCGTCCTCGACACCGGCTTTGATCAGCCGGTGCCGGCTCTTCTGCAAGGACTTGAGATCGGCAAGATCAGCTTTTCCGGTG
>JAJCXQ010000113.1 GCA_029263355.1 Acidobacteriota bacterium | reverse complement strand
AAGCAGCAGTCTTGACGGTCGACGGCGTCGGGGAATGGGCCACCATGACGTATGGCAAGGGCCTGGGACCGGGGTTGCAGATCTTTGAAGAAGTTGCCTTCCCACACTCCCTCGGCCTGCTCTATTCCGCCCTCACCGCATTTCTCGGCTTCAAAGTCAACGACGGCGAATACAAAGTGATGGGACTCGCCCCATATGGCGAGCCGAAGTTTGTCGACCAGATCTGCACTTTGGTCGCCATGGGAGAAGGTGGGCAGATACGACTGAATCTCGAATACTTCGACTTCATCGCTGGCCCTTCGATGTTCAAACCAGCGATGAATGACCTCTTCGGCGAACCTCCGCGGATACCAGGATCCGAGCTCAAGCCGATTCACCATGACATCGCACGCAGCTTGCAGTTGGTGGTCGAGGAGATCTTGCTCGAAAAAGCCGCGTATCTGCAACAACGCACCGGGGCCTCGCGCCTGTGTATGGCGGGCGGCGTCGCGCTCAACTGTGTCGCCAACGGAAGGCTGCGGCGCGAGGCGCCGTTCGAGGAGATCTTCGTTCAACCCGCCGCTGGAGACGCCGGCAGTTGCCTGGGCGCGGCGGCGCTTGCCCATGTTGCTCTAACCGGGGACTGGCCCAATCCTCAGCCTCAGAAGCACACCCACCTCGGACCCACGACTTCCAACGACGAAATCGCCGGCTTGATCGCAGCCACCGGTCTGCCAGCCCTCGACTATCGCGAGCGTGAGGCGGAACTGCTGGCCGACACCGCCCAGCGCTTGGCCGACGGCGAAATCGTCGGCTGGTTCCACGGCGCGATGGAGCATGGCCCTCGCGCCCTCGGAGCGCGCAGTATTCTGGCCGATCCGCGGCTCGCCCATCAGCGCGAGCGCCTGAATCTCCTGATCAAGAAACGTGAAAATTTTCGTCCCTTCGCCCCGAGCGTGCTCGCCGATCAGGCCCAGGAACATTTCGCCCTCGACCGCCCCTCCCCCTTCATGCTGGAGACCTGCCAAGTGATCTCCGCTCTCGCTCTGCCCGCCGTAACCCATGTCGACCGCTCAGCTCGTCCGCAAACCGTCGACTCCGAGACCCACCCAAGATATGCCGCACTGATCACCGCCTTCAGCGATCTCACCGACTGCCCTGTGCTACTCAACACCTCATTCAACGTCGCCGGAGAGCCGATTGTGTGCTCACCGACCGACGCATTGTTCACCTTCGCTCGAGCTGGTCTCGATACTCTGGTGCTCGAAGACTTCTTGATCACCCGCGACATGCTCCCTGCCAGCTGGCCCAATCTCCTCCATTTCTGGAACCGTTCCGCCCGCGATCCTTTCGCCACCAACCAACCGGTGATCAGCGAAACTCTCTACACTTTCGTGTAGGCGGGGTTGCTGCACCATCACCATGCGTCAAGACCCCAGGAAACTAGCCTGCGATGAGCTGGCCGAACGGCTATCGACGCCCGAGGGCCTACGTACTGCACGTCTGCTCGAGCTCACCGACATCTTGAGTCCACCTCCCCAGACAGTCTCAAACTCTGAGCCGGCGCAGGAATCTTTGCCGACGTCAACCAACCCACTACCGATCAGTATTTGGCACCCTGTTGCTCTCAAATTGACCGATAGCGAAGAGGCCAGGCCGCAGTTTCAGCGCCCGCAACCGCCCCCCCTGGGAGACCACCATGCCCGGCGCTCAGTGATCGAAGCACGCAAACCCAGCGGGACGAGGCGGGTCTGTCTGTTCGGTGAGTCGGTGGCTGCCGGCTATCTGCTGGCGCCACATTTCACACCAGCTGAAGAGCTCGAGCGACGACTCTGCCAGATGAATGGAGATACCGATTTCGAGGTGGTCGATCTGGCACGAACAAACGAAACGCTGGGCCCGATGGTGACCACTCTCGAGCGGTCCCTGCAGCTCAGGCCGGATCTCTGGGTGATTTTCGGTGGCAACAATTGGAATCTGCTCGAAACTCCCGCCATATCGCCTTACGTGCCATCGGTTCGGGGTCGCCAACTGTACGGGTTAGCGTTGCGTCGCAGTGGTCTCGCTGGCCCCAGGCGACTCGCAAGGCAACAGCTGCGGCAGAAAGTCGATCAGGCATTCAACACCATTGCCGAGCTTGCGAAAAGACAGGACATCCCGGTGATCATCGTGGTCCCGGAGGTCAACCTAGCGGATTGGGAAGATCGGCAACCGGTACCTTGGCTGCCCGGAGACGGATGTCGAAGATGGTACGAGATCTACTCGCAGGCGCTTCGACAGCTCGCCGATGGCCAATTCGCAGAAACGCTCCGCCTAGCTGATGAGCTGCTGGCACTCGATGACGGACTCTGTTCGACCACCCATCGTCTGCGAGTCCGAGCCCTCGCGGCTGATAACCGCCTAGTCGAGGCTCGCGCAGCTGGAGAGGCCGAGGTGGAGGCAGGACGCTACGCCACACAAGCCTTCTTGAGCGCGCCCCGGATCTCGGTCTCGGAACAGGACTTGCTGCGCAGCCAGGCGACCCGCCATGGGTTCGCCAGCGTTGACTTGCCGAATCTTTTTGCTGGGGTCACCGGATCTCCCCTCCCCGGTCGTCGGCTGTTTCTCGATTACTGCCACCTGACCGTCGAAGGCGTTGAAGTCGCGATGCAAGCTGTTGCCGACAAAGTCTTTGGCCTCTGTCCGCCAGCAACCCGGCGCGCCCCCCTCACGAGATCAAGGATCTCACCTACCGGCCCCCGAGACTCGCCTATCGGCCCGAGCGTCTCGCCGGCCGCCAGTGCCCTCGCCAAGCTCGGCGCCGCCCTTCATAGCGCCCATCGCCTGCTCACCGTCGGCGACCGCCATTCGACTTTGCTTGGCTGGTGTCGCGAAGCCTTGGCGGACGACCCTGACATTGCAGCGACGATGCTGCATCTCCTCATCGCCCGATGCTCACCCGCTCCCGCGGTACTGACCACTGTTCAACAGCACCAACTCGCAACACCTCATCCGTTGTTGCTGCAACACGGATGGCACTGGGACTACCTCGACGTCGACATCATTGCGGCCATCTGTGAAACGTTGGAAGAAACCACTGCCAAACCCTCGAGCGATGATCCGACGCACCCGTCCAGTTGTCGTGAGCAAGTCCAAGAACTTCTGCTCGAGTACCATAACGTGGGACCCGACGGTGTCGAGCTCACCCGCCCACCGTATTTGTGGCAACCCCTCGAGCGTTTTTACCCCGAAGCGATGGCGACCAGAGGCATGACCGGCAGAGCCTTCTACCGCTCTCCTTGGCCCACTTCGAGCTTCTGCTTGATCACCGACGCCACCACCGCGATCGAGCTCTCTCTGACCTGCCGCCTCCCCACCATCACCGAGGCCGCCACCTATTGTGGCGAGCTCCAACTCCGGATCAACGGCCTCGACGTTGGATCGCACAGCCTCGAACAAAGCTGGAAGAGTAAAGACTTTGTTATTCCCCCGACAGCGATGGACCCGGGGCTCAATCAGTTGACTCTGATTTGGCCTCCCTTACCCAAGGTCGGTGACCTCGCCCTGGATAACAGCATCCTCAGGCTAGAGAACGGGCTCGAGGCCGATCTCCATCCAGTTTTCGGCGAATTGTTTTCGCTTCGAGCGAGGCGCCGATAGATGGTAGTGTTCGGCCCTAAATAGAAGATCATGAGAATGAGACGCCAGCGCGGACATCGCCAGGTCTTGGGAGGTGCTTTTGTCGGCTTGCTGCTATTCAGCACGCCTGCCGCGGTCTGCGAAGTGCAGGTGCCGGCAGGAGCGGACTGCGTCTTGAGCTCGATGGAGTTGATCACCGAGGATTCGAAAGCTCGCCTGGTGTTATTAACCAACGATCCACCGGCATCACTTGGGACTAAGATCGAACCCAACGAAGGTATGGTGCTTGATCTTACCGGTTGCGTTGCCGACCCAGAGCTCGCCGGCAGCAGGTTTGAAGACGGACTGGTTGCCAGTCTGCAGTTGGTTAACGACGACCTGGCCCTTGCCGTGATCATCGAGACTCGCCAGTCCTTCGAGTATTCCGTCAGTTCCAAACTAGATCGGGTGGAGGTCACTCTGCGACCCGCTGCACCTACCCAAACATTGGTTCGCGTCCTCGAACCCCTACCCCTGCCCAGTGCACCGGACCCGAGCCAAACTCCGCAAGAAACCCTTCAACCCCTAGCCGTTGTTCCGGTACAGCCTCTCGAAGCCACTATCTCGGAGCCGACAGTCTCCGAGTCGACGATCGCGGCGCAAATCGTCGACGCTGCCAGAGTCTCTATCGAGCGAGCTCCGGTTTACGATTCGGCCTACACCATCCTGTCCTATCCCAGCGGGGATCCAGGACGGGAGCGGGGGTCTGGGGTGGATCTGATTGTACGAGCCTATCGAGAACTCGGCATCGACCTCCAACAGCAGATCCACGAAGACATTCGCGCATCAGGAGTCGCCTACGGAATTCGAAGACCTGATCCTCACATCGATCACCGGCGAGTCCGCAATCTCGTGATCTTCTTCAGCCGCCACGGTCAGAACCTAGGGCTGGACAAGAACGCTGATTGGCGCGCCGGCGATATTGTTTTGTGGGCTCGAGACAAATCTCAGGCAGACCAAGTCGGCATCGTTTCCGACACGCTGGGTCCAAGTGGGCACCTGATGGTCATCCACCACAGTCAAGGATCCGTCCCAAAAGAGCAAGACGTGCTCCATGCATGGTCCATCGCCCATCACTTTCGCTGGTTGCCATCGTCTCTCAGTCGAACCCCAAATCCAGACTGATGGGCCCAAGCTGACAGCGTCAAGGTCCAGCTCGCTTTCAGCTATCGCTGGCGAATTGTCCAATAAACCAAGAGACGAGACTAACCATTAGCGCACCCATAATGGCTGAGCCGCAGCCCAGGACATTGAATCCTGGCACAACAGCAGCCGCCAGCGAAAACGCGGCGCCATTGACCACCAAGTAAAAGAGACCTAGCGTCAACACTGTGACCGGCAGGGTGAGAAACACCATGATCGGCCGAACGATGGCGTTGACGAAACCAAGCACCAAGGCTCCGATGATCAGTGCAGGCCACGACCCGATCTGAACACCGGGCACTAGGTAGGCCGCGGCAGCGAGTGCGATCGCGACGATTAGCAAGTGGGTTAGAAATCGACTCATTTTCGCAATCCTACCAGTTCCGCAAAGTCAGGGATGTCGCGATACCTCATAGGTGGCGTTCAAGGTATTCAAAGATCATGGAATAGAGGTGGACGTTGTGATCGGCGCCGGTGATGCCATGGGTCTTGTTGGGATACAACATGAGATCAAATTGTTTCCGATTCTCGATCAGACCATTGATCATCTGGAGGGTGTTCTGAGGGTGGACGTTGTCGTCGTGAGTACCGTGAATCAGCAGTAGACGCCCTTTGACATCACCAGCCCCCAGCACTGCGGACGTGCGGTCGTAAGCTTCGGCCTCTTCTTCCGGCAGACCCATGTATCGCTCGGTGTAGATCGAGTCATAGAGTCGCCAGTCGGTCACCGGTGCGCCGGCGATACCCACCTTGTATAGATCGGTGTGCCCCATCTGGAAACAGGTGGAGAAACCGCCGCCGCTCCAGCCCCAGACAGCGAGTCGATCGCCGTCGACATAGGGCAGCGAGCTGAAGTACTCAACCGCGACCGCAGCGTCTGCCGCAGCCACTGGCCCGATGTCGTGATCCGCCAAGGCGGCGTGTTTGTGGCCAGGGATTGCGGACGAGCGATCGTCGATATAGCCCACCACATAACCTTGCTGGACCAGGAACTGATGAAAGAGGTGGCGGTTGCCACGACGGGTATCACGAATGGTGGGCACTCCAGCCATCCCGTAGACATAAATCAGCATGGGATGCTTCTTCCCACGCTTCAACTTGGCAGGCTTCATGAGCAGCACTCGCACCGTCGCACCGTCGGGCGCTTCGAGCTCGCGAATCTCGGGCTGCACCAGACCGTAGTCGGACAGCTCGCGATCTCGAAAGATCTCTAGACTCGCGCCGGAAGCCGGATGGTGTGCGGTCCGTCTGCGGACTACGGACGGATCTAGAGCCGAATAATGATCCACCCAGGCGGTTGCCGAAGGGCTCATATCGATGGCGTGGGTGCCTTTCTCCTGGGTCAACCGTTCCTTGGCTGAGCCGTCGAGCTTGATGCGATAGAGGTCGCGTCCGAGAAGGTTGTCCTCGTTGGAGGAGAAATAGACCCATCCACTAGCTTCGTCGACCCCTGCAATGCTGTCGAGCCGGTATTCGCCAGTGGTCAGCTGACGCACCAACTGGCCATCGCGCTGATAGAGGTAAAGATGACGCAGGCCGGAGCGCTGAGACGTCCATAGAAAGTGTTCAGTATCGGCCAGAAAAGTGAGATCATTGGTGACGTCGACCCAATGAGGATCCCGCTCGAAGAAAACCGACTTCGAGCGGCCGGTGGCAGGATCTGCGAGCACCAGCTCGAGCTCTTCTTGTGCCCGATCCAAAAGCTGCACCGCCAAGTGATCGTCGTCGGCCCAATCGATCCGCGGGATGTATTCGGCCGCACGATCGAGCCAGACGGTGCGGGCCGTCTCGAGATTCACAATCCCCACCCGAACTCGCGGATTCGGGGCGCCGGGCTGAGGATAACGGTGCAGGTCTACCGTTGCCTGCCAGGCTAACTGCTCAGTGATCGGATAAGTAGGCACCGAGCTTTGATCCATCTCCAGAAAGGCGATATGCCGGCCGTCCGGTGAGAAGTGATAACCCGTACGGACGCCGAACTCCTCGGGATAGACCCAATCGAGATCGCCATGTAACAACAGCTCATGGCCACCGCGAGTGAGCTGCCTTGCTTCACCACCCGAGATCGGCACCAGCCAGACATCGTGCTCGAAAACGAAGGCAATCGACTCGCCATCGGGTGAGAACTTGGGATCCAACACCCCATGCTTCGAGGGCGCCAGTACCGTCGCATTTTTATCCGCCAGGTGATAGAGCAACAATTGCCCCGAACTGGTGAAGAGGATCTGCGAGCCATCCGGCGAGAAAAGATACGCTGAGACCTCGAAGCGGGTGCGTCGCGTCTTCTCTCGCTCGTCGACGCCGGCCTGCGAGGGCGAAGGAGCCATCGCCGCCAGTTCATCAGCAGACACCAGAATCTTCTTCTCACCAGACTCGACATCCGCCACCCACAGATCACGCTCGCCGCCCTCCGCGTCGTCCTCGCTGCCAGCCTTTGCCTCGCTCGGCGTGGGCTGTTCCACCTCCAAGAAATAGGTCAGGCGGCCATCGGGGGTCCAAGTCAGCTGCGCCAAATCCTTGGCCGACAACCCTTCGTCGAAGATCGCTTCCAGGGTCAGTGCTTTAGGCAAGCTCTGAGCATTGGCGTCGAGTGAAAAGAGGATTGTCGCCAATAGGCAAACGATGGCCGAGGGGAATGAATGACGCATCAAGCTCTCCTTGGTTGACAGATTCAGCGCAAGCCGCTCACTCTACCGGATCATCAAGCCCCTGGGCAGGCTATCGCCGAAGACCAGGCGTTCCTCTCCGGTTTCGAGATCACCGCCAACTCGTACCAGCTCGACGTAGTGAGCTGGGGCCCCGATGACCGACAGCCACTCGATCACCTGTTTGCGGACTTCGTCTGCAATGTCGCGATAGCGATCGCCCGTTCGGCGCGCCATCTGCATGACGGCAAAAGCCAATGCTGGGCGATCCTGCTGAATCGCCATGGCTCGCTCGAGCCAGGATTCCACGATCTCGATGTCGACCACTCCGTTGGGCGGACCGGATACCGGCACCCGCGCGCCGAGGCGCGCCAGCGCCCAGTGCCGACTGCCACTCGATGCTTTGGGGCCATCCGCTTTCAGCGCCGCAAGGGCACGTGTGCCAAGCTGTTCTTTGGTCTCGGGCTCCAGCCATTCAAGGGATGCCAGCAGGCGCTGGATCTCCGCCGCTTCGTGGAGACGTTGGCGACGCTTGCCGACGGGTTCGTTCTTGAGCTCCGCCAGCAAGGGTTGCGCCAAGGCACGTTGCTGCCCGGCAGTGAGACCCCCTGAGAGTCGGCGCCACAGCACCCACCACTCTCCGCGGCACATTTCATTGCGGGTGTGGACGAGCTTCTTATGGAACAACTGCCAGGTACGGGCCATCCGCCAATCGTCGACCGCAACCCCGAATCCGGGACGCAATGAGAAGCCTAGAAGATTCAACCATCGTGCTTCATGAGCGATCGAGAACGCACGTCCTCCCTCATGGCGGATCAGAGCCTGCCAAAGAGCGCGAAGTAACGACGGCGGCCAATCCCAGCGCCCTTGACCAACCGCCTCTTCCAAGCGTTTCATCAGCTGATCGGGTCGTACCGTCTTGCCGCCGCGGCCAAACGTCTCGGCGATCAGCTGCTCGCAGTCGGTCACGGTCTCTTCCTGCAGAATGCCAACCGCCTCGCCGGTTCCCTGATGTTCAGCGACGTCTGTTTGGACCGTCGACCGGACATCGAACTCCAGACGCCAGCTACGGTTGCCCTGCGACTCGCTACACCACACCGCAAGGGTGCCGATCTCCGAAAGCCGGGCGTGGACCTTGACGCGGACCTTCTCGGCCCCCTTTTTCTTACCTGAACGCAGCACCGTACGGATCGGCGGCAGGGCGCGCAGCTGTTCAGGATCAACCTCGACCAAATCACCGGGGCGATCGCCCGAACGGGTGCTGGAGGTGAAAATCGGAAACTCGACCGGCTCTCGGATCAACAGCTCAAAATCGCGCTCATCAAGGGTCACTTCCTGGCCTTCCTCCAGCCCAGCAGGCACCAGGCAGAGGGCTTGCGGCGGGCCAACCTCAACCTCTTCGCCACGGGAACCCTCATCGGCGCCGATGTAATAGGCGTGGGCCAGGCCACCTTGAATGCGCTCGCCCTCACCCCGCCGGACCATGCCGAAATAGGCCGCACCTTGCGCCACCGCCAAGTCGAGACGCTCCGAACGTAATACTCGTGGCGCCCAGTCGTCCTCACCAAACCAGGAAGACAGCACCTCGAGGACACGATCACACAACGTTTTGCCGGCGAAAAAACCGCCATTGAAGAGCACCGCATCGGGACGTACCGGGCTACCCTCGCTACCGCCTGCTTGCGCGCCGTGATGGCTGAGAAACTGCGCCAAATAGCGAGTGATCCCTGAGTCCGGGGCATACGGTAGGCCGAGCTCACGAAAGCCAGAGGCCCGCGGCGAGGGCTCGTCAGACAGTGTGACGCGGGGCAGAAAACCTTCCACCAACAGCTCTCGGACTTCGGCCCGCGACACCTCCACACTGAGCGCCCCCCCGAACAACTTCGAGCCTCCACCAGGCAGTGTCACGGTCAACTTCTCCGGCGGTCGACGACCGAGCAACATCTCCTTCGCTTGTCGCGCACGGTGGATCAAAACGCTCCATTGCCGGCGATCGAGTTGGGTGGCGGTGAGCTTCGCCTCGAGATGATGGGCAAGCGCGAGATCTAAGTTGTCGCCCCCAAGAATGAGGTGTTCACCGACCGCGACGCGTCGAAAACGCAGGGTCTCGTCACCTTTCGCTTCGACCCGGATCAAGGTCAGATCTGTGGTACCGCCGCCGACGTCCAAAACCAGCACGTTCTGGTCGGCTTCGAGCGGCGCCTCTTCGGTTTCGACTCGGCGATAGATCCAAGCATAAAAAGCCGCCTGGGGCTCTTCGATCAGAATGACCCGAGGCAACCCCGAGGCTTTCGCTGCTGAAACCGTCAATTCACGGGCGATCTCGTCGAACGAAGCCGGCACCGTCAGTACGATGTCCTGCTCTGCCAGGGGATGCTCCGGATGCACGAAGTCCCAGGACTGCCGGATGTGTTCGAGGTAGCGGCGGCTGACCTCCATCGGCGAAAGCTTCTTGACTTCCGAAGCGCCGCGCCACGGTAACAAAGCTGCTGTGCGGTCGACCCCCGAGTGACTCAGCCAAGACTTGGCCGAGGCAACACATCGACCGGGCATCTCTGCGCCCCGGTCCCGAGCCAGGGCTCCCACTATGGAATCCGATCGCCCCTCCCAAGGCAGAGCCAAGGCTCCCCCCGCGCCATCGTTCGCCACCGGCTCGAAGTGAAACGAAGGCAAGTTATCCCGGCGTTCGATCGTCGAGGGAGCGGTCAACTGATGGACATGAAAAATCTCCAACTTCCACGGATCGGTATCCGTATCGACAAGGAACACCGCTGAATTGGTGGTTCCCAGGTCGATTCCGACAACATAACGTGCAGGAGTTGGATTCTGGTCGTCGCTCATCGAAACCACCAGCGACCCTTCAGCTCTCGTCCCGTACGCTGAATTCCATTTTCCACTGCTGATCGGTCTCGGTGGCGGCACACCATAGCTCAAACACACCGAGCTCGGTGATGTGGGAGCGAAAGGTCACCGGCACCACTTCACGATTACCCTCCGACGACGACGGCAGGTGGGCTTCGAGCGAGTCCGTCTCGATCAACTCCTCGGGCTGCCAGCGGTCGAGCACCTGGCCGGGTTGGTCACCTTCGCGGACGGTTGAGGAAAAGAAGCGAAAGCTGGCAGGCTCACCGACGACCAGCCCGATGCCTCCTCCGGGGATTTCCGTTTCGGTGCCTTCTTCCATTCCCTTGGGTACCACACACAACGCTCGTAACGGCCGAGGAGCACCCGGTATGGCAAGGCCGGCGCTCTCGATGCCTAGATAGTAGGAACGCGCGACACCACCACGGATCCGGATACCGCCACGGGCCTTGGACGCGCCATAAAAAGCCGCTCCGCGGGCCACCGCGTAGTCGAGGTCGGGCTCTCCGAGCAGCGGCTGAGGAGCGGTCTCGTACCACGAACCCAGGACCTCCAGGAGTCGCCCTTGCAGGGTCTCCGATTTGAGCACGCCTCCATTGAACAAAACATGCGTCGGGCGCCCCTCATGACGATGCAAGAAGTGAGCTAGATGACGAGTGATCGCAGCATCGGATTCGAAGGGTAGGCCAACCTCCAAGAAACCCGAGCCGTGCTGTCGCTGCGGTGTCTCGTCGAGGCCACAGAAGGGAAAAAATCCCTCAACCAAGGTCGAACCGACCCGCTCACGCTCGAGATTTATCGAAATTGTGCCGCCGATCAGCCGGCTACCACGCCCGAGTACGGAGACCGAATGGGTTTCGGGGCCGTCGGTCAACAATAGGCTCTCTTTGGCTTGGCGACAGGCGTGCCATAACGCGACCGACTGCCAGGCATCAACCTCGACACCACGAGACGCAAACTCGCCCTGCGCCAGATGGGCCAGGGTGAGATCCATATTGTCCCCGCCGACCAAAAGATGGTCGCCGACCGCGAGTCGACGTAAGGTCAGCTCGCCGCCCTCCGCCTCAACACCGATCAGGCTGAAATCGGTTGTACCGCCGCCGATATCAGCGACCAGCAACCGGTCGTCTTCCCCAAGATCCTGGCGCCAACGATCCCCCCGGTCGGCGAGCCAAGCATAAACCGCTGCCTGAGGCTCTTCGAGCAACACCAGACTGGCCGGCAGCCCGGCGGCCAGGGCCGCCTCACGGGTGAGCTCCCGGGCGGACGCATCAAAGGACGCTGGAACCGTCAACACCACCCACTGCTCGTCCAGCAACGCTTCGGGATGGGCAGCGTCCCATGCCGCTTTCAAATGCTCGAGATAACGCTGCTGAGTCAAAACCGGTGAAATCTGCGGCACACCGTCCGGCGCTTGCCACGGCAGAATCGGTTGATGTCGATCGACCCGACGATGCCCCAGCCAGGACTTTGCAGCCGCTACCGTGCGAGTGGGGACCTCGGCAGAGCGCTGGCGCGCCCACTCCCCGGTCACGTGCTCGTCACTCCCGAGCCACGGCAACGCACAGCTTCCACTCGCCACCTCACCTTCAGTGGCGAGGTAAAGAAACGAAGGCAACGAGGGCTGCTCTCCGACCGTCGCCGCCGCCTGCAGCTGCGGCACGTTCAGCAGCTCCAACTCCGTTGAATCCCGCTCGAGATCCACATAGGCCACGACACTCTGAGTGGTTCCCAGGTCGATACCGACGGCATAACGCATCGCCATGGCTAAACCTCGACCTCCGAAGGTGCGACGACCATGGCCGAAGCTTCGTCACCGCTCCAAGCCGGCATCTCGCACTTTGAAGCCTGCCAGCCATGATGACGCAAGGTTCCGTTGTAAGGTGGTTCGCCAACCACCTCTCCGGTCAACTTGAAGCGGGCAGGATCAAAACCAGACGGCACGTTCAACACGCTTCCTTCGGTCTCTTCCGCCAGCGGCCGAGGCGCAAAGATACGTCGTATGACCTTGCCGAGATCACGCTGGACGTCGCGGGCTGCAACGCCGACCTGAGCGTCGTCATAGGCGTCGAGCGGCTCCATCACGAAGTCCAACAACCTCGCTTCACGCTGCAATGTTGACAACAGCGTCAACGCTGAGTCGCGCCTATCGACCAGCTGGACCGGCGCGGTCGCCTCCAACCGCGGTGGTGTCGGATCCTCGGAGTCGAGCGCCTGTACCCGCTCGGCAAATCCAGCGTCACTGAAGATTCTAAAAAAAGTACGAAAAGCCAAACCCAGAGTTGTCATCGTGGGAGCCTCATCAGTCAGTCATCTGTCTGTCGTCGGGAAAACTTATCGCGGATGGCGGCGCCATCAGATGTGGGGCGAAGAGGTTATCAGGCTGCGCGCTGGAACCCAACGCAAGAGGCCAACCGCGAGTCGGCCTAGGACGACCCCCTAGCAACCCGCGGCCGGGCCGCGAAACCGACACCGATGATCACCAGGGCCGATCCTGCAACCATTCTCAACGTCAAAGGCTCGTCGAAATAGACGGTGCCGATGAAGACAGCCACCACCGGGATCGCGTAGGCGATAAGACTCAGCTGAGTAGCCAACACATGACGCAGCAACCAGAAAAACAGAATAAACGTCACCGCGGTGCCTACCACTGCTAGATACAGCGTCGCTAGGACTGGCGCTGGGTCGAGCACGATCGACCGATCCCGTTCGAATAGCCAGGCGAGCGTCCCGAGGAACAAAGCGGTCATTGCCAGGGGTGGAGCGGTCAACGAGAACGCATTGAGCCCACTCCCCCATCGCTTGACGACAACCTGAGCCAGAGCCGCTCCAATCGGCGACAGCAGCAGAATCAGGGCCGCTCGACGAGCTAGCGGATCGGCGAGCGCCCCGACGTCGTCAGAAAAGATCAGCACGACGCCAGCAAATCCCCCCATTAAACCCAACAGGCCCCCTAGGCTCGGTCGCTCCTCAGGCAACAATCCATAAGCGAAGATCATCACGAACAGAGGTAGGGTCGAAAACAAGACAGACGTCAGCCCAGAGGGCACCCACTGCTCGGCCCAGTAGACAATGCCATAGGACAAGCTGAAAGCAAATGTCGCCTGGACCCACCATAACCAGAAATTCTCGACACCCCCGAGCTCGATGCGTCGAGCCCGCGCCACTCCCCACAGTATCGCCGCCGCGATAGCGAATCGAATCGAAGCCGCAGTCAACGGAGCGAACCCCTTGAGGCTGATCAAAATCGCACCCCAGGTTGTCCCCCAGATGCAGATCAACGCCGCCATCGTCAACCCGATGACAAGCCGACTGGGGGCCGCCCCAGAAACTGTATCCACCCACCAGCGCTGGCGCCCGTTGTGACGCGTCATCTCGATTTTCGGGACGACGCTACGGATAAATTTTGTAGAGCATTCGGGGGTAGGGAATCACTTCCCGCAAGTGGGCGGCGCCACTCATCCAGGCGATGAAGCGTTCGATACCCATGCCGAAACCACTATGGGGAAAACTGCCGTACTTCCGCACGTCGAGATACCACTGAAAGGGCTCGATCGGCAACTCGTGATGCTTCAGGCGCTCGAGCAACAGGTCGTGATCGTGGATCCGCTGGCTACCGCCGATGATCTCACCGTATCCCTCCGGAGCCAGCAGATCCATTGCCAGGACCGTTTCCGGATCTTCGGGATCAGGTTGCATGTAGAAGGCCTTGAGATCCGTCGGGAAGTGCGTCACGAACACCGGCTGGTCGAAGTGGTTGGCGAGGACGGTCTCGTCTTCAGCCCCGAAATCATCTCCATGTGTGATGTCGGTACCGTGCGTCTGCATAATCTTGATCGCTTCGCGGTAGGTAACCCGGGGAAACGAGCCCGTCAGCTTCTCGAGTTTCGAGACATCACGCTCCAACACCTCGAGATGGGATGCGGCGCGCTCCACTACCCGTCCGGCAACAAAGCCAACGAAGTCTTCAGCCAAACGAATGAGGCCTTCGAAGTCTAGAAACGCGACCTCGGGCTCAACCATCCAAAACTCGGTCAGATGCCGGCGCGTCTTGCTCTTCTCGGCTCGAAACGTCGGCCCCATGCAATAGACCTTGCCGAAAGCGGCACAAGCCGGCTCTAGGTAGAGCTGCCCGGATTGGCTGAGATATGCCTTGTCACCGAAATAATCAGTCTCGAAAAGCGTCGAGGTGCCTTCGCAGGATGTCGGAGTCAAGATCGGTGAATCGACGAGCGTGAACTCACGCTCGTAGAAGAAGTCCCGAATCGCTTGGCACACTTCGCTGCGGATGGCCAATGTCGCCCGCTGCTTGGAAGACCGCAGCCAGAGATGGCGATGCTCCATCAAGAAGGCGGTTCCGTGCTCCTTCTTGGTGATCGGGTAGTCTTCGGTCAGGCTGCGGACGGCAAAGTCCGTGGCCTGGATCTCGACCCCACCGGGGGCTCGTTCATCGGCCCGAGCGATACCGGTAACCCGCACAGTCGACTCCTGGGTCACCCGCTTGACATCTTCCCAAGCCTCTTCTGAGACCTCGGCACGACTGACAACCACTTGGACGATGCCCGAGCCGTCACGAACTTGGAGGAAGCCGATCTTCCCGCTGCGTCGCTTGTTGGAGAGCCAGCCACGAATGGTCACCGTCTCGCCGGAGTGGGATTTGAGATGGCGCACAGAAATCGTCACGTGATATCTCCGCTGATAAGTTTCAGGAATGACTCGACGTCGAGGCGCTGCGGGATCAGGGCGATGAATCGATGCGGTATGGGATCGGGACAAAAATAAGATCGAGGCATTACAGATGAATTCAGCCCGATCGGCCCTGGGGGATGTGGACGACGGATTCTACGAGGCGTCCTCGGGTAGGTCAAGCCGTTCCAAAGCCGCCGCCGCCGCCCCTTGCTCCGCCGACTTCTTGCTAGCGCCTTCCGCAACGCCAGAAATCTTGCCGTCAACCAGGCATTCGATCGTGAAGCACTTGAGGTGATCGGGCCCGGTCTCTGCTGCAACACGGTAAAGCGGCAGCCCCCAGCCCCTCGCCTGCGCCAACTCCTGAAGGTGAGTCTTGGCATCTGTGTGGATCAGTCGAGGCCCAGACGCCATCGCCTTGGCCAAGAAGGCTTCAATCACCTCGCGTGCGGCGTCGAGCCCACCATCGAGATAGATCGCACCAAACAGCGCTTCCACGGTATCAGCGAGTATGGAGGCCTTGGCACTGCCTCCCGATCTCGATTCGCCAACCCCGAGACGGATTTCGTTGCCAAGCTCGATCTCGACGGCATACCGCGCCAACACTGGAGCACTGACCAGGAAGCTCTTACGTTTCGCCAATCGACCTTCGGGCTCCTCGGGGTAGGTATCGTAGAGCCAGCGCGCGGCGACCAACCCGAGCACCGAATCCCCAAGGAACTCCAGTCGCTCGTAATTCTCTTGCTCACCGCGCTCATTGGCGTAAGAGCGGTGAGTCAAGGCAGCGCTGATCAGGGCACCAGACTTGAATGTGTAGCCGACGGCTTCTTCGATGAACCTGCTCATGGGCGTCAGGATACCTCAATCGACTCGGGTTACACTGACCCCGGGTGACACGGTGATTGCTCAGTGCTCACGCAGCGCTCACACAACGCTTGGCGCCCCTTGACTCCAGACTTTCGGATCAGGATCGCATGGAGATCGACAACGATGCCGGTTCGTATAGAACATCACCGTATTGAACACCAAGGTGTGGAAGGTCTTCGGGTCGGCAGAGTCCTGACCCAACTCACCTCGTCGTGCATTCTCTATCGTTTGGGAACCACAATCATCGACACCGGTCCCCCCAACCAGTGGCGGACCGTGCGGCGCTTCTTGATGGAGCGCGACGTGGCGCGGGTTGTCGTCACCCACCATCACGAGGACCACAGCGGCAACCTGGCGCGAGCCCATCATGATCTGGGATCCCCGGTCTACTCGCCACCCGCTTCCGTCGCTCCGATCACCGCCGGATTTGCCCTCAAGCCCTATCAACGGCTGATCTGGGGTAAGCCACGACGCGTCGAGCCACAGCCGATCCCTGACGATCTCGACCTGGGCAGCGGACAATCGCTGCGTGCGATCCCCGCCCCTGGTCACTCCGACGACATGACCTGCTACCTCGAGCCAGATCGTGGATTCCTTTTCACCGGTGATCTCTACATCGCCAGCAAAACTCGCTATCTGCGAGCGGACGAAGATCTACAGCAGCAGATCGCCAGCCTGCGGCGAGTCCTCGAGCTGGACTTCAAGACCGTCTTCTGCTCCCACCGCGGAGTCTTGGAGTCGGGCCGAGCCGCACTGCACAAAAAGCTCGACTTCCTCGTCGGACTCTGCGAGCGAGTGCATCATCTACGCGACGAAGGGCGCAACGTGCGTGAGATCACTCGCATGCTGGTCGGCAAGGAAGGTTTGATGGCTCTGCTCACCGGCTTCCACTTCTCGAAACACAACCTGATCTCAGCCTGCTACGCCAGTGTTTCGCCTGAAGACGGTGTTTCGCCTGAAGACGGTATTCCGCCCAAAGACGGTGTTGCGCCTGAAGCCGGTGTCGCGCCGGGTCGCCGAACGGGTCCGTGATCCTCCGGAGACGCTTCGAAATCTTCGTGTTAACGGCGTGAGGCGTCAATGTTCCCGCTAAGATCTTCCTCCTCACCGGTGAGGCGTCGATATTCCGCAACATCTCGTAGATTACGCGGTGAGGACGTCGAGGCCGGTGCAGAATCGAGGGCTCACGCGGTCAGCACACGATCCGCCGATAGAGCCGCCGCTACTTTCCGCCCTAAAACGGGCTGTGTCACCCGCAGAGCCCTTAGTTGGGTCCTTGAAACAGGCTGTTTCGCGCGAAGAGCCCTCAGAAGGGTGCTTGAAACGGGCTGTGTCGCACGACGAGCCCTCAGAAGGGTGCTTGAAACGAGTTGTGTCGCACGACGAGCCAGTAGAAGGGTCCTTGAAACGGGCCGATGGGCGCGTCGAGCCCTCGAGAGGGTCCTTGCAACGGGCCGATGGGCAGGCGCGAGCTGGTTCCTCGGCGTCAGACTCAACTTAGTCGTGCTCAACTTAGTCGTGCCTGGCACCACTTACGCCCAACTTAGTCGTGCCTGGCACCACTTACATGGCACCACTTACAGCGGCCGGATTCGGATCCATTTCACGCCCACCCCACAGATCGAGCGACTGCTTTACGTCTTATGTCTCTAGAGCTGGCACAAGTGTAGCCGGCGCTCGCAGCGAGATCACTCCGATTTTGCCGAGCGTCGCCACCGCCGGTCTGGAGATCAAACGATGGGGCGACACGAACGAAACCTTCCCGACAGCAAAGACGGCACCCTGGTCGAAGTCACCGACAGGGTCATCGGAGCCCGCGCTCTGTTGGCGCCGGGTCCCAATCCCAGAACCTTCAACGAGCTCGTGGTCGGCCTGATCGGCCGCGCCATGGGATATCAGCCGGTCGAGCTGTGTGCCTGTGTTTTCGCCTCTAACCATTACCACGCTTTGCTGGTCGTCGAAGACCAGCAAGCGCTGAGCCGGTTCATGTACCACTTCGGGGGCAACTCCTCGAAGAAGATCGGCAAGCTCCGCAATTGGAAAGGAGCGCTGTGGCAACGTCGTTACGATGTGACGGTCGTCAGCCGCGAGCCCGAGGCGCAATGGAAACGGCTCAAATACGTCCTTAGCCACGGGGTCAAAGAGGGATTGGTCGAGAGCCCGATCGAGTGGCCTGGCGTTCATACCGCTGGCGCGTTGTTGCGAGGCGAGCCGCTCGAGGGCGCCTGGTTCGACAAGAGTAAAGAATGGGCCGCTCGCAACCGCGGCCTCGAGGTTGGCGCCTACGACTTCGCAACCAAGTATCGCATCGGCCTTGCCCAGTTGCCGGCCTTTCGACACCTCGATCCCGAAGCCTACCAGGACAAGATCGCACAACTGATCGTCGAGATCCAAGACGAGGGTCGGACAAAGCGTGATGGAAATCCCGTTGCCGGCGTCGAGAAGATTCTGAGCCTCGATCCTTACGAGCCTCCGACTCGTCGGCCCAAGAACTCACCAAAACCCACTCGATTCCACGTCGCCTCGAGAGAGGCGAGGGATGAGCTCTGGAAAGAGGCCGCTGCGTTCGCGGCCCAGTACCGCATCGCCTCCGAGGCTCTTCGGGTCCATCGCAACCCAAAAGCGATCGATTGGTTCCCACCACGCAGCTATCCACCTGCTTTCCCCTTCATCGGTCCGCCGCCGACCCGGCGTCCGCCGTCAACGCCGACTCGGCGTTTGCGAATCGAAGGCTCGAGAGTCGTCGAACGTGGCGAGATTCCAGTCGTCGAGATTCCGGCGCCGGTCTGGGGAAGCCGAGGGCAGGCTGGCGAGCTAGTTCGAGTCCGTGGTCAGCCACCTTGATCTCGCTAGCCTCGCATTGACGACAATTTGAACATCGAATGCGTCCGGTTCGGTGACCGGATGGGTCGAACTGCGCACTCTTGGGCCGGAAAAAAAGCCACTTTTGGGTGAGATGCGCCTTCGCGAGGCGTTGCAAAAGGAACAAGCGCGGTCGAGGGTCACAAGAGCGGCTGGATAGGCGTGGATTCTAGAGTTGCTCGGCCTCAAGGAGGCTCAAAGAGGTGGCACGATCGTGTAAGTCACTTGATTTCAATAAATTAGTTCTGCCTGGCACCTCTAACTGGGTCTAACTGGGGCGGATACCACCTGGACTTTGGTCGGGCCTTGTTCATGGCTCCCTGGCCACTTCTTCAATTCTCTTGGTCTGACGTGTTCTCGCCTGTTCGACTGCCCTCTGAAACTCTTTTTTCAGAATATCCTTCGAAGGAAGAACGGTCAGATACTCAGCGACATGGATCCCGGAGCGGCCCAATTCGAGGAGCTGGATCTGCTCCGCCTTCTTGCCAGTACAAAGGATGAGTCCCAGTGGGGGTTCCTCGTGTTCTTGACGCTCATGCTTGTCTAGCCAGCGTAGGTAAAGTTCCATCTGTCCCTTGTAGGCAGCTTTGAAGTCGCCGAGCTTCAGCTCAATGGCGAACAGTCGACGAAGCCTTCGGTTGTAGAAGAGCAGGTCAATGTAGAAATCTTCGTCGTCGATCTGGATGCGGTATTGGCGGCTGATGAAGGAAAATCCGACACCGAGCTCTAGTAGAAACTGTTCCATTTCACGAAGAATGGCGTCTTCAAAATCTTTCTCCAGATAGCGATCCTGGAGGCCGAGGAAATCGAGAATATAGGGGTCTTTGAGGACCATGTCGGGCGTGAGCTGGTCTTCGGCGCGGAGCTTTTCAAGCTCGGAGCGGCCCAGCTCTTCGGGTTTCCTGGAAAGAGCGGTCCGCTCATAGAGCATGGAGTCAACCTTCTTCCTGAGGGTTCGGACGCTCCATCGTTCGATCCGGCACATCTCCGCATAGAAGTCTCGTTTTAGGGAATCTTTGAGGGGGATGAGTGCCACGAAGTGAGTCCAGCTCAATTGTCGTATCAGTGATACGACAATCTGCTCGCCTGGGTAGACCTCGGCGAACTGGATCATGCGCCAGAGCTGTTTTTGGTTGAAGCTGTTCCCATATTCGGTCGTCAATTGTCGTGCTACTGCTACGACAATCTGCTTGCCGTACTCTCCGCGCTCCCCGGCCAGGATCTCATCGTGTATCCTTTTGCCGAGATTCCAGTAGAGCATGCTGAGGCCGGCATTGACGGCATGAGCAACGTCGTGGCGGCTTTGATCGATTATCCGCCGTAGATCAGTGATCAGATCGGCTGAAGGCCTTGTAGCTGAGCTGTCGCCTCAATTTTCGAGTTCATGCTTCATGTGACATGCCTCCGATCAACGACGACCGAAACGACGTTCGAGCTCGACATCACCCATGACGAGCACCACCGGGCGGCCATGGGGACAGGCATAGGGTTGCTCGGCGGTGAACAGCTCCGAGACCAGACGCTCCATCTTGTCGAGGGTCATCGAGTGGTGCATCTTGACGGCGGCTTGACAGGCCAGACTTGCCGCCAACGAATCCAGCAGCTTGCGTCGCAGGCCTTCACCATCCAGCTCTTCTGATGATGTTGCGAGGTTCTGCAGCAGAGCTTCCGCTTCGTCGAGTGACAACACCGTCGGAATCGCGGTCAGGGCAATCGCCCCGCCCGACATCGCCGACAGTCCAAATCCGCAAGGTTCGAGGGCGGCGGCGAGCTCTTCGAGCCGCAGCGCTTCCGACTGCCCCAATTCGAGCAGTAACGGCGTCAACAGCGTTTGGCTGGTCGAGCGCTCGGCGTGTAATGAGCGCCGAACACGTTCGTACAACAACCGCTCGTGGGCGACATGCTGGTCGATGAGATAAAGGCCGTCGGGACCCTCGAGCAAAATCATGGTGCCCTTGTATTGCCCGAGAATCCGAAACGGACGCGCTTCACCGGATCGCCCCGACAACGGGACCATCCGCGGCTCCTCTGGCTTCCACGTGGGCGTCGCGATGCGCCCGGCAGAACCATCCGGCGAGTAGGGCGACGTAGGCTCCCGGACCTCACTCGCGCCAGGCTCGCTAGGTAGCGGTGGAGCTTGGGCCAGTGCGGTCGAGCCGTCGGCTGCTGGCAGCGACGACGCAGAGGGTGATGGCGACACATACCCCGGAGTTGCGGAAGACCGAGGACGCCAGGCTTGGCTGCTCTCTGCCTGGTCCGCTTGTCTTCCCCCCAAACCTTCCCAAGCAGCCTGAACTTGTGGCATCGATCGCGGCATCCTGAGCGGCGCCGGCTCTTCTCCGCGAGCAGCCGCCAAGGTCGCCCGCAACGCCATGCTCACCCGATCGACAAACGCCGGATTACGAAATCGTACTTCCGATTTCTGAGGGTGCACGTTGACGTCGATTTCCTGCGGCTCCAAATCCAAGAACAGGAACAGCGCCGGGTAGTCGTCGGACTTCCACTCATCTCGCACCGCTCTGTAGAAGCAGGCCAGTACCGCGCGATCGCGCACCAAACGGCGATTCACAAACACGAAGAGGCGGCGACCACGGGTCGTCTGGTTGTTTCCCACAAAGCCGGTGATCGCTTCTTGCTCAGTGATG
This sequence comes from Acidobacteriota bacterium, assembly GCA_029263355.1. Lineage (GTDB taxonomy): Bacteria > Acidobacteriota > Thermoanaerobaculia > Multivoradales > J023 > JAAELT01. The sequence continues at coordinate 9,310 of JAJCXQ010000113.1, read as the reverse complement.
AAATCGAGTGGAATCTCAACCAGATTGCGACCCAGGGTGGCGCCAAAAACCTGAGTGATGCGCTCTCGAATTCCAGCTCCGTCGTCCCGGGTTGGAATCGTTTCGAGCAGTGCGCGGCCTTCGTGGCGAAGGGTGAAACGCAGCTCGGGATGCGCCAACGCATACCCCTGTACAACCTCCAGGGCGCGTCGAAGCTCGGTCTGTGGACGCTTCACAAACTTCCGCCGCGCCGGCACGTTGTAGAACAGCGATGCAATTTCCAAGCGGGTGCCGCGAGGATGGGCGATGGGCTCGGCGCGCTTGACGCGACCGCCTTCGATCCGCACCAAAGTCCCATCCCCGGGTGACGTCGCGGTCCGTAGCTCAACTCTCGAGACCGCGGCGATCGAGGCCAAGGCCTCGCCCCTGAAACCCAACGTTGCTACCTGCTCGAGGTCGTCGAAGACCGCAATCTTGCTGGTCGCATGGCGATCAAAGGCGAGCAGAGCGTCGTCGGCGTCCATGCCGCGGCCGTCGTCGCTCACCACGACGCGGCGCTTGCCACCGCTCTCCAGCTCGATCGAAATATCGCTCGCCCCCGCGTCGATCGAGTTCTCCACCAGCTCCTTGACCACCGAGGCAGGGCGCTCCACCACCTCTCCGGCGGCGATCTGGCTGATCAGGCGATCTTCTAGAATTCGTATTTGTGGCATAGAAGCGAGAATTCTATGCGATGGACACCCGCCAATCAGCGATTCGGGGTCGAAGACGTTCCGTTATTGTTAAACCGACGGCCTTCCATGAACGCTTCCATCTCAGAAAAGCTGATCGCCCCCGCAAGCAGCAATTTGCCGACATCCCCACCGATCAACACCAGTACCTGGGGATAAACGACAACAAAAACCCGCAGATTCTCAGCGTCATCCAGGGTCGCTCGCAGAATCGAGCCCCATCCCGGAGCTTGCCCGTCAGCATCAGTCTCGAGTGCTTCTAGAAACCGACTCGGTGCTCGATCGACGATCCAGCTCGCCCGGGTCCGAACCGATTCACTGACCACTGGCGTCGGCAGCAGATGCTGCATCTCAGCAGAGGCCACCAACCGGCGCATCTCTTCCAAGCCCTCGCCCACGGTTTGACGCATCATTCGGGTATCGCTGAAGGCCAATCGCGCTGCGGCTTCGGCGAGAGCCAAGGTCTCGCGAATCGCAGTCGCCCCAGAGTCGGTGGCGACGGCGACAAACGACTCCCGCAGTGCGCTGCGCTCGATCGGGTTAGAACTGGCTTCTGTTGGCGCTTGCAAGCGTTCGAGTCCGGCATCAACAGCGAGCAGTCCCACTCGGCTGGAGAGCGTCTCACGGATCGATTCTGCGCCAAGATCCACCGAGGCGCCAAACAAGGCGTTGAGCGGCCCCAACGCGGTATCGGACGCCAGTTCGATCCAGTTCGAGGCTTTGCCACGGTCCAAGTTGGTCTTCATCAACTCCAAACACCGAGAAACCCTCTCGGACGCTGCTCCCTCGGCTCGACACGCTTCCCCATCGAGAGCCCGCGCCATCTTCTGGATCAGCCTGGCGCCAGGTACGACTTCCTGGATGGATCCAGCGACTTTGTCTGCGGCACGCGCACCACCACGAACTCCCATGTGGAGCACTTGGGTCGCCAAGTTTGCCGAGGCTAAGGCCGAGCCAGCTGCAAGGCGTCGCAGACGATCCACACCGACCCCGGGCTTAAGGAAGCTCATTCGGGATTCTCCCAGTCAAAAGGGTTGAGCTTCGCCAGCAATGTGGGTGTCCCAGAAATTACCCTGATCGTACATATAGCGAATTTGAGCGTAGTGGAACATCGCCGCTTTGGCGTATTCGAACACCTGTGGCTTCTTACTCACTGCGCCAAAAACCTTGTAGGCCATATGTGCCTCCCGAGAACCCAAAGCTGTCAGCTGCCGGACAATCTCCTTCCCTCCTTCTTCAACTCGCCGCAGACTCACCTTGCCGGGGTTGGCTTGTTGATTCAGGTGGCGGGGATCCCGCCGCTCGCCGACTCGAGAGATGAATTGTAGGAGTCGGTGTTCGAACGCTTCGGGGGAATAGAGTTTGTTGGCCAACCACCGTACGCCGTGAAGTAACTCGTCCTGGGTCATCAACTGAGGAATGATGTTGGTGCTCCACGGTGTCGCTGCGACTTCGGAACCGTCCGCACTCAATCGACCTGCTGCCTTCAGGCGATCGTGCAGAGGTGTCGCAGCTGGCGCCACCAGACTACCGAGGGTCACGATCGGTATCGCAGCCTGCATGGCGAACTCGTATTGCCGCTCGAAGATATCGTAGCCGTCGTTGTCGAAGCCAACAATCATCCCGGCAACAATCATGATTCCACGATCGTAAAATTTCTGGATTTGATCGGTGAGATTGACGCCCATGTTCTGGCGTTTCTTACTCTCACGCAGACTGTCCATATTGGGCGTTTCGATACCGATGAACGCCTGAATGAGTCCGGCCTCAGCACACATGTCGAGCAATTCATCGTCTCTGGCAGCATCGATCGAAAGCTGGGTTGAAAACGTTACGTTCCCATTCTGAAGTTTGAGATTCCAATCTCTCAGGGCTGCCAACAGCTCTTTTGCGCGACTTCGCGCAACTGTAAAGTTGTCATCACAGAGAAACACAGAGCGATACCCATATCCATATAAATCTTCAAGCTCCCGGATGACATTAGACACTGACTTGTGCCTCTGAGTCCGCCCGAGATACTCGATCACATCACAAAATTCACACTGAAAAGGACAACCGCGAGACGTCTGTACTGATCCCAAAAGTACTTGATCGTTGGGATAGAGATCCCACCTTGCAAGGGGCGAGAGATCGAGTGAAGGACGTGTGCCTTCATATTCATCTTTCCAGCAGTTCCCCTTGAGGTCGGCAAAAAATCCCGCCGCGATTTCTTCGATCTCACCTCGCACCAAGATATCGCAGTGATCTGCGACAACTTCCGGACATAACGAGGCAAAAGGTCCACCGATGATGACTGTCCGGCCACGCTCCCGAAAAGCCCGGGCCACTTCTCGCATTCTTCCCCATTGCGAAACCTTTCCTGTAATCGCAACAAAATCAGCCGAGATATCGTAGTCGATTGCAGTCAGGTTCTCATCGCATAACCGAACATTGAAGTCTTTCGGCGCCATCGCCGCCACTGTTGGAATAGCAAGGTCGGCAATCGTCGATGACGGCGTCAAGCCCATGGCGCCAATCATTTCAGCGCCAAAATACGTTGGAAAATCAGCGGTCGTGTTTACCAGGTAGATTGATTTCGACAACCTTCTTGCCTCCCTTGCGATACTTAGACCCCACCTAGGAAACTAGATTAGAGCCGTCCAGGAGAAATCCGAGCTTGGGGACGTGTCGGCGAAAGGTATCAGGCGCACCAAAGAGGCGTCAATCGACTTTCGTTGCAGGCTCGCTCTTGTCCACGGTCATCTCTTTGAGCCGCGCGATCCGCCAGATGACGCGACGACAAGCCTGAAGCAATGCGATTCGGTTCTCCCGAATTTTGTCGTTCTCGTCCATCACCAGAACGTCCGAGAAGAATCGATCGAGGTTGGGAACCAGCTCTACCATCGAACGTAGGCAGTCTTCATAGCGGCGCTCCTTCGCGGCTCGATCTACAGCTTCTCGCACTCGGTTCAACGCCTCGTGTAACTCGAGCTCTGCTCCTGGCGCCAATTCCTGAGCCCTGAGCTCAAACTCCGGAGCATCCTGAACAATGTTCGAAATGCGTTTGGCCGACAGCACGAGAGAGCGAAACTCTGGTTCTTCGCGGACGGTCTGTAGGGCCTTCAGGCGAGCGACTAGATCCGGCAAGTTCCTGGCCCCGACAGCTTCCGCAGCCTCGATTTCGTCATATGCGAAACCGCGCCGCCCCAGCAAGTGTCGGGTACGATCAGCTAGAAAACTCTGCAGCTCACCCACCAGCAGTTCGGCGCCCCGGTCCAGGGAATCGCCAAACAGCAATACTGCACGAGCTGCCATCAGATCCAAGTCGAGCTCTATGTCCGCATCGGCCACGATGCGCAAGAGGCCTTGAGTCAATCGCCGCAGCCCGAACGGATCTCTACTGCCGCTCGGCACCTGGTCGACACTGAGAAATCCGACCAGGGAATCCAGACGATCAGCTATGGCGACCACCTGCCCGACTCGCTCAGACGGTATGGGACGGACCGTGTAGTGCTCATAAATCGATTGCCACACGGCTTCGACATACCCCTCCTCACGGGCATAGATCCCACCGATCGTGCCACGCAAGGACGGGAACGTGCGTACGACAGCGGTGGCCAGGTCTGCCTTCAGCAGGCCCGCAGCCTCCCGTGCCGGTTCGAGAACCTCATGCCAACCTAGCTCATCGCATGCCAGCTCGACCAAAGCCCGCGTGCGTTCCGCTTTAGCGGCATAGGAACCAAGGCCTGGATGAACGTCGTGATCTACCAGTTGACGCAGACGCTCGGCGAGTGTTTGTCGATGGTCAACATCGTAGCTGAAGCGCGCATCGACGAGACAACCGTGAACCGCACGCTGGTGGCCTGCGCGCACGTACCCCATAGGGTCGTCAGCCCGATCCATGACGGTCAAGAAGACCGGCAACAAACCTTCAGGGCCACGTAATGCAAAACAGTCCAGGCGTCGGCCCAAGGCCGCCAACACGATCTCCTCCGGCAGCCGCAGATGGTCAAGATCAATGTCTCCGTGCACCACGCCTGGAATTTCACAAGCTGCGGTAAGCCGGTCCAGCAGTCCGGCGTCACCCTCCAAGCTCCCTCCAAACTCCTTGGCGATGGTGCCGAGAGCCGCTTCTAGGACGCGACGGCGATCCTCGACGATGACTTCGATGCCGAGTTGACGAAGCTTGCCCAAATAGTCTTCGAGACTCGTGACCTCGAAGCTATCGGGGGAAAGGATTGGGTGACCTACGCTCGTCGAGCCAGCGACGGCATTTTGAAACTCGAACGGAACAACCCCGCCGTCGAGAACTGACATCACCCCTGTAGGTCCACCACTCTCGCGAATTGCTGGCCACCACGGAAGCTCCGCCAAAATACCCGGCACCAACTCGGCGAGAACCTTTGAGAGCGGACGACCTTCGACTTGGTGAACGTAGCCAACGTAGACTCCTCGCTCGGTTTTGATCTCTTGCAGATCACTCAGCTCAGCACCAACTCGATCCGCAAAGCCCATCAAGGCCTCAGTGGCCGCTCCCTGTGCGTCGTAGGCGTCGGCGACTGAGGGGCCAACCTCACGCGCCTCGCGCTTAGCCGAAACTTCGGGCAAGTCTCGGAAACACACCATCAGACGCCTGGGTGTCATTCCAGTGGTGACCTCAATGGGTCCTAGCCCACGCCCCATCAAGTCCTCGAACAGGCGGGTCGTCAGCTGCTTCAAGAGCTTCGAAAGATACCGACTCGGCATCTCTTGAAAACGTACCTCGAGCAGATACTCAGCCATCAGTCGGGCTTCTTTCGATTCTTGGCCGCTCTGCCAGCCTTGCGAGCGACTCGCTTACTTTTTGACTTGTTGCCTGGCTGCGACTCAACGGTTCCAGATTTCGGCCCAGAAGCGTCCGGCGCAATTGCTACTGAAGATTGGTCATCAGGCGAAGACGGTGCTGCGGACGAAGACGGTGCTTCGGACGAAGACGGTACTTCAGGTGCCGCGTTAGATTCGGGCTGTCGTGGTGGTCGGCGCTGCCCCACTTCTCCACTACTCGTGTCTTGCGGCGCCGGATCTCTTTCCAGGTCTAGCTCAGCTGCGGCAACCACCCGCTCACGCACTCGATCTAGCAAACTCGATCGCTCTCTCTGAGACACGTCGCCGCGAGCTTCGAGCGTGTCGATCAGCTCCAGGCACCGGACCGCCAGCTCATAGGCGGGGCGCGCCAGTCCCACCGCCAAACACCGCTCGGCGTCAAGGTCGAGCGCTTGTAATCGGCTTCGAAGATCTGCGACGTCGGCAACCTCGAAAACATACCGTGAGATCTCCTCCTCGTCCCGCCGCTGGCGCAGGCTGCGATCCCTCCCTCCCTCCGACCCGTCGACATCAAAAACGCTTGCGACTCCTTGTAGCAGCATCATCAAACGCTCCAACCCATATGAAATCTCTACGCCGACCGGGTCTAGGCTGCGATCTGCAACCCGCTCTAGAAACGTCATTCGAGTCACTCCGAGACCATCCACCACTGCGTGCCAACCGGCCCCCTCGACACCCAACGAGCGCGGCTGCCACTTCCATTCAGCAAAATGTAGATCGTGATGTTGGAGCTCGAGACCGACGGCTTCCAGACTCGCCAAGTACAGCGACTGAATATCGGCCAGCGGCGGCTTCAGAATCACCTCGAACTGATGATGCCTACTTAGCCGGTAGGGGTGCAGACCGTACCGACCATCGAGGCGACGTCGCACCGGCTGCAGATAGGCCGCCTGCCAAGGAGTCGAACCCAGCAGGTTGAAGAAGGCTTCAGGATGCAGGGTCGCGAAAGGCACCTCAAAATCACACGGCGCCAACATGACGCACCCTTGCTCTACCCAGAAACGCTGGAGACTCGACACGACGTCTAGAAGAGTCCGAGCGACGGTGTTTTCCTGCGGTTGATTCATATGCTTCTGAGCAAGTCTACTTTCAAGTTCGACGCCTGCTAGATGCTAGCCAATGTTTCTTTCATCACCCTATAGCTCTTGAGCTCCGACTGCAGGAAGTTGCGCCGGACGCGGGCGCAGAGCATCTCGATTTTGGCGAGCGCTGCAGGTGCGGTGGGACGTTTCGACATTTGTTCCAGATTCTCTCGGGCACTGCGCCAGAGAAACTCCAACTCCGCCGGCCCGACGTCGATCCGCCGATGGCCCTCCGAACAGCTTGGGCAGACCAGAGCAGCCTCGGATTCTAGGAAGACCACTTGATCCTCGATCGCGCGACCGCAGAGAGGGCATTCTTTCGGGGTCGGGAAAATCCCATTGAGTCGAAGGACCCATACTTCGAAATATCGCGCCGCGAGACCACGATCACAGCCGCCGAGAAGCGCTTCGATAGTGGCGTCCAGAAGCCGATAAGAAGTCGCGGAATCTTCGTTCTCTTGAGCGAACTCCATTATGTGCCCTGCCAGGTAGCTCCCGAGCAAGATGCCTTCGAGATCGGACTGCAGCGCCGACGCGGGTCGCACCAACTCGACATCCGAAATCCGCACCAGATCCCGGCCCTCTTTCTCGAACCAAGTGATCGCCACCTTCGCCAGAGGTTGTAGTTGACCGGCGAAGCGACTGAACTTGGTCCGCGCTCCCTGCGCCACCCCACGCTTCTTGCCGTGCTCAGCAGTCAGGAAGCTGACGATCTTGTCTCGCTCCTGAAGATTGAACACATCGAGCAACAGACCATGGGCACTCGAGCTGTGCATCGACTAGAAACTGAAGACATTGAACAGCAGGTTCGCCAAAAAGAAATAGATCAGCACACCTAGGACGTCATTGGCGGTCGTCACCAACGGGCCGGACGCGACAGCAGGATCAAAGCCGATGCGCTGGAAAAGGACCGGGATCAAAACGCCGTTGAGTGACGCCAACTGTACCGAGAGGAACAGCGACGACCCAACCGCCAACGAAATCAATGGATTACCGCCGAAAGCAAAGGCGACCACCGCCACCAAGGTCGAACAGATGGCGCCCAGGAGAGCCCCGACCTTGACCTGCTGCCACAGGAAGCGCTGCACATGACCCTGACCCAAACTCAGCCGCCCGGTCGCCAAACCTCGGACCGCGATGGTCGATGTCTGGGATCCGACGTTGCCCGCCATACCCATGATCACGGGTACAAAAGCGATGATCACAGCCAACTCGACCCGACCGAAGGCCTCCTCGAACCGCGCCATCACCAGCCCGGCAAGGAGCAATCCCCCGAGATTGAAAATGATCCATGGCAACCGGATGCCCGCAACCCTAAACGATCGGTCCTGATACAGGATCTCGTTTTCCGAGGTGCCGGCCATCTTGAAGAAATCTTCGGTGGCCTCGTCCTTGAAGACATCGACGATGTCATCGATCGTTACGATCCCTACCAAGCGCCCGTCGTCATTGACGACCGGGATCGCCAGCAGATCATAACGAGCCGCAAGTTGCGCAACCTCTTCCTGATCGGTCGAGGTATGAGCCTTGATGATCGATGCGTTCATGATCTCACCAAGGGTCTGCCCGGGCTCGGCCAACAACAGCTGTCGCAGCGGAGTCACCCCGATCAGTCGCTCGTTGCGGTCGATCACGTAGAGGTACGAAATCATGTCGACATCGTGCGCCACCTGCCGCAACCGACCGATCGCGTCCGATACGAGGACATCCTCCTCGAGAGCCACGAACTCCGAATCCATGATGCGGCCCGCAGTGTCGTCCTCATAGGCTAGACGGGCTTGAACCTCGGAGAAGCGCTCTTCGAGATCGACGATCTCGAGGACTTGTTCTTTGAGGTCTGAAGGCAGGGCCTCGAGCAGGAACACCGCATCGTCAACCGCAGCCAGCTCGAGGAGTTTTGCGACCTGGGCCGTGCTCATCTGCTCGAGAATCCCCAGTCGTGTTTCCGGCTCGAGCTCGATCAAAACGTCGCTAGCCGCCTGCGAATTTTCGTCGATGAGGATCTTGAACAGGCCGAACTGTTCGCTTGGAGTGAAGGCCCGCAGCATCACTGCTACGTCTTCCGCACGAACCTCCGCAAGCATTTTGGAGATCTTCCGACGGGCGCCACGTCGCAGCAGGCGTCGGATCGTAATTCCGAGTCGCTCAGCGCGGTGTGAGACATTCGATGTCTGAATGGAGGCTGGGACTTGCATGCGCCCGATGGTACCAGAGATCAGGCTCCCGATCGGACCTGGAAATCAGGTTTCGAGAGCACTCCGCACGCCAGCTACAGTCTCATTCGACCACTCGATCGCCTCGCTCTTTCAGCTCATCATAAAGCTGCTGGTAAAGCCCGTGACCAAAGCGACTGAAGGACTCGAAATAGCCTGAGTACCACTGGCACATGGCGGCCCCGGCCTGTAGAGACTGCTCGACATCATCGGCGGATTCAATGCCACCGGTGCGTACGACATGGAACTCATGACTGGCCTGATGGCGCTGTAGAGAGGCTACCGCAGCTTTGACCAAGCGCAGCGAATCGGCTTTGAGTGGCCTACCGCTCAGGCCGCCGCCAAAAGACCCCGTAAAGTAGTCGAAAAGCCGGGTCTCAGCGGCGTCGAGACTCTTACGATGCCGATCGTAGGCGATTGAGGTGTTGCCGAAATTGACCCCATCGTAGCCCTCGGCCACAAG
>JAJCXQ010000112.1 GCA_029263355.1 Acidobacteriota bacterium | reverse complement strand
CCAGGTATCCAGGCAGCCTGACAAGAAGTTCTTCAGCGATGCTGAAGCCGGGAGATCGTTCTTCATTGGCTCAATCCAAACTCTTTTTGATCTGGAAGATTCGTCACTGGCTCGCCCGTAGTGTCCCGTCGGCAGTGCTGTCCCGTTCGCAGTGTCCGCAAGTCTGACGGCTGTCCCGTCCGCAGTGTCCGCAAGCCAGTTGGCTGTCCCGTCCGCAGTGTTGTTGTCCCGTCCGCAGTGTCCGCAAGCCTGACGGCCCGTTGTCCCGTCCGCAGTGTCCGCAGGCCTCTTGACCAGTCTTGAGTCGCTATTCAGGCGTTAGTGCTATTCAGCCCGCCTACAACGCGGACGAATTCGTAGTTTCGCTTCTCCAAAGGCAGTTCATCTTGTTCGAAACAGTCCGATTCCCCACGCAGACATACTCCTCCTGCGGACAGAAGCGCGAAGCGCGATGCTTGCGACGCTCGTCATCGAGCCAACGGCAAGTAGAAGCCGGCGAGGATGCCATCCCACGCCGAGAAGTAGCTTGGCCGGCCACGCGACCGCGGCGACCGTTGGCTCCAAACCATTGCGGGGGCAACCGTCCAGGTTGTTGTGCGGACGAATGTGGTTGTACCAAAGCCGAAACAAATGGAGATCTGTTCCGAGATGGAACGCGACGTCTTCACGCAGCCGCCATGCTTGTTTGAAGGAGCCAAAGAAGCGCTCGATTCTGCCGTTCTGCCAGGGGGCAAACGGCGCCGTCCGTTGATGGCGGACGCCGAGGATCGCAAGACCCACTCGAAAAAGCATCGAGGTGAAGACGACCTCGTTGTCCGTGCGCAGGATCTTGGGCTTGCCGTATTGTTCGATGGCGTCGATCAGCGCCCTGAGAATGGCGATGGATCCCTTGGTAGGGAGGCTCTGCAAAGCGATGCAGGCTCGAGTTCCGTGGTCGATCACGCCGAACACCGTCTTCTGTCCGCTGCTGTGGGCAAGGTAAGTCAGGTCGAGGGCCCAGATCAGATTCCTGGCCACCGATCGAGGCTTGCGTCGACGGATGTCCCGTCGGATCTGGGCGAGGAGATGCCCATTGTGCCGCAAGGTGTTGGCGACATAGGTCTTGCCAATGGACTCGCCACGGCTACGATGGATGTGATTGAAGGTGGCTGCGATCTTGCGGCACCCGTTGTGCGGCATGAGCGCCTTGAGCCGGAGCACCTCGCCGCACACCCACCGGGGCTTCTTTCGGTGGATGCTGTGAGGCGAGGATTTCTGGATCTTGGCTCGCCGGGTCTGCCGGCCCTGGCGTTTGCTCACGAGAGACGTAGCGATCAGTATGAGTAGAGCGAGCAAGCACACTGCCGTTGTGTCTGCCGCCAACAACGAAATCAGCCTTGGAAACGTACAGTCGATAGATGATTGGAGGGAGATCATGATGCTAGAGGAGATCACAATTCTCCGCGGGACCGTCGCCGCGGCACTCGTCACGGTTTTGCTGACCGCGATGCCGCTCTTTGCCGAGAGCAGTCCGCTGCCGGGACAACGCTCGATCGAAGACTTCCAGCAGACCAGCGATTGGCAATTCGAACTGGAAGGCGAGGCACGGGAAACCGCCGAGATCTACCACTCGCAACGCGAGGTGGCGTATCTGGTCATTGGGGCAGGCATGGACCGCCCACTACTCGTCAGCCCCCGCGGCAAGTCTGTCCAAACGGTGCCGGCGACAGCGATCGTCCGCCAAGCGGACGGAGCGATGTTGGATGGCGGTTCCGCAACCGAGAGTCTTGGAACCTACACACTGACCGGCGATGCGATGCGGTTCGAGATCGATGGCCAAACCGCCATGCTCCGGCCTCGCCCGGCCCTTCTCGGCAACCAATCTCAAGACGCTGTGGTCGAGCGCTCGCCTCAGTACGCGCGCACAGCCCAAGCTTACAGCCTGGTGAAAGGTGTGGTATCAAATGAACTGCCCGTCGACGGCGAGCGGGTTCGGATCCGCGTCTACTTCGGCTCGTGGAGCGAGATCTGTGGCGAGTTAGTGCCGAAGATCATGCGGGTGGAGGAAGAATGGAGAAGCCAGGGCGTCCGCTTCGAGTACTACGGTGTGCCTCAGCCGATCACCGATGATGCGGTTGCGGTTGCGGAGGGGATCCTCGGCGTGCCGACGGCGGTAGCGTATGTCGATGGCGAGGAAGTCGGTCGGCTGAGCGGTCGCCCGTTGAATACCCCTGATACTTCACTGCGTGAGATTCTTTCGGCCGCGCCTTCTAGATAGAAGCTTCGGCTCAGCTGCCAGCGAAGCCGATCCCTGGATCGAGCTTGGATATAGGAGAGTGTTTGCGAAAGATGGATCTGCAATATGTAATCGGCCTAAATCTTAGGAGGGATAAATGCTGTCGACTCGACTGGAAGCTCGGCGAGACACCGCTGCACAATCAACTTTGGAAGCCATCCGTCGAGATATTGCCCGCGCCCCACAGGAGCTGAAGCCGCTTCTGGTTTACATCGAAGAGCATCTCTTTGATGCCGAATACAGCGTGAGGGGGATGAAGGAAGCCTGCCGGACTCGCGACAATTCTATAGCGACTCGCTTTCGGGGATTCTTGGGCTCCCGGCCCTCGACCTACGTTCGAGAGCGCCGATTAGCCATCGGAGCCGAGATGTTGCGAAGCACCATCGAGGAGATCTGGAAAATCGCTGAACTGGTCGGTTACTCCTCGCCGCAGGTCTTCTTGCGCAACTTCAAAGACTCTTTTGGAAGCACGCCCGGGGCTTACCGCACCAAGTATCGCGCGCAAGCTGGCACGGAGCCAACCGGTGGGTTACCAATTGCTGACTTCCCACCGCACGAACTGCGAGAGGCCCTTGCCGGAAAGATCGATCCAAGCCGTGGGGAGGAGTTGATTCAGAATCTCGAGAGGCTTTACCGCCCGGGCTGCGACGAGGCTGGGAGGCCGAAGTTTGGGACGTTGTGTTTAGCAGTAGCGGATGGCCCTACCGAGAATCAGAGCTCAGGAGAGTGTGTCCCCCACGTCAGCGAGAGGCGTGCGTTTTTCGACTTGCTACGTCAGATGAGCCAGGAAGTAGGACGGCGCAACCGCAGATTCGGGCTTCGGCTAGCAGAGATGGCGCTGGAAAGTGTGGAAGAGAGTGCGTCAACCCAAGACGGGGAGCGTTTCGATCTCTCGGCCTTGGCATGGGCTTGGTTGGACAACGCACGGCGTCTGGCTCTCGATTTCTCCGGCGCGGAGGAAGCGTTCGAGAACTCGCACGCCGAATGGCAGAAAATACGAAGCCAGGGTGATGAAGCGGTCTATGCAGAGATCTGTGCTGTCGAGGCCGCCTTCAGAGTTGTTGAGCATCGCTTTGAGGAGGCGATGGAGCTGATCAAGAAAGCGCTAGCCGTATTGTTGGAAGGGAACAATTATGAGCTGACGACCCGGACTCTAATCCTGCGATCCAACATCAGTTGTTATTTGGGGGATCGTGACGCTTCGATTGATGATCTCAACCGCGCCCTTGAGATGAGTGATGGAGATGGGCGTTTACAACTCAGCATTTACCAGAACTTGTCTGGCGTTTGTGCATTGGCCGGATGGTTTGATAGAGCCGAGCAGTTTCTTCCTCGAACTAAAGTCCTGTGTTCCCGAATCGGCGAACCGTTTGAACACTTCCGATTGGAGTGGATCGAAGGATTGGTCAACAAGGGGCTAGGTAGGGGAGCACTTGCTGAGGCCAATTTTCTAGCATCTCGAGCAGGTTTCCGGAGCCTTGGTCAATGGCGCTTTGCTGGGGTTGTTTCTCTCGATCTGGCACTGCTGTGGCAGACTTATCATCGTCCGGAAGTCGCGGCTCTGGTCGCTGAGGTGATTCCGATTCTTGATGGCTTCGGGGTTCGACAAGAGGCCGATGCAGCGCGCGCCCTTCTTCGAGAGGCCATCACTCGGGATCAGGTCACTCTGGACACCCTTCTAGAGGCTAGAAGCCTGGTCAATTGCCTCATCCAAGACCCTGCGATCAGCTTCGTTGGTCGAGTTGGTTGACGGGGGACTTTTGGTTCGCCAGTCGAGGGGACCGCTTGGATTGCGCGGTCAGTAGGGGTAACAAGTGCTCCTGGCGCCTCGATGACACGGCACCAGGAGTTTGCGAAGCATCTCTCGTATGACTAACCGAAGGGGTCAACCAACGGGGCTACCGACACAAGTCCTAAGGTCTCAGCAGAAGAACCACTCATACCTAGCTCCTTTCAAGGTGCAAAATACCGCTATGCCATCATGGCCAAGCTGGGCACCTGATTGGAGCCAGCTTACCGCTAACACAGAGCCAGGGTTCAGAGGTGCAAGAAACTTTGGGAAGATTTTCTCCGTCGCGTAATTTGGCTCAAGAACCCTGCTAGAGAGGTGCCGGTTTTTAGATATTGGGCCACGGATCGACTGTCTTCCAGGACGATCAGGCCCTCGCGCTGAAGCGTTTGGCGTCGCATCCGTAGGAAGAGAGAGGTACCACACCTTTCGCTCCGCCGAGATCGTCACCGTTGCCGATCTACGAGCCCTCAAAGCCTACGATCGTACCCCCGCCGAAGATGCTCTCTGCAATCGCTGCACTGGCAGTGAACACCTCCTCGCCGGCTCTCGCGAGCTGCTGTCGGGTCATGCCCTCGCGGTGCGTTTTGCCGACGTCACCCGGGCTCAGTTACGACCGGTTTACGGCGATATTCGCCTCGATCAAGCAGAGCTCGAGATCCAAAGCGTGCCTTGGGATATCAGTCCGTCGTTACGCCAGGAACCGACGCTCCATCCCTCCTTCGGCGTTGGCGACGCGGCTCCCGGCACGTTGCTGCATTCCGGCGAGATGACGGCGAGCACCACCGACCTCGCCATCCGCGGCCGCGGTTTCGATTTTGCCTTCACCCGCACCTACCGCAGCGGCATCGTCGGCGGCGGTCCCCTCGGGCCGGGCATCGACCATGGCTATCGGCAACGTCTGCGCCCTCTGCCGAATGGCGACGTCGAGTACTTCGATGGCCGAGGGCGGCGTGAGGTGTTCGAGCTCGAAGACTTGGGGGCCGCGGGTAAGCGGTATCGCGCCACCGGCCGGTTCGTCGATCTGGCGCGTACGACGACCGGTTGGGTAATAGTGGACAGCCACGGCAACGTCGTGCGCTTCGACGATCACGGACGATTGGCGTCGATGGCTGACGCGGCCAAGGCGTTGGACTCTCTCGGCAACGAAATGTTCTTTCTTTACGACTTGGCCTCGCGCCTGAGCACCGTCGTCGACACTCTGGGGCGCTCGATCAGCTTGATCTACGACGATGATGGACAGCTCACTAAGATTCGCGATTTCAGTGGGCGTGAGTTTCTCTACGATTACGACGCGCTGGGTCGGCTGGAGCGAGTGCGGACGCCACCGGTGGTCACGATCGAGAGACAGGGAGTCGCCGAGCGGTTGGAAACCCTGTACTCGTACAAATTGCCGGAGGGAGATCTGGCCCAGCAGCTCAACCAGCGCAACAACTGCTTCACTACCACGGAGGCCAAAGGCCAGACTTGGCTGAGCCTGACTTGGGGAGACGCCGACAATGACGGCTACGCGGAGGAAGTGACGAACCAGGTCTGGGGAGCAGGCACAGTTGGGCTCGACTATACCTTTGCGGCAAACAGACAGCCGCAGAGAGGACTGAAGTCACCGATCGCCGGGGTTACGTCACGAAGTATGTCTTCAACTCTAGGGGGCAGACCGTGCGGATCGAAGATCCGACCCTGGCTGCGTGGACATTTGCCTACGACGAAACTGAAGGCTTGATGACCCGCCAAACACTACCGCTCGGCCGGAGGACGGATTGGGCTTACCCTTCCGCGGCGGCTAGCGACCGACGTGGGCAAGGTAGTGCGACATTGATCACAGTCTTCGCCGATGGACGCGGCCGGGCCGGATCCGCGG
>JAJCXQ010000111.1 GCA_029263355.1 Acidobacteriota bacterium | reverse complement strand
ACCAGCTCGCGATCCGTTGCTCGGCCCAACCATCGTGCCGAGTTATCTCGACGCCACCGAAGTTGCGCCTGTGCCGGCTGACCTTGCACCGACCGCGGAAGCGCCGCTGGCGGAGGAGATCCTGCTCAAGGCTGCTGAGCTGGAGTACGGCTATGTGCAGATCTTCGAGTTCGTGCGGAACGAGATCACCACCGAATGGTATGCCGGCAGTCAGAAAGGTGCCTTGGGCACCTTGCACCAGGGTAGTGGCAACGACGTCGATCAGGCGAGTCTGTTGGTGGCTCTGTTCCGGGCCAGCTCACTGCCATCACGTTTTGTTCGTGGCGTGATCGAGCTGCCGCTCGAGCATTTCACCCAACAACTGGGATTGCAGGATGCCACCGCGATCGGTGACTTCCTGGCCCGGGCCGGGCTGGCCCGAGCACCGGTGGTGCGAGGGGGCGGCATCGCCGCCTTCCAGGTAGAGCACACCTGGGTGACGGCGTACGTGCCGTACACCAATTACCGCGGTGCGGTGGTCGACTTTTCGGGTAAAACTTGGCTCCCACTGGCGCCCTCGATTCAACGTCACGAGCGCACTGCCGCCAGCGGTGTGTTGGCCGAGATGGGGCTGACGTCGAGCCAGTTTGTGACGGACTTCCTGGCGGTACCCCAGACATCCGACCCGGTGGCGACCCTACGCTCGGCCGTCGAAGCCCATTTGGGCCCAGGCGGCAGTTATGACGACCAACTCGCTCAGGTTCAACCAATTGCGGCCAACCTCGAGATTTTGCCTAGCTCGTTGCCGATGGCAGTGGTCGCGGTGACCCGCGAGGCGTCGAGCCTAGGTGCTGACCAGCAGGTGAGGCTACGCGTGATCGCCCGTACCCGGGTCGCGGATGACGCTGGAGTGGTGTTGGATCACGAAGTGGCGCTGGCCGACGTCGTGGGTCAGCGACTCACCTTCTCCTACGTGCCGGCGACCGCAGACGACCATCGATTGGTCAACGCCTGGGGCGGGCTCGACCGAGTGCCGGCTTACCTGGTGCACTTGCGTCCACAACTTCGCATGGGTGGTCGGCAATTGGCAGTGGGTGAGGGCGCGTTGGCGATGGCGGTGCCACACCAGATTGAGGTGGAGTTGATCGGACCGTTCGGTGCCGAGCGGGTAACGCAGACGTTCCTGTCCGGTTCGTACCATGCCTTGGCGATTGGCTCGCAGCGGGTGATGGAAGATCTACCCGTGGTTCCAGATCCCCAAGATGACGAGTTCCTGGGCGCCCAACTGCTGAGCCGCATCGCTTACGGCTACGGTGAGCGCTGGGACGGTGGCGAACGCGAGCTGGCGGCGTTGCTCGATGTGGCCGTGGCGCGGCCGTTGCCGTCGCTGGCGATTGCCTCCAACGCTGTCGAAGCGCAACTGATCCTCGGTCTGCCCCATCGTCTGATCTGGCAGGGGGTGACGCTGGATGCCGCCTTGCGAGTGGTCGAACCCATTGCACCTACGACGACTTCGGTAGCGCGGGACTTCCTGCGGCTGTCGGCTCTCCACGGCTCAGCCCTCGAGCACCGTATTTTCGAAGCCGAATTCCTGGTGGCGTCGATCTCGGCTGACAAGGCGCTCGGGTTGGCCCATCAACAAGGGATTCCGGTGCTTACGATCGATGCCACCAATGTCGACGCGATACTGCCTACGCTCCAGCACCCGCAGGCGGTGCGGGCAGAGATCGAAGCCTGGGCACGGCAGGGTTTCAACGTCGAGGTGCCACGGTCACAGCTGGCGCTGAATGCCTGGACCGGTTCAGCCTGGCGGGTCGAGGATCCGGCGTCGGCCGCCGCGGGCTATTTCTTGGCCGGTGGCCTGGCAGGCGGCGCCACGACCGAGGCTCCGGAGAATTGGGTGCTCGACTTTGTGGTGGATGCCTTGGGGCATTTGCGCGCCGATCCTAACTTGGATCCCTTGGCTGGTGCTTCGGTGCGCAAAGTGGCGGGCAGTGATCACCAACGCGGCGAAGTGGGTGAACTGTTCCCCCTCGAGTTGACGGTACAGGTATTCGACGCTGTAGGGCGGTCGGTCCAGGGTGCTGAAGTTGAGTGGAGGTCGTTTGCCGGGAACGGTGAACTGGGCGCCAGCGACAGTGATCCGGGACTCGTCGTGACAGCTACTACCGATGCCGGCGGCTTCGCGTCGGCGAGTCTGCGTGCAGGAACTCGGGTCCTCGACAGCCTGGCGGTCGTGCAACGTTTTCCCGATGACGAACACGCGACTCGATCCTTGCGGCACCTGGTGGCGGTGTCGGTGGCCTCCGACCGCGGGACGCTGTCGACACCAGCGCCATTCAGCGCGTTGGCGTTCCCAGGCCCTGCGGTCAGCATGCAGCGCGTCGACACCACCGAAACCGTCTTCGACGACGCGCGGATCTCGTTGTGGTCGGACACCATGCGGCTACGAGTGGAAGATCAATACGGTAATGGCGTCGCCAATGCGGAGATCGAGGCCACCGCCCTCGAGCCTTTGGTGCTTGACGGCAGTGAAGAGATTTGCGGTTTTGATGGCACGGGTGCCGCCGGTCTGCACTTTTTTGATGCTGCGATCGACGACACCGGTAACTTTGCAGACTGCACCTCGACGTTTCCGACCCGCGAAGAGTGTGGTGCGGACACGCTTCGAGTCCGCACCCGGCAGGGCGGCGAGGCGCTGGTGGGTGTCATCACCGGGAATTCCTTTCTGGTGATTTATCCGGCTCAGGTCGAGTTGCGGCAAGTTGACCTGACGGTAACCATTGCGGAGTCTGTGGAACCGGTGCGGGTGCCCTTGGCGTCTTCCGAGGTGCCGGTGCCGCCACCGGCTGAGCTTGAATATACAGTGACCGTCGGCAACACCAGCTCTGATGCTGCCTCGAACGTGGTCGTCGAGATCCTGCCGGAGCTACCGCCAGAGGTCACGATGGACACGGTAACGGTCAGCCGGGGCACCGTGAGCGAACCCACGCCAGGGGATCGTCTGTGGACTCTAGGGATTCTCGAACCTGAGGCCAGCGAAACCTTGACGGTGAAGCTGGCGGTGAGTGCCGCCACCGCGCCGGCGCCGGATGCCATCTCGCTGACTGCAACTGTGTCCGCTCCGGGAGACCCAGTGGTAGCGCGGATCGACGACTCGACGCGCGAGTCGACGTCGGTGGAGATCCCGTCAGCAAGTACGTCACCAAGTACCGCCTTGGGTCTTGGCAGTAGCTTGGGTGTTCTCGATGACACTAAAGCCTTAGCCGATATTCCGCCGCTCAACTTCGAGTACTCGGTGCGGTTCAGTGTTCGGACCGGTGGTTTGGGGACCTGCCAACCGATACCTGGCAGGAGACATGAAGTCCGTGGCTTGCTGACTGGTGGCGCCACCCGAGTGGGCGAGCCGTATCCGTTGCCAGTCGACCTTTTGTTCTTCACCACTGACCCCACGGACTGTCGCTCGGTGCCGATACATTCTTGCACGGGCGCGTGCGTCGACGCCTGTCGCGGCGGCATCGGTCCCGGCGCCGTGACCGACTGCGCCTACTGTATTGGGGGTGGCGCCGGCTGTGCGTTCGAAGTCTGGGACCGTGCGTGTGACGAGCGCGAGTGGACCTATCGTCGGGCCGAAGTGGTGCTTGAACGCAGCACGTTCAACGTCAGCAATGAAGGCTCTTTCAGCAGCTTATTGCGGTTAGACGATGGGCTTTCGGCGCGGACCACGTTGAGTGCCGGGCCGACCCCCGGTCTTCATGTCTTGGATTTTGACGGCTTTGCCGTGGCTCGTGAGCTGAAGCCCAATCAAACCACCGGCGAGCTCGAGATCCTGCCGCAGACCTTCCCGCCGTGGTCGGATGTGGAGCTCGACACAGAGATCCAGCTTGCCGAAGTTGGCCGCTTCCATGGCCTGGAGCTCGAAATCACCGGGATCGACCCGGAAGTCTTGGAGCTCACCGAAGGCGGCGCCACCACCGCACCCACAACCTTCAGCTACCGCATCGATCCCGGCGACTATGTCACCCGCCTTGCCCTGATCGACATCGACTCCGAAGCCGGGTTTGTGGCCGAGGTGTTAGGCAACTCACCGTCGGGAGAGGGTCAGGCCGTTTTACCGCAGGGCTCTAGGATCAATTCCACCCAACAGCTGATGGCTCGGTTGCTGGTCAATCCTGGGTCGGCGATCGAGGTGGCATCGGATCCGGTGCCAGTATTGCTGGGCCAGCAGATGATCCAGCGTCTCGACGATCCTTACGTCTTGTCCCAAGACACCGATCTCGCTGCTGAACATTTTTGTGCCACCGGCACGCCGTTTCAGTTCACCCTCAGTCGTGCCGCGGACGTCACCTTAAGCTTTCAGCGAGCGATTGGTGTCAACGAGAGTGGCCTTCAGGTGGCGGGTGAGCCGCTGATGATGTTTGAGTCGCAGGCCTTCGACGTGGGTGCCCAGAACGTGCCGTTGAGCCTTGACGACTTGCCCCCTGGCGACTACCGCGGCACCTTGAAGGCGGTCGACGAGCAGGGGGTGGTCGAGGAACGAACGTTCCTAGCTCTTGCTGAACATCGAGTGACGGATCAGCGCCGAGTGGGGCAGAGCCAGCTGCGCGGTATCAACCTGTGGCGTGGCAATCTGGCGTTCAGTCGCCAGGATCTGTTGATTCCCGGTCGCGGCACGTCTTTGGAACTGAGCCGGACCTACGTCTCGGGCGGCAGCCAAGCGCCCGACACCAGGGAATCCGGAACCCTGGGACCTGGCTGGAGCCACAGCTGGCAGTCCCGGGTCGAGGTCACATCGTGCAACGAGGTGGTGGTGATCGGTGGCGAAGGCTCGGGCCTGCGATTTGTCGACGGCGGTGCCGGTGGTTTGCAGCCGGCACCCGGCAGCCACGGCTCGTTGGTGGCAGACGGGTCGACCGGCAGCTTCGACTTCTTCACCGTCGGTGGCAATCAATACCACTACGAGCCGGCCGCCGAAGGCCGATGGGACCTGACCCGGGTCACTGATCCCAACGGCAACGTCACGACCTTGACCTATTCCGGTGCTGGCGATCGTCGACTCCTGCGTCGCGTCACCGACGCGTCGGACCGTTCGCTCGACTTCTTTTACGAAGACCGCGAGTTTGCCTTGTGGGAAGGGGATGTCTTGGTGCGGGTGCAGGCGCCGGAAGGTTTGGAAGTCCAATTCGACTACGACGCCTTCGGCAACCTCGTGTCCGCCGAGCGCGAAGCCGGAATCCGTAGCGAACTCTACACCTATGAGCATGTGCCGGGCTGGGCATTCGACGCCCGCTGGGTGCTCGCCGAATCGATCGATGCGCTCAATGGGGCCCGTACCCGTTATGACTATCAAGCCGCCGACATTCCGGCGACGCCGGAGGCGATGGTCAGTACGTTGCAAGTGGTCGAGGAGTCCGATCCGGAAGACAACGTGACGCAGTTCCAGTGGGACAGCGAAGCCCTCAGCAGTCGTCAGCCCGCAACCCACCTGGTGGTCGATCCACGGGGCGAAGAGAGCACCTTCCGGTTCAACAACGACGGCACCGTCCGAGAGCTCGCGGATCCCCTCGGCAACACCGGTTCGATGACCTGGGATCCGGACAATCTGGTGGTGACCCAGCGGGTGGACGACAATGGAGTCGTCACCAACTTCACCTACGACGAGCACGGTAATCCCCTGACCGAAACCGTCACGGTCACCGACTTCGACGGCACCGAGCACATCTACACGGTGACCAATACCTATGTGCCCGCCGACCATCCGCCATTCCAGCACAACCTGCTGGCGAGTCGTACCGATCGCAACGGCCATACCACCACCTACACCTACAACGGCCAGGGCAACCTGCTGTCGGAGAGTATCGACGTCACCGATGCCA
>JAJCXQ010000110.1 GCA_029263355.1 Acidobacteriota bacterium | reverse complement strand
CTCGGAGCCTTCGAATTGGTCCTTGACGATTGGCATCACCAGTCGAGGCATGTAAGAGAACAGCTCAAGACCAGTGCCATCAGTGAACCTCGGCACTTGGCGGCGAAGAGTAGGGTCGTAGATCAGCTTACGGATGCCGGCGTCGAAGAAATGCAGCTGACCATCGTTGGCGGCCACAACCAACATCTTACGGCGCCAGAAGTTGCTGCGCGAAAAGTCTCGATAACCGTTGAGGTCGCTGCGGAAATGGCGCAGATGGTTGGGACTGGTAACAACCTCCGGGTCGGCATGGAAGATGTCTCCGAGTACGTAGTTGAAGGTTTGATCCGGCGCAAAACCCTCCGGATCGACCACAACCTCGGTCTTGATTTTGAGGGTGTTGCCAATGATCTTGGTGGCGGCGGCATCAGCTGCAGCCTCTTCTGCACCGGTCAAGGCGCCCAAGGCGGTATTAGAGTCGATCAATCCGAGGCCGCGCCAAAGATCGTAACGGTTCGGGGCATCAACCGCCGACTGGAACAGACGCATTGAGTTGGGTACGTCGGGTTCGTTGTCGTTGACCGGCTGTCCCTTGCTGTAGAGGACGCGTCGTTGGCTGGTTCCGGTACCGAGTTTCAAGCTGCCGAGGGCTGCCTCAGCGGGAGTTGGCGCTTGACTCAGCAGCACATCGCCAGCATTCCACAAGTGGCAGGCCGACTGGAGGCCGGCTTCCTCACAGCAGCGAGGGCAGGCCTCGCCACTGCCTGGCGGTGGCGGTAGAAACGGCGTGTCATCCTCGTTGAGGGGTAGCGGCTCACGATAGCTGTCGATGCGACCAGGCCACACCGCGACGTTCGGTAAGGGGGTGAAGCTGGAAAGGTAAATCTTGTCCGAGGTTTCGTTCTGGACCGTCGGCACCGATGCTGAGGCGAAAGAGCGGGCCTCGACTCGGATGTCGCTGAAGATCTGGGTCAAGGCAGTGACCAGCTCGGCTTTGTTCTGAGGATAAATCGGCTCGCCGGTACCGCCGTTGGCGGCCATGCAGGTGAGGCGATTGCCCGAGCTATTCTGCACTCCGAAGGCGACCACGAAGGTCTTGATGCCACTCTGGGCCTTTAGCCCGGCGGTACCTGAACAAGCATCCGGGCCGGAGCAGGTGTTGTCGCCGTCAGTAATCACCAGCAAGAACTTTTTGCGGCAGGCCCAGGATGGGTCCTGGGCAGCAGCGTAATCTTCCCAGCCGCTATCATGCGGACAAGCGCCGTTCGAGCAGCCCGAATACCATTTACGAAAGTCCTTGATCGAATTGCCGAGGGGCGTCGAGCCGTCAGAGATCATCGGCCGTTGACTGTCGTCTTTCAGCCGCAGGACGTCCTCGCGACTGTCGCAGGTGTTGCTTCCTGGGCAGTCGGTGTCTTTGTAACAGATCGAGTCGTCGTTGGAGCATTCGCCGCGGCGATCATCCTGGAAATAGCCGGAGACACCGAAATAGGGCAGCCCACCCCGGGAGCCAGGCGCCAAGCGAGTGAGCACGTCGGCTCGGTGGTTGTCGTTCCAATCGAGTGGAATCAAGTCTCCGAAGTCGAAGAGGTCAATTTCGTTGCTGCCGTCGTCGTCGGTATCGTTGCGGGTGTCGCTGGAGTCGGTTGGCCACCGTAACAGGTAGTCGGACGAGCTGTTCGGGTAGCGGTCGTTGCCGGTGTCGTCATTGAGATCCATGCCGTCGCAGGTGTTGCTGGCGCTACCGTCAGCGGATTCCGATTGTGAGTAGTAGCCTTCTCTCTTAGGGTCGCGATTGGCGCCGTTGTCCCAGGCCAGGAATTCGTCCACCAGGTCGTAGTAGACATACGTTTCGCCCTTGGGAGTACGCGAGGAGCAGTCGTTGTTGTCGCAGCGTTCGATCTCCAGCTTGGAGCGATAGGTGTCGGCCCCGTAAGCCCAGTTGTCCTTGTCGTCTTGCCAGGTCCTGACGCGGTAGATCTTGTTGTCGGTATCATCTCGAATGTAGACCGAGCGGGTGCAGTTTTGAGTGGAGCAGTGTTTGGGCAGCAACTGCACGCGGCTCAACTCCCAGGCATCGTCTAGATCGGCCGGATACTGGGGGTAACAGCCACGGGCAGAGATGCTGGAGTCTCTGCCGTTGTCGCAGTTCCAACCCCAGCCGAATACTTCTTGGGCGCCAGCCTCTGGATAGCGTTCACCGCTGTCGAGCTCGATACCCTGGTTGGTGGTCACGCCGTCGGGTTGGAATTCGGCGACGGTGTAGAGCCAGTGTTTGCTGCGCGCCCACAGGTCGTCCTGGTTGTAAGTCGCGAAGCCGAATTGGACGCCGTCGACAGTCTGTAGCACTTCGTAAAGCGCTTCCTTCGCCTGATAAAACTTTGATGTCGGATCGTCGCCGTTCATCGTGGCGTAACAATCACCGGACGGGCACAGCGGGGCACATTCACCGGCATCAAAGTCGGCCTGTGAACATTGCGGCGTCCAATGCATCGATCCAGAGGTGTCGAAAAGGATGAAAACGTAAGGCTCACCGCTCGATTGCCGCAACAATTCACGGTCGTCACCCGCCACTTGCAGCGCCAGCAGCGCCATCACACCGATCCCCAGGGCTCGGGCGGCATTAAGGCCGCTCAATTGAGAGCCACCGTGTCGTCTGAGTTGTAGATTTCGTCGGCGCTGGTTGGGCTGCGAATCGGCGACAGGAAATAGTGCGCTGTCTGACTGGTCTGGGCTTGGACAGTGACATCGGCTTCCCGCACGTCGTCGTCGTCTTCGTAGATCGGCGCCTGCTCGGTGTCCGGCCAGCTGACCCGTTG
This sequence comes from Acidobacteriota bacterium, assembly GCA_029263355.1. GTDB lineage: Bacteria > Acidobacteriota > Thermoanaerobaculia > Multivoradales > J023 > JAAELT01. Next base: position 2,944 of record JAJCXQ010000110.1, on the reverse strand, counting down.
GGCGACCGAGGTCAGGACCACCGAGAAGGTGTGGAAGGAATCTTCACCTTCGTTGGCGATCGACAGCGGCGGCGCTTGTGGCGGACCCACTGCTTGCACTCTTGAAGTCACGACGCGATGCCCTTGCAGGTTGCCAGTGCCGGACGCGCCTTCGACGATCATGAACTTCTCGCCCGCCCAGTCGTGCGTCACCATGATTGCGGCGATGCTGGCGTGGATGCCCGACTCGGCGGCATAGAAGTTATTGGTGATGACTTTCTCGACGCCGCCGAGCTGCATCTCGAGCTCAGTGGCGAACACCAGCCCAAGCCCGAGCAGGCTCATCAGTAGCGAGACCATCAACACCAGGACCATCACGCTACCGCGCTCAGAAGGTTTGAAACGGGAGTGAGCTGTCATGACAGGTTCCTCAGCTTGACAATGGTTTGGAGGTGCCGTTTGCGCACCTTCATGTTGGTTTGAGAGTTGAAGATCGAATTCGACAAGTCGTGGTCCTCGATAACTCCGAGGTCGCGACCGGGGAAATTGCGGTCGGGTCGCGCAGCCTGAACGACGGTGCTGATACGAGCGAATACCACCTGGGCATCAAGCACCGCCCAGTCTCGACTGCCCGGAATCGGCGTCTGGCCATCGTCGTCGTCAGGGTGGTTGTAGAGCACTTCGTCTTGATCGAGGCTGACCGCCAGCCCCTGGGCATTGAAGCCGTCCGCGACCCGACCGTCGACCGGCGGCAAATCGACGCCAATGGCAATCTGCAGATCGAGCACCCCATCGCTGACATCAATCGAGTCGTCGGGGTGCAAATCACCGGTGCCGGGGTAAAAACGTGCCCGCGACAGGGTGGGCTTGGGGCGACTGCTCGTGTCGCCTGCGACGTCCCACTCTTGGCGGACATAAAACCGATATTCCTCGAGCAGGCCCAGGGTGCCGATGACCCGAGGCAGCTGCACACTGATTCCACCCTCTGGCAGATTGACCAGCGTGCCCCCCGAGCCTTGCAGCAGGCTAGTGCCCAAGGCCATGCGGCCATATTCGTCAGCGTATGTCTGGTTGGTGTCATCCGAGCTGAGAATCAGGCCGACGGTCAGCGATGAGTCACCGACGGCGCCGGCAACCGTGGTCGCCGGGTCAAGCTCGAAGACCGCGAAGGCGCCGGGATTGAAGCGGTCGCGCACGATGATGGCCTCGGGCCTTGCCTCGGGTTGTGCGGCGAGGGCTTCGATCAGCTCCTGACGCAGCGGTTCGAGGTTTTGAGTCACGCCGATCTCGGGGGCTTGCTGAAGAACGACCGTTGCCTCGCCATTGCCGCTCAAAGTCAGAGTCTGTTGGGGCTCGATGAAGTAGACCGGTGTCGAGAACACACCCCGCACCGTCAGAATGTCCGTACCCTCGGCCACCAGTGGAGTGGTGGGGCCGGCGATACGAGTCATCGAGGCAACGTTGTTGGCCACCGCCACCGCCAGCCCACTCGGAAACACGCCAGCGGTGCTGTCGCCGCCGGTAGCTGGGTCGATCCCCTCCGACAGCCCGCCGAGTCCCGCCAAGCCGAGCATGCGGACCATTTCCTGTTGCGCCACCCTTTGGTTGTTTTGCAGGTCGGCGATATCGGTTTGACTGCGAGTTACCCGGTTGCCGGTATCGAGAAGTGTCAGGGCCGCCATGATCACGATGACGAGGATCGCCAGAGTCACGACCATCTCGATCAGGCTGAAGCCGGCTACGCCGGATCGCCACTCGGAGCGCCGGATGTGTTGTGAGGTTTGCATTACTTTTGCCGGGTCAGAAAGTCCGCAGGATGCGGGTTCGTAGGCCTCCGACACCGAAGTCCTGACCCCCGGACCTTTGACTTTCGAGTTGGACGTCCTGCTCTCTGAAATGCCCTAGGGATTCCTCGGCGCTGCGAGTTAATGGTCGGTCGAAAAGGTGGCCGTGGCCAAGGGTCGCGAGCTGGTCGGGATTAGTAGTGTCGATGACCCCGTCGGAGATGTCGGCGTAGGTGTACTGGCGGATCAAACTGCCGCGTTGCCAGAACACGATCCTCTTTGCTGTCGCCGGATCCGCAACCCAGTCACCGTCGCCGACTCGGGGATGGTCGGCGTCGGTCGCTTTGGCCGCATCGTCCCAGAACACCTGGCCGATCGACATCTCGTCGCCACCGACACCAACCGAAGAAGCCTGGAATGTGTGTTCCGGCATTGCGTCGACAAAGTCGAAGTGACGGTCGTCAATTGCCTCGGCCAACAAGTCTTCGAGTTGTGACTTGGCGTGTTGGCTCGCTTGTGTGGCGTCGGCTCCGGAAATGTTGTTGAAGCTCGAGCGGATGAACAGCGGCAGGATGCCTGCGGCAATGAACAACAATATCGCGCTGGCGAAAACAACTTCGATCAGAGACATACCTCGGCAGTCGCCATCGCGACTCGAGGGTGCTATTCGTGTGGCAGGTGTTCTCAATGGTTAACCTTTCGTTACCGAGTATTGAACCTTGGTCGTCTACTGAATTATTGATTCAATACCAGACCCAAACGTTGGAGCCATTGGCTCGTTGGCCCTCAGGAAAGAAGCCGGGATGTGATGTTGGAGAGTCATTTGATTCTAAATATTTTTTACTCTCAACCTTGCCTGCCAAGCTGCTGACTGCAACTTCGAGGACATTGCGCCCGGTGCTGTCAGCGAGGCGAATAGCGCCAGTGTCCACCGGTGTTCCGCTGGGCGAAAAAACCAATACTTTGTAACTGCCCTCGGCAGCCCCCGGAACCTCGGTGAATCCATCAATAGGATCGAAAGTACCGGTGCCCAGTGTTGATCCCTTCAGTTGGATTCGGCCGATCTCGTAATCGGTACGCTTTTCTCCGAGAGTAGCGTCAGGGTCGAACTTGAGATAGTTGGCGTAACCGGTGCTGCCCACCATGGGATCTCCGTTGACATCGGCGAAGGCAACGATCGA
>JAJCXQ010000109.1 GCA_029263355.1 Acidobacteriota bacterium | reverse complement strand
CCGCTCATGCCGTTGAAGTGGACAAAATCGAGCCCGCTGGCATCGTCGGCGAGGGTAAACATCGGGGCTTCGGCGTGCTGCCCTGAGTCGTCGTTCAGAGACTCGCTGCCGCAGCCCGCGACAACCAGTAGCAGGATCGGCGACAGAGTGAGTGCACGTTTCATCCGCTGCTCGGCAAAACGATGAGCTGATCCGGGGAGACGGCGCGCCAAGCTTCTTCGGCTTCGTAAGCTGCCAGCTGAGGTCGCAGTCGTGCGATCAAGCTCTTGTCGTGGCGACGATTTGCGTCGTCGAGCAAACGGCGCTGCCACGTCTGTGCCTCGGTGAAACGGCCGGCTTCGGCGAAGGCCATGGCGACGGTCTCCGCGGCTTGCGGGCTCGCTTGGCGGCGGTAGACAGCGAGGGCCAACGCCACCGCACGCTCGCCGTCCCGTACCTTGCCACCGGGGGCGCTCGCCAGTAGTCGCGCCAGGAAATGGCTGAGCTCGAGGTCGCCCGGGGTGACGCGTAGGCCCTCTTCCAGTTGCTCGCGGGCCTCAAGGTGGCGCCCGAGCAGCACCAGGCAGGTGGTCCGTCCGAGTCGCCCGTCCACATGATCGGGTTCGAGCAGCAGCAAGTCCGCGTAGTGTTCGAGGGCTTCGTCCAGCCGACCGAGATGTCCTAGGGTGGCGGCGAGCTGGAGCCGCGATCTTGGTGCTGCCGAATCGTGTTCAAGGGCTTTGCGATAGTGCTCGATCGCGGTCTCGAAGGCGCCTCGACGTTGATCCATATCGCCCCGTGCCGTCAGCACGGCGGCCGTCGCGGCGGGCGACAGTCGTGTGGTGTCGCGCAGCAGGTTGTAGCTGGTGTCGGTTTCGACGTTGTGCTCCAGGACGCGGGCAAGATGGATGCGGGCCTCGGCGTCGTCGGGGTCGAGGGCGACAAGACGTTGTAGATCACGGGTCGCGTTGGCGAGATCGCCGAGGGCAGCGTAGGCGACGGCGCGTTTGCGCAACGCTGGGCGGTGATCGCGCCGATCGTCGAGGGCCGTGCTGTAGGCATTGATAGCGGTTGACCAGTCGCCTTGGCGGGCGGCGAGGTTGCCGAGTTTGACGTGGGCGTCGAGCAACTCGGGGTCGAGCGCGAGGGCGGCGCGGAAATGCTCCTCGGCCCGTGCGTCAACGGTTCGTCGGACCCACAAGCCGCCCGCCACATAGTGCAGGCGTGCCCGGACGCGAGCGGGTGACGTATCGAGACTCAGGCGTAAGGCGTCGGTGAGCTTCTCGGCGGCTCCTTGGACGTCGCCGAGTTTCGACAGCGTGTAGCCGAGGTGGTCCTCCAGGGTCACCGCTGGATTGTTGGCCATCGCCAAGACCACCTCGAACGCGGTGAGGGTCAGTACGTCGCCGAGGCGGTCGATCAGCGGATCGTCGGGTTTCACCTCGCGGTCATTTGCCTGCGCCAAATGGCTCCGTGCCCGATCGAGGTCACCGAGTCGCCGGAAGGCTTGCCCGAGGACATGATGGGCGCGTCCGGCGTCGGGCTGCTGGGCCAGGGCGCGTTCGAGCCAGGCGACGGCGGCTTCCGGTTGATTTCGTTCGAGGGCGGCGCGTCCCAGACCGAAACAAGCGGCGGCATTGTCTGCGTCCAAGTCGAGAGCGCGGCGGAACGCTCGTTCGGCGGCGTCGGTCTCACCGAGCTCGAGCTCGACTTGTCCGAGTCGTGTCCAAGCAGCGGGGTCGGTGGGGCGTAGATCGAGAAAAGTACGCAGTTCCTTTTGGGCTTGCTGCGGATCTTGGGTCTGCGCCAGTACTGCCAAGAAGTAACCCCAATTCGGTTCGCCGGGATGGAGTTGGCGGGCGGCGACGAAGTGGCTGCGAGCGGCGTCGTCGAAGCCGTAGGCGAGATAAAGCTGCGCGAGTTGGCCAAAGCGGGTGGCGGCATGATCGCGGCGGTTGGCCGTGAGGGCATTCTGTGCCGCGTTGTGGAGTGAGTTCAGACGTTGTCGAACCGGCACCTCGAGGCGTTTGACGTCGGGTCGTGTCGGTGGCTTGAAGTCAGAGATGTTGTCGTTGATCGTCCCGGAGAGCGCTTCGCCTGCGGCTGGCTCCTCAGGGCTCGCGAGATAAGAGAGCAGCAGTTGGTTGATGGCGCCTTCGAAGTCGCCACATTGGCGTAGAGCGGCGGCGAGGCCGGCGTGGGCGTCCTGGTCGCCAGGGGCCTCGGCCAAAGCGAGCTCGAAGCTTGGCACCGCAGCTTCGCAGCGCTCTTCGGCCAGGGCGACTTCACCGCGCAGCCGATGGTAACCGAGGCCACGACCGAGGCGGGTGATCTCGGCGAGTCGGCGGTCGGGGATCGAGATCTCGGTCTGCCCCTGACGTTCGAGATGGGCCTTGGCCCGCTCCAAGTCGCCGGACTGACGCAGTGCGATCGCCAGTGGGTAATGCACCTCAGTGGCTTCGGGCTGTGCCTCGAGTGCTTTCTCGAAATGGTCGATGGCCGCCACATAACGCTTCGCCGCGGCGTCGATCCGACCGAGGCCGAAGTGAGCGGCGGCCGAGTCTGGACGTAGGGTAAGGGCACGCTCGAAATGGTCCCGTGCCGTCGTGGATGCGTTGGCTTCGAACAGCGTGTCGGCGATTCGTAGATGGGTCGTGGTGTCGGCTGGCTCGAGCTCGAGGACACGTCGGTACAGCGCTGTCGCTTCGTCCAGATGCCCTTGCAGTTGAAGACAGAATGCCAGGTAGTAGGGCCAGCGGGCATCTGTTGGTGCGAGCTCGGTGGCGTTGCGGTAAGCGATTTCGGCAGCGTCGAGGAATTGATAGGCATTGAGCACCATCCCGAGGCGCCCGAAGGCCTCGCCGAGTGCTGCGGGGTCCCGCGACGTCTGCTCTAGGAGTTGCTGGACCGCATTGCGGGTGTCCGCCAGCTGTTGGCGAACGGCGGGCTCACGGTCGCCGACATCAATGTCTGGGACTAGCCTGAGCTCGCCGTTGCCGGCTCGTGGTGACGACGCGTCGCGTTTGCCCTGAGGCGCCGAAGCCTCGCCGTTGTCCTGGGGCGCCGGAGCTGCGCCGTTGGCCCGTGGCGCGGCACAGCCGTACATCGAAAGAATTAGCGCGAGTAGCCAGACGAAACAACGCCAGGGGTTGAGTGGTGGTTTGTGCATGTCCGAACAACACCTTCCGAATCCAGCGTAGCGCCGTCTTAGGCAGGCACCCAACCGGATTGGGACAAGCTGTTCAGGGGTGAGGGTGAGCAGCGCGGCAACCGGTGGTGCTCTTGGAGACCCGTCGTTCGAATCCTTCGGTCACGGGTGTCGTCCCAGCGGCGCGACTGTGCGAGAATCGGCTCACAATCAAGGAAGCTTCGCGGCTCGATGCCGCTTCGGATGTCTTTGGGCGAGACCGAGTCGCCGCCCTAGCGGCATGAACGGTGAAGAAAGGACGAGACGATGACGATCGACAACGTAGTGACTCTGGGTATGTTGGTGCTGCTGCAAGCGGTGTTGGGATTCGACAATTTGCTCTACATCTCGCTGGAGTCCAAGCGTGCGCCGGAGGCCAAACGGGCGATGGTCCGCAAGCTCGGCATCGGTTTGGCGGTCATCTTGCGGATCGTGCTTCTCTTCGTGCTGATGTCGGTCATCCAGAGTTTTCAGAAACCACTGTTCGGTTTCCACAACAGCATCATCGAGGGTGAATTCAACGTCCACAGTCTGATCGTGTTGCTGGGGGGTGTATTCATTATCTACACCGCCACCAAAGAGATCCTGCACATGATGCAGTTGGAAGAGGTTGATCACGAAGAGAAAGGCAGCGCCTCGCCCGGCATGATCATCTTTGCGATCGTCATGATGAACATTGTTTTTTCTTTCGATTCAATCCTCAGCGCCATGGCTTTGACCAACGTTTTCTGGGTCATGGCGACCGCGATCGTGATCGGCGGCATGTTGATGATCTTCTTGGCGGATCATGTGTCTGATTTCTTGCAAAAGAATCGAATGTACGAAGTCCTCGGATTGTTCGTCCTATTTGTCGTCGGGATCATGCTGGTGTCCGAAGGTGGTCACCTCGCCCACCTGCATCTCTTCGGCAACGAAGTCACCGCGATGACCAAAACAACCTTCTACTTCGTCATCCTCGTGCTGTTGCTGACCGACCTGGTGCAGACGCGGTATCAGAAGAAGCTGATGCGCCTGAAGCAGGCAGGGGGCCATGGGTAGGCGTCGAGCCTCACTGTACCGACCGAGCCAGCGAGATGTCGAAGCTCCCAGCGGGTGGCTCAGCGTTTTTGCTAGAGTTGTAATATTATGTAACTGATGCATAATGCAGTTGCTGCATAATAATCTGTAGCAATTGCCTCCCGAGGTGGATTCGCGACAGCCATGAAGTTGCCTTTCTACAACCGTGACGAAGAGCGTGCTCGACTCGAGCGCCTGCTCGCGAGCAGTGAAGGCTTGTTTGGGGTGCTCTACGGTCGTCGTCGTTGCGGTAAGTCTCGGTTGCTGCGGGAGGTCTTGCCCGCCGAGCGGTCAGTCTATTTTGTGGGTGACGATCGGGAGAGTGCGTTGCAGAGATCGAGCCTGGCGGCGGAGATCGGCAGGCTGCTGCCCGGTTTCGAGCGGGTGACGTATCCGGATTGGGACGCGCTTTTTGCGCGTTGGTGGCAGGAAGCGCCGGCTGGTTCGGTGTTGGCATTGGACGAGTTCCCAGCTTTGGTGTCGACGGACTCGGCGCTGCCGAGCGTGCTTCAGCGATACGTAGATCAATACGGTGAGCGACGGCTTCACTTGCTGCTTGCAGGTTCATCGCAGCGCATGATGCAAGGGTTGGTGCTGGACCGCTCGGCGCCGCTTTTTGGTCGGGCGCGGGAAATTCTCGAGATCAGGCCGCTGCCGGCAGGGTGGATCCGCAAGGCATTGCGTTTGCGAGAGGCCACCAGCGCGATCGAGGCTTATTCGGTGTGGGGTGGGGTGCCGCGCTATTGGGAGCTGGCGGTGGACGCTCCGGATCTGGCGGCTGCGGTACGGGATCTTGTGCTCAGCCCGCTGGGTGTCTTGCACGACGAACCGGCCCGTCTGCTGCTGGACGATCTGCGCGATACGGCGCAAGCGGCGTCGATCCTCAGCCTGATCGGCCGCGGTTGTCATCGTGCCTCGGAGATCGCGGCCCGTCTCGACAAGCCCGCAACCTCACTATCGCGACCCTTGCAACGGTTGATGGAGATGAACCTGGTCGAGCGCGAGATGCCCTTCGGGGCTTCCGCTCGTTCTGGCAAGCGGACGCTCTATCGCATCTCGGATCCGTTCCTGCGCTACTGGTTCCGCTTCGTGGAACCTGACCGCTCTCGTTTGGGAATGCAGCAGGTAGCGGCGGTGGAGGAGGATATCGCGCATCGCTTTCCGCAGCATGTTGGCGGCATCTGGGAGGAGCTGGCGCGGTCGAGTGTGCCGCTACTCGATACCTTTGGCCAGCGATGGCGACCAGCGCAACGTTGGTGGGGTGCTGGCCTCGATCGTAAGCCGATGGAAATCGATCTGGTCGCTGAGAGCGTTGATGGAGATTCGTTGCTTGTCGGCGAGGTCAAATGGACCTCCAAACCGGACGCCCGTAGACTGCTGAGAGAGCTGGAGGCGAAGGCGCAGCGGCTGCCCTTTGTGAAGGGTCGAAAGATCGTGCTGGGGCTGTGGCTCAGGACACCGGCCCGCGGCGCCTTGGGGCGGCAGGTCGTGACG
>JAJCXQ010000108.1 GCA_029263355.1 Acidobacteriota bacterium | reverse complement strand
ATCTCGATCCGCTCCTCGGTTGGAGCGTAGCGATCATCGCAGGCGGCGGCGCAGCGGGAACCATCCAAGGCCTGACCACGGTTGCTCGCCAATTTTCGTCAGTGGCCACCGCCGGGTTCGGCAATCCGGTCCTGTCAACCGTTGAAGCCGGCGCCTCGGTCGGCGTGACCCTGCTCACCATCATGGTGCCATTGGTCGCTGCGGTGGGAGTGTTGATACTGCTGTTCATCGCGGCCAAGAAGATTTTCTTCCGGTCAACGCCGCCAGCCGCTGCTTGACGGTAACTCTACGTTGCCCACTCTACGTCGCCGGGGATGACGATTTCTCCTAGTGATCCGTTTCGGCCTTCGAAGGGTTGCGGCCTGGCTTGTGGGCCACCTTCCGGGTTCGCGACAGTTCAACCGCCAACTGGGCGCCTGCCCTACTCGACAAAGTTTGGTTCCTCATCGTGGTAAATTATAGTCATTGCTGTTTGTTGCGGGCGGTTTGTCGTTTCGCGCCTACAGCGTGAGGCGCCCCGGCCGAGGCTGCGTCTGCGGTGTGCAGATTGCAGGCGAGTCAATCTGAACCAAGGATGAACAAGTTGATGAAGATGACGTATTGGACCGCCTTACTGGCGCTGGTAGCTCTCATGCCATTCACAACACCGAATGCGATTGCGCAAGCAGCCAACCCGCCACTGAAAGACACGATTCTGATCCTCGACGCGTCGGGATCCATGTGGGGCCAAATCGACGGCGTCAACAAGATCGTCATCGCCAAGGATGTCGTCGAAACTCTGGTTCGGGGACTGCCAGATGAGCAAGGCCTTGGTTTCGTCGCTTATGGCCATCGTCGCAAGGGGGATTGCGGCGATATCGAAACGCTTGCTGATGTTAGCCGCGATCGAGGCAAGGTCATCACTCAGCTGCGCAGCCTCAGCCCGCGCGGCAAGACTCCGTTGTCCAAGTCTGTCGAGCATGCGGCCATCGAGCTGAACTATCAACGCCAGGCCGCTACGGTCGTGCTCGTTTCTGATGGGTTGGAAACCTGCGAGGCCGATCCCTGTGCCCTCGCCAGGTTGCTCGAAGAGAACGGTCTTGATTTCACCGTTCATGTCATTGGCTTCGACGTCACTGAGGAGGAGCGCTCGGGTTTGGTCTGCATTGCCAAGGAAACCGGCGGGACCTTCGTCGCGGCTGATAATGCGGACGAGCTTGCCGAAGCGCTGGCCAGCGTGGCAACCCCTGGACCTGTCGCGGCAGAAGGCACGCCGGTCCCCTCCACTCTGGCTCTGAAAGCCACAATTCTGTCTGGCGGACCGCTGATCCAATCGAAACTCGATTGGCGTGTGACCCACGCCGATACAGGAGAAGCCGCTTTCTCGGCCCAGGGCACGGGCGCTGAAACAACTGAGATCGCGCCTGGGGACTATGTTGTGAAGGCAGATTGGTCTGGCTGGGGTGATGGCTCACAGATCAAGTCAGGTACCGCGAGCTTCTCGGTCGCCGCCCAGCAGCCCAAAGTGGTGACTGTGCCGATTGACCTTGGCTTGCCCGTCAGTTTGGAAGCGCCTGATGCCGTGGCCGAAGGTACATCTGTTGCTGTAGCCTGGTCCGGTCCTGACGATCTTGGCGCCTATATTCATGTCACAGGGACCGAGGACGGCCCACGCGACACGATCTATTTCGCCGCAACGGCCAAGGCCAGAGCCCAATATGCCAAAGGGAAGTCAACGACCGACACCGACAGCAATGGCAACGGCGCCTTTGATATTGGCGATCTCGCCCATACAGAGATCGGGGCGCCATCCGTTGCCGGTGAGTACGAGGTCCGTTATGTGCTCGACAATCCGCGCATCATCCTGGCGCGGCGACCTCTGAAGGTGACCGACAGCGCCTACTCGATCAGCGCTCCTGCGTCGGTGCCCGCCGCCAGTCCGATCAGCATCAGCTGGGATGGCCCCCTCACAGACGGCGATTTTGCCACCCTCGTCGAGACTGGCAGCCAGAAAGTCTTCGACAACAGATCGACGGCTCGATTCGTTGAGGGCGAACCAGCAACATTGACGGCTCCGGCTGAGCCTGGAAAGTATGAAATACGTTATATCCTGGCCAACGGCTATACGACCTATCCCGGCATGCACCACGCTGTGCAGGCCAGCACAGCGATCGAAGTGACTGCGGTCAGCGCAAAACTCTCTGCACCTTCGAGTGCGACAGGTGGCTCGACGATCACGATTAGCTGGCAGGGACCCACCGAAGGTATGGACAATGACGTCATCTCCGTGGTCACCGTTGGCGCCACAAAGTCCAATCGCGACAGTCAGGTGGCGTTGAATAGACGCGAAGACGAAGCTGAAAATCGTATCCGGCTACGGGTGCCGGCAATCGCCGGCAGCTATGAGCTTGTTTATGTGCTCCACCCCGGCGCAGAGATTATCGCCCGGGCGCCCATCACGATCGATCAGGCACAGGCCAGCGTCGATGCCCCGGACCAGGTGAAGGCTGGCAGTTCCTTTACCGTAGCCTACTCCGGCGATGCCTTTGCTGGCGACCGAGTCGTGGTGGTACCCGCTGATATGCCCGATAACGCCATGTGGAACCGAACCCCGCGTTATGGTTTTGTTGCCCAAGCAGACGGCACCAGCGGTACTGTGACGAGTTATCCCATACAGGGCGGCCCCGGTGTCTATGAAGCCCGCTACGTCACCGGCCTGCAGCATCAAGTCTTGGCACGTGACCAATTCACAGTCGTCGAATAGGAGACCGTCTGGTTCCTGGCAAGTCGCCTCGCCCCACGCTGCCGGCAACGTGATTAG
>JAJCXQ010000107.1 GCA_029263355.1 Acidobacteriota bacterium | reverse complement strand
CAGGTAGGGCGCCACCAGGACATCCATAGCTGCGCGGTAGGCATCCACCCGCGCTGGCTCGACGAACCCATGAAAAATCAAGTTCTCGCGGTTCCCGTCCCGCTGGCGCCAGCGATCGAGATCTCTCTCCGTACCTCCGATCACGTGGAAATCGATGCTCGGTAGTCGGGTCGCGAGCTCCGCGACAACTTCCATGCCCTTTCCCGGGTAGAGGTGTCCCACGTATCCCACTCGGAGATCGACCGTTGGCCGCCCGCCGAGGTCGAGGGGGATGCCAGTGTCGCTGGCAGGGGGATCAGCGGCGTCGTGGGCGACTTGGATCTTTTCCGCCGGAAGCCACGGATACAACCTTTCGAATTCGTGCCGTAAGGCTTTGGAGATAACCACCAGCCGGGCGAAGCTCGAATGCCGAAAAACTCTTCGCAAAATCACCTTCTCGAGTTTCGTCGGGGCCGCATGGGCTTCGAACACGAAGGGGACCCCGCTAGGAAGGGCGGCGAACAAGCTCAGCCGATGCCGGGCATAAAGCAGATCGGGTCGAATTGCGCTGAGACGGGAGGCAGAGATCAGCCCGTTGAGCGCTTCCCCACCGACCGGCAATCGCCACGCCTTATGCTTGAGGATAGTAAAACACGGACTTATGCCGTACCACTGAAAGTCGTCCCCCACCGAATCGACACCCTGGCGCGCGATGAGGAAGACTTCATGCCCGGCGGACGCCAACGCGTGGCACATTTTCATGACATGGACGCTGTTCGCCGCACGCGATGGAATCGTGGAGCTCGATAGGTAAGCAATCCGCATCATGGTAGTCTCTCAAAGAAACATGCAGAGGTCAGCGCGATGAGGGACATTCTCGGACGAATCTGGCAACGGTTTCTATTTCCAGTTGCGCGCCTGGTATGGCGGTACGGATACTGGCGCCCCTTACGCATCTGGTCGAACCATTTCAGCCGTGGTGATCTGCACGGTTGGGTGAGGAGAAAGCGCGCCGCAATAAACGGCTCCGTCCTCAACGTGGGAGCGGGCGGAGAGATCGGGCCGCTGGTCGAAAAGTGCCTGTCGATCGATATCAATCCGCAACGCAAACCGGATATCGTCGCGGACGCTTGCGATCTGCGGGAGGTTTTCGAGACCCAGCGTTTCGACGCAGTGTTCCTCATCGAGGTTCTGGAGCACGTCAGTGAGCCGCAGCGGGCGCTCGCCGAACTGAGACGCGTCCTCAAACCCGGGGGAAAGCTGATCCTGAGCGTTCCCTACATCTTCGAGATGCACGACGTACCCCACGACTACTGGCGATTCACCGAGTACGGCCTACGGCTGCTGCTGCAAGATTTCGACGACGTGGTCATCGTCCGTCGCAACGGCTACTTCCGCGCCGCTCTCACTCCCTTGATTCGCTTGTGGTACAGCCGCTACTGGACCGACCGTGTCCTCGGGTTGTTATTCATGTTCCTGGCTCTCCTGCTCTACCCGCTGATCGCTCTGCTCAACGGAATCATCCGCTCCGAATACGCGACAACGGGTTACCACGTCGAGGCGAGCAAGCCGCTTCTCGAGGGTCAGAGCGCAACATGAAAAACTACGGTATCCGCGAGGCTTATGTCGCGAGAACGGAAGTCTCGACGGTTTCAGAGGACGCCACACACTACTGGAACGAGCAGCGGATCGCCGCCTCGGCCAGTTATCAATATTACGTCTACGAGAAGGCTGCGCAGTTCCTGCTGTCTTCAGGTCGCAGATCTTTCGTCGATGTCGGTTGCGGTTACCCCAAGAAAGCCCGGGAGATGATTTCTCCGATCACCTCCGATATCACTTTGATCGATCACCCATCACTGAAGGTGATCATGGAAAGGGACTTCCCTGAGATGAAGTTCGTGCCGGTCGATCTCGAGCGCGGGGACAACGCGCCTCGCAGAACGTTCGATTGCGTCGTGTGCGCAGATGTCGTCGAGCATCTGCTGGATCCAGACCCCTTGATTGCTCTCTTGCGCCGGCTCCTCGCGCCTGACGGCCGCCTGTTCTTGTCGACTCCCGAGAGAGACATCCTGCGAGGACGTCATTGTTTGAGCAGCCCTAAGCCAGAGCACATTCGAGAGTGGAGCTCCAGCGAGTTTCGCACCTTCGTGATCAACAGCGGACTGGGGCTGGCCGAACACCATCTTCTACCCCAGAAGCGACTGAACCCGGCTGAACGTGCGACCCTTCCGATCCTGAAGCGGATCCTGCCGCGGCGCTACCTTGCGTGCCAACTGGCTGTCTGCGGCCCGCAGATCACGAGCTGACCTGTCGGACCGACGCCTTGCCGTCGGGTCGCTCGAGGAGAAGCTCCACGATCACAAAGTTCGTCAGCAGCCAACTGGCGAAACCGCGTAAACCCGGGACTCGGACCCATCTTCGAGCAACAGGATGGCGATCGATTTTGGGATGCTGGTGAGCGACAAACGCGCCCCGGAAACCCTCCGCCTGAGCAGTGCTCAAGATGGCCCGTGGGCTGCGATAGAAGGTCTGTTCGACGCTGTATTTGTAATAGGCCCGAGCCTGATCGACAAGCCCCAAGGTCTCGAGCTCGGGCCAGCGCGGGCCGACTCCTGCAGCCAGGTTGAGCGCGATCCAGAGCAGCCGCGCCCTGGTCTTGGGTAGGTAGTGGACCAGGGGCATGAAGAGATGCTCTTCCACCGGCCGCAAGTGAGCTGGAAAGCGATGGAGGCCAGCACCGCCCGATGCGGTCAAACGGCCCAGTTCCCGCATCACTTGCTGGAGATCAGGAACATGTTCGAAGACCGCCTCGGAGAAGATAAAGTGAAAGAACCCCTTGTCGTGTGACGCCCTTCCTTGTTCGTCGAGCATCGAGAGTATGCTGTCCGCTTCCAGGCCGCGGGCGCGCAAAAGACCACGTCCGTTGTCGATGTATCGCCGCTCGACGTCGACGCCAAAGGCGTTGTACCCATGCTCACGCAACCAGGCGACCGATGTTCCTTTGCCACAGCCGTAGTCCAGCACGTTGATCTGATCCCGGCTCAAACCAAGCTTTTCGCGCTGAATTTCCAGATAACGCAGCACCTCTCCAGGAATGCGAAAGCTGGCCAATTCCTGTTCGGTCAAAGGCTCGAGTTTGGACATCTTTCCAATCGCTGCCAGCGGAATCAGCCGGAAGGAATCGAGGGAATACCTACCGAATGAACCAGACGACGTTCGATCTGACGAAATCTATCGCGCCATCGTACCACTGAAAAGCTACGGCTGGATGCCGTAGTGCTCTTCGAGGATTCGTTCTTGAAACCGCCGCCGTCCGGCTGCAGGCTGGTACTGGAGCGGCACCGAGAACCCTCTCTTCTCGCGCTCGATAATGGTCGACGGCAGGATCCCTCGGTAGGATCTCTTGAAGAGCCCTTTGAGCCTCCCACCGTGAAAACGCAGATCTTCTGGAAGAGAGAAAGCGAGCTCCACCAGGCGGCGACTCAGCAAAGGAACCCGCACCTCGAGAGAGTTGGCCATGCTGGCGCGATCAACTTTGGTCAGGATATCGCCAGGCAGAAACGTGTGAAAGTCGAGGTACTGCAGACGGGTCAGCAGGGGCAGGTCGGGGCGCCAGAACTGGCGAAAGAACCACAGGTCGTCATAGTCGGGGTCGATACCCAAATGGACCGCATGCCGACGTTTTTCGCCCCGCGTCATCCCCCCCATCAGTTGAACGTAGAGTGAAAGTTCATCGGAACCTACAAGGCTCGCGAGGTTGAGCACCCGGTGCAAGGGTCCGTGAGGAAAGACGTCTCGAGCCTTCTCCACCCAGCGGCTCAAATCACCGGTGCGGCCGAATCCCAGGCGCCGAAACGTCCGGTACAAGGTATACCAACGATAGCCTCCGAAGATCTCGTCGCCTCCGTCCCCCGAAAGCGCCACCGTCACCTTCTGGCGAGCACATCGCGAAACGAGATAGGTAGGTATGGCCGAGGTATCGGCGAAAGGCTCGTCGTACCACGTTTTCATTTGGTCGAAGAGTTCGGTGGTGGCTTCGCGACTGAGGTTCTCCTCGTGGTGGACCGTCCCGAAGAGCTCCGCAACCTGGCGCGCGAACCGGGTTTCCGTATGCTCGGAAACGTCGAAGCCGATCGTGAACGTCCGCAGCTCATTCTCACCCTGCGAGGCGGCAGCTACCACGGCGCTCGAATCCATCCCGCCACTCAAGAAGAATCCCAAGGGAACATCGGCCACCATTTGCTCCGCGACCGAGATCTCGATCGCCCGTCGCAGCTCTCGGCAGGCCTCATCGACATCTGTCCCGCTGCCATGGATGCCCATCGGCACCTGCCAATACTTGTCGAGAGACGCCAACTCACGGCGCCGCAGATCGAAAACCAGCCGCGAGGCCGGCGGCAATTGGTAGACATCCTTGAAAAGGGTCTTGGGGTAGGGGACGTAGCGGTAGGTCAGGAAGTCGTAGATGGCGGTAGGGTCGACAACCAGATTCTCGCGACCGATCAGCGCTTCGATTCCTTTGAGCTCCGAGGCAAAACCGAACTCCCGACCGTTCCAATAGTAATAAAGCGGTTTGATGCCGGGGCGATCGCGGAACAGTACGAGGCGCTCGACTCGCGTGTCGTAAATCGCCGCCGCAAACATGCCGTCGAGATGCTCGAGGAAGCCGTCCCCCCATTGCAGATAAGCGTTGAGCAAAACTTCGGAGTCGGAGAAGGTACGGAAGTGATGGTCGCGCTCGAGCTCCCGGCGCAGGGCCTGGAAGCCATAAATTTCACCATTGAAGACCAGCCAGACACTGCCGTCTTGTGAGACCATGGGTTGATCCGCTACCGCCCGCGGATCGATCACCGCCAGCCGGGCAAAACCCAAGTTCAGCCTCCGGACTTGCCGCAGATGCTGCGCATCCGGTCCGCGGTGGCGCAAGCACTCGAGCGCCTTGGCATAGTCCCAACCGGGATCGGTACCACCGAGGATCCCGCACATCTCAGGCTCGCCGCCACGGCTCGTTGACCGGGTCAACCTCGCCGCCGGCCCGCGGGCGGGACCGTTCGCTGTTGTTCGAGTCAGTGAGTTGATTCATGACACCAGTGGTGGATCTGCGGGCGAGTGAGTAGTTTACTCTTTCCGTCACCCGATAGCCTCGACAGCGGACCATCTCGGCCCATGGACTGCTCACCCAGCGTCAAGTACGGTGGGGTTGTGTGGATGATAGAAACGAGAGCAGGTTGCCTGGTAGGCTCGACAGGCATCAACTAGCTGGACTCGCCAATCGGTACCGCGAAATCTTCGGGGTTAAAGCTTGTCCCTGAGCTGATGAGCGAACCCAAGATGATCCCACGTCACATTGCAGAGTGTTTCCTCGCTGTTGGCCTGGTCCTCGGTTTCTGCCTTCTTCTCTTGGCTCGTGATCCAGGCTTCTTCTGGAACGACGACTATCAAGTCCAATACCTGCCGGCATCACACGAGATCAGCCGGGCTTGGGAGACTGGAGAGTCCACCCTTCTCAGCCCCTCCTCCTGGTTCGGCGGCGCCCTGGCGGGGGAGTATCAGCATGGTAGTTTTTCGATCTTCATCCAAGCGGTTTGTGTCCTAATCTGGAAGCTCAATCTCACTCTGCCGTCGACCGCCGCCGCCTTTTCACTGATTCATCTTGCGGTTCTTGCTGCCGGAACGTTCTACCTGGCGCGACAACGTAATCTGAGCGCCGATCTAGCGATCTTTGCGGCTGTTGTCGCCTCGCTGAATGGTTGGATCATCTGCTGGGCAGCCACCGATTGGATTCCAGCGCTGACGAGCTTTGCCTGGATACCTTGGTCTTGGTGGGCTCTCGAACGTTCGTTGAAAAGCGAACGCGGACTGACACGTTTCCTGCCGGCGGGCTTTTTTATCTATTTGATCCTCACCGCCGGGTGGCCGTTCTCCGTCTTGATGATGGGCGTCACGACTCTTTTCGTCATCCTGCGACACGGCCTCCAAAGGCACCGCCTCCAAAGACAAAGCCTCCAAAGACAAAGCCTCCAAAGACACAGCCTTGCAGGCCTATGGCCCGTCATCGCCGCCTGGGTATGGGGCTGCCTTCTTGCCGCACCGGCGCTGCTCATGCTCGTGGAGTACGTCCGGATCGGCTTACGGGTCGAGCATCATCAGGGGCTACAGTGGCAATGGGTCGTCCCACCGACCGCTCTTGTTGGGCTGTTCGC